>DATKDF010000199.1:0-36586 GCA_035512795.1 Vicinamibacterales bacterium
GGCCGCCGGCACGGCCTCCCGCGTTCATTGACCTAGCTGACTAGACAGGGCCTTGCAAGGGGGCCGACAACCCCGGTGGCGCCTCCCGGCCCTGATCTGATGCCATGACGGCCGGTATTCTGGTATCGTGCCCGGCACACTCCGAGGTAGTGTCGACATGACTGGGCAAAAAGACTTGAGCCTCTCGGCGAGTGGTCCCAGGTCCGGCGAAACCGCGCTGCCCAAGGACAGCCGCGTCGTCTCGGCCGAGGGCATGTACAGAGCCGGAGCAACAACAAGACTCGTTGAGGATCTCAAGGACCTTGCCGAATGGGACGTAGACTCTGACTCGCGGGTTCGCCTCCAAGTTCTTCTTGGCATGGCGCTCTTCGACACAGGGCAGGTGAGCGCTTCTATCCAAGCGCTGACGGAAGCCGTTCAGTTATCTTGTGACTCGTCCGCCGAGGTACAGTTCACAGCTACTTTCGCGCTCTTCGTGCGGCAGAGCGATTTTGGCTCGCCCAGTGACGCTCTCAAAGATCTCACGAAGCTCAGACAGCTCGCAGCTCGTGTCGGCGATGAGCATTCCCTGACCTCGCTGTACCTGGCCGTCGCACGTTTAGAGGGGCATCGCGGCCTATGCTTGGACGCAAACCGGCATCTTGAAATAGCTCGCCGATGTTCGTCACAGGCAGCCATTCCGGCAATCCGGTGCTCGCTGGACTTGGTGGAGGCCGGCTTGGCGTCAATTGCTGGCAACCTCGTTCGGTCGAGGACTGTCGCTCAGCAGTGTTATGAGCTTGCTGCCGCCTCTGGCTTTGTGAAATACGAGGTTGGCGCAGCCACCACTCTCGCACTGATTTCCCTGTACACGGGTCAACCGAGCCGTGCGCGCCAGCTGATCCAGAGAGTGCTGGCGGGTTCTTCCGGCCTAACCTATGTCCAACTTGGCGCAATCGACACGCTTGCACAGGTTGAACTACGGGAGGGCCGATTCGACCACTGTCAGTCGCTGTTGAGCCGCTGCGAGGATTTGATCAAGGCTGATTCTCTCCCGGCCCGCTCCTGGTACGACCTCGCCCATCAACTGACCCGGTGCACGTTCCACGAACTGCAGGGCGAGTGGCCGGCCGTGATCGCGATTGTCGATGCGGCCGATGCGGAGCTGGCGCGGCGGCAGTTCAAGGCCGTCCGGACGGCACTGCTCAGTGCCAAGGCGCGTGCCCTCGCCCATCTCGGCCGGCACGACGAGGCCGACCGCGTGCTGGCCCTCGCGGTCCGGAATTGCCCGCGTGGGGCCGTGGATCCGCTCATCGGCCTCGAGGCCGCCAAGGCGGTGTGTGCCACTCGACGAGGCGATGGGGCCACCGGCGCGGTATTCTTCGACCGCGCCATCGCCGCCAGCCGCGCCATCGGACATCGCTTTCACGAGTGGTGGATCGAACGCGCGCGCGACACCGCGTCTGCCGCGCTCCGGACGACCCCGCCCGCGCGCCCTCCGCGTGATATCACCGACACCGCCCTGCTCCTGAGTGACGTCGCCACCATCCTCGGCGCCGGCCACTCGATCGATCTGCTCGCCCACCGCGTCGCGGCGATCCTCGAGAACACCCCGATGGCGCCGCGCGTCGACGTGCAGAGCGAAGCCGGCCTCCCGTTCGAGCCGACCCCCTCGGCGGCGTCCGACCTCGGCCCGGACCACTCGTTCCTGGTCCGCCTCCGCGGCTCAGACCGCCGCTTCGTCATCCGCGTCACCGGCGTCCACTCCATCGACGAGATCTCGCTCCTCAAGAGCCTCGCAGACCTCGTCAAGGCCGCCGTCAATCGCACAACCGACGCGGCCACTGACGACGAAGAACAGAACCTGTGGCCGCGCACCCTCATCCAGGCCGGCGAGCACACCGTGTTCCACTCGCCGCGCATGGTCGAGCTGCTGCGCATTGCCGGACGTCTCGCCGACACGGACCTGCCGATTCTCCTGACCGGCGAAACCGGGACCGGCAAGGAAGTCATCGCGCGCCTGATTCACGAACACAGCAAGGTCCGGCGCGGCCCGTTCGTGGCCTTCAACTGTTCGGCAATACCCCGCGATCTGGTCGAGAGCCAGCTGTTCGGCCACCGGCGCGGCGCCTTCACCGGGGCCGCCGAGGCCTTCGACGGCGTCGTCCGCGCCGCCGAGGGCGGCACGCTCTTCCTCGACGAGATCGGAGACCTCGACGTCGCGATCCAGCCGAAGCTGCTCCGGTTCCTCGAAAGCGGCGAATTCCTGCCCGTCGGCGAGGCGCGGCCCCGCCGCGTCAACGTCCGGCTCCTCGCCGCCACCAACGCCGTCCTCGAAGAGCGCGTCACCCAGGGCCAGTTCCGATCGGACCTGCTCTACCGCATCGACGTCGCCCGCCTGGTGCTGCCGCCCCTCCGCGAACGCAAGGACGAGATCCCGGCGCTGGCCTCCCTCTTCGTGACGAAGTTCTCTCGCGAGTGCCAGCGCACGGGCCTGCGCGTCGGCGACGACCTGATTGCGGCGCTCCTGCTCTACGACTGGCCGGGCAACATCCGTCAACTGGCCAACGAACTGCGACGCGTCGTCGCCGTGGCCGCCGACGGCCAGACGCTCACAAGCGCCGACCTGTCGGCCGACGTGACGCGCGCCTGGAACGCGCGCCCGGTCCACGTGCGCACCGACGCCGGACCGGTCGTCGAAGTCAGACTCGACCAGCCGCTCGGCGCGGCCGTCGAGGCGTTGGAACGGCAGTTCATCGAACATGCGCTGCACTTGTCGGGCGGCCGTGTCACCGAGGCGGCCACCCGACTCGGCCTCTCGCGCAAGGGGCTGTTTCTCAAGCGACGCCGGCAGGGCCTGACCGCGCGCTGACCGCCCGGACGTCGTACCATCTGTCCAGCCACCAGGAGACGACTCATGCGACGCACGCTGGCGGCCGCGGCCGCGCTTCTCTGCCTGTCCCTCGCCCTTTCCGCCCAGTCGACGCCACCGCTCACGCCGGCTGATTACGGGCAGTGGGAATCGCTCTCGCTGCCCTTCAGGAACGCGTTGTCGCCCGACGGCGCCTGGCTCGCGCACTCGATCAGCCGGTCGAATCGCCAGAACGAGCTGCGCCTGCGCCGCCTGGCCGACGAGACCACCGTCACCGTACCGTTCGGCGGCCAGCCCACGTTCACCACCGACTCGCGATGGGCGGCGTACTCGATCGGGCACCCGCCGGCCGAGCAGGAACGCCTCCGGACGGCTCGTCAGCCGATCCAGAACAGGCTCGGCCTGGCCAATCTCTCGACCGGCGAGACGACCGCCGTCGACGGCATTCAGAGCTTCGCCCTCAGCCGCGACGGACGGTTCGTCGCGATGCGCCGCTACGCGCCCCAGCCGGCCGGAGCCGCGGGCACGCCGCCGCCACCGGCGGGCGGTCGCGGCGGCCGCGGCGGCGCCGCCCCGGAAGCCGATCGCGACCCGATCGGCACGACGCTCATCGTCCGGACGCTCGCCACTGGAGAGGACACGGCCTTCGGCAACGTCGGCGAAATCGCCTGGCAGGACAGCCCGGCGGGCCACCTGCTCGCGATGACTATCGCCGCCGACGGCCGGAGCGGCAACGGCGTGCATCTGTTCGACTTGGAGAGCGGCCGGCTCCGCGTGCTCGACTCCGGCGCCGCCGTGTTCTCCGGACTCTCCTGGCGCGATGGCGCGCCGGATCTCGCCGTCCTTCGCTCGCGCGATGACGAGACCCGCGACGGGCCGACGCACACGATCATCGCGTGGCAGCGCCTCGGCGCGAGCGACGAACGGCGCGTCACGTTCGACCACGGACCGTCGGCCGACGTCCCCGCCGGCATGCGCGTCGTCCCGTTCCGCGCACCGTCCTGGTCGGACGACGGCCGCGTGGTCTTCACAGGCGTCGCGCCGTGGGCGGCCCGACCGGCCGCACCGGGACGTGGACGGGGCGCCGGGGGACGGGACCCTGGATCTGGTGGCGACGGCGCTCGCGGCACCAACGCCGCGCAGGCGACGTCGCCGCCGGAGCCGGCTGACGTCGACGTCTGGCACTGGCGGGACGCGACCGTCATGCCGCGCCAGAAGACGGGCGCCGTCGCCGACCGCCGTCGCAGCCGCCTGGCCGCCTGGCACCTCGAGCCGAACCGGCTGGTGATCCTCGGCCAGTCGGACACCGAGCAGGTCACACCAGTCGACGGCACCCCGTTCGCGCTCGTCGAGGACTGGTCGGCCTTCCAGTTGGAACGGTCGATCGGGCGGCCTGCGGCCGACCTGTCACTCATCGACCTCGACACGGGACGGCGCACCCTGCTCCGCGAACGCGTCGACGACCGGTACGTCAGCGCGAGCCCCGGAGGCCGCTACGTGCTGCTCCTCGCCGGCGGCCACTGGTGGACGATCAACCTCGCCACGCGCGCCGCGGTGAACATCACGACGTCCATCCGGACGTCGTTCGTCGACACGGAGTCCGATCAGACATCGCCGCTGAAGCCGCCGTTCGGCGTGGCCGGCTGGACCGACTCCGACGCGCACGTGCTGCTCTACGACAGGTTCGACGTGTGGCGCGTGTCCCCGTCGGGCAGCGGCGGCACCCGGCTGACCGACGGGGCCTCGGGACAGGTGCGTCATCGCGTCGTGACGCTTGACGCCGAAGCCGACACGATCGACCTTGGCGCCGCCACGTACGTGAGCCTCTTCGGGCTGAGGTCGAAGCACTCCGGGTACGGCATGCTGCAGGCCAGCGGCGGCGTCGAGCGCCTCGTCTACGAGGACGCGTCGGTGACGAGCCTCACCCGCGCGAAGGACGTACCGGTCTTCGCCTTCGTCTCCCAGCGGCACGACGACTCGCCGGATGTGTTCGTCGCCGGCGCCGTGCTGGCCGACGCCAGGCCGGTGACGACCACCAACCCGTTCCAGTCGAACTTTGCGTGGAGCCGGAGCGAGATCGTGGACTACCGGAGCGAGAAGGGCGTGCCGCTCCAGGGCGCGCTCTACTATCCGGCCGGCTACGAAGCCGGACGCGCCTATCCGATGGTCGTGTATCTCTACGAGACGCTCTCGGACAACGTGCACCGGTACGTCGCACCCTCGGCGACGAGCTACTACAACACGACGGTGTTCACGAGCCAGGGCTACTTCGTCTTCCAGCCGGACATCGTGTTCCGACCGCGTGAGCCAGGCCTGTCGGTCGTCGAGTGCGTGCGGCCGGCCGTCAAGGCGGTCGTCGACAAGGGGCTCGTCGATGCCCGCCGCGTCGGGGTCGTCGGGCACTCCTGGGGCGGGTTCGACGCCGCCTTCCTGGCGGCTCGCACGACGACGTTTGCCGCGTCGGTCGCCGGTGCGCCCATCACCAACCTCGTCAGCAACTACGGCAACCACCACTGGAGTTCGGGCATCGCCGAAACGGACCACATCGAGACCGGCCAGCAGCGCATGGAAGTGCCGATCTACGAGGATCTCGACGCGTACATCCGCAACTCAGCCGTCTTCGGCATCTCGACGATGACGACGCCGCTGCTGCTGATGACGGGTGACAACGACGGGACGGTGTACTGGCATCAGTCGGTGGAGTTCTACAACATCGCCCGACGGGCGGAGAAGAACGTCGTGATGCTCGTCTACAACAACGAGGACCACGGCCTGCGTGTCGAGAAGAACCAGACCGACTACCAGCAGCGCATCCTCGACTGGTTCGGCCACTACCTGAAGGGCGAACCACCGAAGACGTGGATCGCGAACGGGCGGACGTTCCTCGAGCGCGAGGGGCGCTGAGCGGCGGGGCGTCTCAGCGCCCGGCCTGGATGTCGCGGGCGACGCGCTCGACCTCGGCCCAGACGCGGAGCAGGTTGCCGCTCCAGAGCTTGGCGATCTGCTCCTCGGTGTAGCCGCGGCGGACGAGCTCGAGCGTTACGTTGAACGTCTCGGACGCGCTGTTCCAGCCGTCGACGCCGCCGCCGCCGTCGAAGTCGGACGAGATGCCGACGTGGTCGATGCCGATGAGCCTGACGGCGTAGTCAATGTGATCGACGAAGTCGGCGACCGTGGCGCGGCCGGCGGGCGGGTACTCGGCGTTGATGCGCGCAAGCGCCAGATCGTACTGGGTCCGCTGCTCCGGCGTGAGCTGGTCGAGACCGGCCTGCTGGCCACCGCCGCGGCCGCCCCGACCCGGGGCTGCGGGATCCTCGACCGGGCAGGGCGGCGCGCCCTGTGCTCCGCGGCCGCCCCCGCGACCCCCGCCCCCGCCACCACCACGACCGCCACCCCCCGCGGTGAGGCCGAACCGGGTGCGCAGCGCGGTCATCGCGGCCGTGCGGGCCACCGCGCGGCCAGGCGGGTCGGTCCTGACGTACGACGCAAACGCCACCGTCTGCATCACGCCCCCGTTGGCCTTGAGCGCCATCAGGAGCTCGTCGTCCATGTTGCGGCTGTGATCGGCAAGCGAGCGCACGGCCGAGTGCGACGCAATCACCGGTGCGCGCGATAGCGCCATCGACTGCAGGGCCGACGCCTTCGAGGGATGTGAGACATCAATCATGATGCCCCACCTGTTCATCTCGGCAATCGCCTGCCGGCCAAGCGGGCTCAGGCCACCGTGCATCCAGAGGTTGTCACGTTCCCCCGTGTTCGAGTCGGACAACTGGCTGTGCCCGTTGTGCGCGAGCGACATGTACCGCCCGCCGCGATCGTGGAACTCCTTCACACGAGTGATGTCGGTACCGATCGAATAGCCGTTCTCGATGCCAATGACGGCCACCTTGCGGCTCGATGCCGCGATCTGCCGCACATCGGCCGCGGTGAGCGCCAGCCCGATCCGATTGGGCGCCAGCTCGCTGGCCAACGCATGGACGGCGTCGAACTTCGTCACGGCCTGCCGGTACGCGTTGTCGTACCCTTCGGGCGTGAGCGGGCCCTGCCCGACGTAGACGATGAAGAACGCGACGTCGAGGCCACCCTCCTCCATCTTCGGCAGGTTCACCTGCGTCGTCAGACGCATCGCGTAGTTGCACTCCGGCCGGAAGTTGTTGGCGTTGATGTCGGCGTGGGTGTCGAGCGTGATCACGCGATCGTGGATGGCACGCGCTCGCTCGACCAGGGCCGCGTCGGCCTGCACCTCTTCGGCCGGCGCGGGCGACGGCGCGCCGGATGGCGCCGCGGCCAACGACACGGCCACCAGCGCAGCCGCGGCTCCACCGGCAAGCGTACGGACGACCCAGGACGACGACCGCGCGGGCATGGGCGAATCCTCCAAACCCCGGGATTCTACCGCGTGCCGTCTCCGCGCGGAATGATGATCTCGATCGGCTGATCGATCCGGAGCCGCAGCACCGTGCCCACGGGCAGCTCGACGTTCGAGCCCTCAGTGGCCGCGATCGTGCCGCCGCCGCCGATGAGGATGCCGGCCAGCGCGCCCTTGCCGCCGCCCAGGATGCCGCCGATTATGGCGCCGATGGCCGCTCCCGCACCGATGCGCGTGGCGTCCTCGGCCATCTTGCCGTCGATGGCCTGCTGGACCGACGCGCGCAGCTTGTGCGTCGTGTTCTCGATGCGGAGCTCGTCGAACGACAGCGTGAGACTGCCCCGCCGATCGATCCGGCCGGCGGCGCGCACCGAGCTCACGAATCCGCGCACGGTCGATCCCGCCGGGATGACCACGTCGCGGCCCATCGTGTAGTCGAGCACCGTCGTCGCCTCGAACCGGTCCTCGACGGCCGTCGTGCCTGAATTGAGCGCCGTCTGGAGCCGCACGTCGATCTCGGTACCCACCGGCACGGTCCAGGCACGAGCCGCTGGTTCGTCGAGCATCGGCTGCGCGGTCACCTTGTCACCACGGGCCTTGACGCGCAGCGTCTCGAGGCGGTCGCGCAGGTTCGAGTACTCCGTGCGCGGAACAGCCCCTTCGCGTCGGAGCATCACCTTCAGGTACGTGATTTCCTCGCGGAGCGTCGTCAACGTCTTCTCGACGTCGGCGGCGAGCGTCGCGTCGGTCGTCCGCAGCGTGCCCACCTGCTTGTCGATCTCCTGCGCGGTGGCCTCGAGGCGGGCCAGATCGGACTCGGTCACCGTGGCCTGGGCCCAGGCCGCCGCGGCCACGGCCAGGCCAACCGACAACATCAGGACGAGGCGGAGCGTGCGCATGTCGGAATCCTCACTGTCGATGGGGCAGCCTGCGCGGTGCGTCCGGCGGGCCCTGCATACTCAGACTCGGCCGGCCGCCAGCCGGTCGTCGATCCCATAGTGCCACGATTTCACTACAATCGAACCAGTCATGGCCGCGCCGATTCGCCTGCACAAGACCGTCGCCGTCCGCGTGGGCGCCGTCCAGGTGGGAGGTGGTGCCCCCATCGTCGTGCAGAGCATGACGATGACCGACACGACCGATGCGGCGGCGACCGCCCGGCAGTGCGTCGAGCTGGCCGAGGCCGGGTCCGAGATGGTCCGGATCACGGTCAATACCCCCGAGGCGGCAGCGGCCGTCCCGGAGATCCGGCACCGGATACTCGATGCCGGCTGCCGGGCACCGCTCATCGGCGACTTCCACTACAACGGCCACCTGCTGCTCACGCGGTTTCCCGAAACGGCGCGGGCGCTCGACAAATACCGCATCAATCCCGGCAATGTGGGTACGGGCCGGCGCCGTGACGAACAGTTCGCGACGATCTGCCGTGTCGCGGCCGACCACGGCCGGCCGGTGCGCATCGGCGTCAACGGCGGCTCGCTCAACCAGGAACTGGTCATGGCGAAGATGCAGGAGAACACGGACCGGAACCTGGGCCTGACGTCCGAAGAGATCCTGAACGAATGCATGGTGCTGTCGGCCCTCCAGTCGACGGAGCTCGCGCTCGAGTCGGGCCTCGGCACCGACCAGATCATCATCTCGTGCAAGGTGTCGCGACCACGCGATCTGATCGCCGTCTACCGCGACCTGGCCGGAAAAACCGACCAGCCACTGCACCTCGGCCTCACCGAAGCCGGCATGGGAACCAAAGGGATCGTCTGGTCGGCCTCGGCCCTGGCGATTCTGCTGAACGAAGGTATCGGCGACACGATCCGGGTCTCGCTCACCCCGCGGCCCGGCGGCGACCGGCGCGACGAGGTCTACGCCGCCTGCGAGATCCTGCAGTCACTCGGGTTGCGGTCCTTCTCGCCGGCGATTACCGCCTGCCCGGGCTGCGGGCGGACGACGTCGACGACCTTTCAGGAACTGGCCGAACGGATTCAGGCGTACGTGCGCGAGCAGATGCCCGCGTGGAAGGCGAGCCATCCGGGTGTCGAGACGATGTCGGTGGCGGTCATGGGCTGCGTGGTCAACGGCCCCGGCGAGTCGAAGGCGGCCAACATCGGGATCTCGCTGCCCGGCACGGGCGAAGCGCCCAACTGCCCGGTGTTCATCGACGGAGAGCACGCGATGACGCTTCGTGGCACGTCCGAGGAACTGGCCGCGGCGTTTCAGCACCTGGTCGACGACTACGTCGAACGAAAGTACCCGGCCGCCGTCACATCCTGACGCCGATCCCTACTCCACTTTCCGGATCGTGCGCGTCAGGTTGATGCGCGGGTTCGTGCCCAGCGTGAATCGCGCGACGTAATCGCCAGCCTCGAGTTCTGCCAGCGGGAACTGCGCCACGATGCGCAGGAAACCCTCGCCGCCCTGGGCGGCCTGGAGGCGCGGCGTCTGAAGGGCCGGACCGTCGGCTGTCCTGGCCAGCTCGGCCTGGGCGAAGAAGTCCTCCGGCGGTGCGCCGTAGAGCTCAAAGAGCACCATCGCCGTGTCGTCGCCGGTGTAGTGCAGAGCCGGCATGAGCTGACCGGTCGCCGTCGAGAAGGTCCACGTCTCGGACACCTGGACCGTGTCGGCCGTGTGCAGCGTCACGTTGACCGGGAAATCGACTGCGCCGGCACGGCCGGTCGAATCGGTGGCCGCCATGCGAAGGCGGTACTCGCCGGGCTCGGCCAGCAGCGCCGCAAACACCATCGGCTGCTTCAGCTCTTCCGGCTGCGCGGTCCACTGCGCCACCAGGCGGCCGTCTCCCGTCACGAGTCCTGCGCTGGCGGCCGTCAGCGTGACCGACTCGACCGGCTCGAGGATGGCAATGACCTTCAGGCGCGACTCGCCCGGCTGATTGCGAGAAGCGTAGGCCCCGACACGCAAGGGCAGGTCGCGGAATGCCGCTGTCGTGCGGAGCATGTCGCGTGGCGTGGACGTGCTGGCGGCGCCCCCGGCGGCCGCCGGCGCCGAACCGAGCACCAACTGGTTCTGAGCGAGCACCCGTGTGTCGGGCCGTGAGACCGTGATGCCCAGCGCGTGCGGCTGGCCGTTGCGCTCGACGTCTTCGAGCGCCACGGTGGCCAGATAGTAGGCCGACGTCTCGGCCGCGATGGTGTCGAGCACCGACTGGCCCGAGCTGCCGATCCGGTAGAGCCGGCTGCCGGTCACGCCGGCGAGATTCTCGAGGCCCTCATTCCCCGGCCGTGGCGTCGACAGCCCTTCGGGCTGCAGCACGTACATCTGCACGCGCCCGGCCGCGGCGGCACGGGACAGGTTCTGGAAACTGTCGACCCTCAGTTCGCAGGCACTGGACGTCTCCTGGCCGATACGCGCGCCTTCGGTCGTCGGGGCCGCCAGACCAGCGGAAAAGAACAGCGTGTAGGTCGGGGATGTACTGGCACTGAGGCTGGTGAAGAGCGCCCGAAGTTCGTCGAGCACCTCGCGCGTGCGACACGTGAAGTCGTCGGCCGACTCGGTCGGCGCGGCCTGCCCGACGACCTTTTCGAGCGCGGCGGCGAAGGCCGCCCGATCGGTCGTCGGATCGAGACGCACCGAGCCGCGCGGCGTCGTGAGCAACCCGACGTTGTCGGCCGGCCCGAGCGTCGCGACGAAGCGGCTGATCGCGGCCTTGACGTCGGGTTCCTGACCGGCGCGAATCGAGGCGTCGTTGAAGAGGACCATGACATTGCGCTGGCCCTCTGGCGCGACGTTGGTGCCGTAGGGCAAGGGCAGCGCCGGCGCGGCCGCGGCCGCGGCGCTCACTTCGACCAGGCGCACGGCCTGCACGACCCGGTCGCGGCCGTCCACGGTGATCTTCACCTCGTCGGCTCGGAGATCCCTGACCGGCTCCCCGCTGGTGCCGAGCACGCGGAAGTCCACCAGCGCGGCGCCGGACGGGACGCCGCCAATGGTCCGCTGGGCCGACAAGGGTGAGGCCACCGCCCACAGAACTGCGGCCGCAGCCGCCGGCACGACCAGGGCAGGGAGAACACGGAAACTCGAGGTCTGACTCATCCGTGAAGCATAGATCGATCGGCCTGTAAGGGCGACGAAAACTTGGCACGGGCTCACGGTTCTGAGGGTGATCGCACATTTTTCGATCGTCCGGGCCGTCCAGGATTGCAGAAATTGCAATCCCGCCGCCGGGCCGGCGAAAAAACCGCCGGCCGAGACCGGCCCGGGTCTTGCACCCGATGACGTTCGGCTCGTTCCATTCACGGGAAGAAATGGCGAGCCGAGGAGGGACCCGCATGACTCCGCGTACTCGCCGGCGCCTGACGATTTGTCTGGTCGTCGCCGCGCTCACGTTACCGATCGAAGCCATCCTGCTGCCGGTGGCCTGGACACCCGACCCGAACGTCGCCGCCGCCCGCTGGGTGGACCAGCTGGACCGCGTCAACCTGCGGCAGGCCGCGTTCACGATCGATCGCTATCCCACACCGTACCGTCGCGCCATGATGACGGCGCTCTCGGCCGAGGAACGTGCGGATGCCTGGCGCATCCAGTTCGATCGATACATGGACGCGCATCCCGGCCTGTCGGCCGAAGCACGCGCCCTCCTGGGTGACGCCAAAGCGCTGCTCACGGCTGACGTGTTCACACCGCCGCTCGATCCGGGCCTGCAGTCGCGCATCGACGACGTCTTCAAGCAGACGATCGCCACACTCGGCGACGAGGCCGCCCGGGAGCTGTTCGTCACGCTCGGCCCGGCCGATCCCGGCCGGTTGAACGCCCTGCCGCTGCGCCAGCGGCTGGCCGACTCGGTGCGCTCCTGGCGCGTGGCCAACGCGCGGCGTACCGACTGCACGTGCAACGTCGAGATCGACACGTGCGACATCGGGCCGAACCCGTGGCTCCTTTGTTCAGAACTCTTCACCTGCGAATTCGACCTGGAGTGGCCGATGTGCGGTCCGCTCTGGTCGTGGGCCTGCACGGGCTGGTGCAAGATCGTCATGCTCGAGGACAACTGATGGCCGCGCGGGCGTCCGACCTCAACGGTCTGCTCGGCCGTTTGACGACCTGGACGGCCGTGGTCCTCGTCGTGGCCGTCGCGATCACGATGGGCGTCGTGCTCTATCCGAGCCTGGTGGGCGCGGCGGCCACGTCCACCACGCCGCCGCCGCCACCCGCCTATGGCGTCGGCAGCCGGATCGACACGCCAGCGGACTGGCACGCCGGGTCGCCGTACACGCTGGTGCTCTTCGCGCAGGCGAGCTGCGGCGCCTGTCAGCGCGCGCAGCCCTTCCTCAAGCAGGTCGCCGACGAGTTTGCCGACCTCGCGCCAGTCGTGCTGGTGAGCCCGAATCAGTTCCCGGCGGCCGACGCGTCGTTTGCCGAGAGCCTGGGCCTCGACCCGGCAGCCCTGCGGCCCCTGCCGGGCCGGGTGCGGGCGCGGGTGACGCCGACACTCGTGCTGGTCGATCAGACCGGCACCGTACTGCAATCCTGGGAAGGCGTCCCTCCGGACGACCAGGCCGACATCCGCGACACGATCGCCCGGGCAACGCGTGCCGGTCGCACCGCGTCGGCCCCCTGACTCACCACCCGCTCGTCTCGCCCCTGGTCTGCTCGTCGAGCCAGGCCTTGAGCGGCGCGAAGTAGTCGACGATGGCCGTCGCATCCATCTGGTGGGATCCGGTCAGCGCCTCGAGCGCATCGGGCCACGGCTGCGCAGCGCCCAGCTCGAGCATGGCGTTCAACCGCCGGCCAGCCTCCGCGCTCTCGTAGATCGAGCAGCGGTGGAGTGGCGTCTCGCAGCCGGCGATCTTCGCCAGCTCACGATGGAACTGGAACTGCAGGATGTGGGCCAGGAAGTACCGCGTGTAGGAGTAGTTGGCCGGCACGTGGTATTTGGCGCCCGGATCGAAGAACTCTTCGCCCCGCGGCGCGATCGGCGCCACGCCCTGGTACTTCAGCCGCAGGTCCCACCAGGCGGCGTTGTAGCCAGCCGGTGGCACCTCACCCGAGAAGACCTGCCAGCGCCACTGGTCGATTAGGAGCCCGAACGGCAGGAAAGCCACCTTCTGCATGGCCCGTGACAGTAACAACCCGATGTCGCGCGACGCGTCCGGCGCGCGGTCGAGCAGGCCGATCCGGACGAGGTACTCCGGCGTCACCGACAGCGCAATCGTGTCGCCAATCGCCTCATGGAACGCCTGATTCGCGCTGTCGCGGAAGAGCGCCGGCAGCCGGTTGTACGCCCGCTGGTAGTAGCTGTGCCCGAGCTCGTGATGGATGGTGATGAAGTCCTCTTCGGTCGGGTCGATGCACATCTTGATGCGCAGGTCGTCGACCGAGTCGACGTTCCAGGCACTCGCATGACACACGACGTCGCGGTCGGCCGGCTTGACGAACAGTGACCGCTGCCAGAACGTGTCGGGCAGCGGTGCCAGACCGAGCGACGTGTAGAACCGCTCGCCGATCCGCACCATCTCGGTCGCCGTCACCCGGCGTCGCCCGAGGATGTCGGTCAACGAAAAGCCGGGATCCGCCGTCCCGCTCGCCACCAGGTCGAAGACGTTGCGCCAGTCCTGTGCCCAGATATTGCCGAGCAGATGCGCCGGAATCGGTCCGTCGGCCGGCACGACGTCGCCGTACCGCTGGCGGAGCTTCATCCGGACGTACGTGTGAAGCGACGCGTAGAGCGGCCGCACCTGCTCCCAGAGCCGATCGAGCTCGGCCGTGAAGTCGTCTGCCGGCATGTCGTACTTCAGGCGCCACATCGCGCCCGTGTCGGCAAACCCGAGTTCCCGCGCGCCGGTGTTGGCCAGCGCGACGAAGCGTTCGTAGTCCTCGCGCATCGGCACCGAGATGGTGTGCCAGCCCTCCCACACGGCGCGGAGACGCTCGGGGTCGCGCGAGGTCGCCATGATCTCCGTGATCCGCTCGATATCGAAACACGCCCCCTCGCGCGCCGGGTCCTCACACCACTGGCCGCGCCCGTACGCCCCCTCCATCCTCGACAGGATCGTCGTCACCTCCTCCGACAGGGCTGGCTCGGACGGCGGCACGAGTTCGAGTCCGAGCTTCAGCAGATCGAGCTGGCGACGCGCGTCGGGCGGGACGTCCACACCGTCGAACCGCGCCGCCTCGCGCGCGAGCCGCTTGACGGCTTCGAGAAACACCTGGGTGGCACGCGCATTCAGGGCTTCGGTGTCAGAGGTGATGTAGGTCGAGTACACCCAGCCGGCCTGCGCTGCCTCGGTGCCGAGCTTCAGGATCGTGGCGTTGGCGTCCGACAGCAACGCCTCTGCCTCGTCCGACGTGGCCGGTGCCGGGCCACCACCGCAACCGACCAACCAGAGACTGACGACACTCACCAGGGCCGCCCGGCCGGGCCGGGTCGAGGATCTACGCAGGTTCGGGTGCATGGTCTCCATCTCCTTCACGCGCCGCACGCTCCCACGAGCGCGAGTGACGATGCCAGCCAATCAAGAGGGCCAGCCCTATCATGATGAGGCCGATCGACAGGCCAATCCAGAGCCCCAGAACGCCGAGGCCCTGCGAAAACGCCAGGTGGTAGCCGATCGGCAACCCCACGAACCAGTGACCGGCCAGGTTCCAGAAAAACGGAAGCCGTGTTTCGCCCAGACCCCGAAGCGCGCCCGTCGCTACCGTCTGCAGGCCATCGCAGAGCTGGAAGACCGCGGCCACGAGGAGCAGACTGGCGCCGATGTCGACGATCTGGACGTCGGTTGTGAAGATCCGGACCAGCGGCCGCGGCAACGTACTGAAGAGCACCGCCGAGACCGTCATCACCGACGTCGCCAGGCCCAGGGCCACCCACCCGGCCATGCGCATGCCGGGTCCATCGCCGCGGCCGACGGCCTGTCCGACCCGGACGGCCGCCGCCGTCCCGATCCCGTACGGAATCATGTAGATGAACCCGGCGACATTCAGCACGATCTGGTGCGCGGCCACCGCCGCCGGCGTGATGCGACCGGCCAGCGCCGAGGCGGTGGCGAACACGCCCACTTCCAGGAGAAGCTGCCCGGCCGCCGGCAAGCCGACCCGCACGACGGTCCACATGCGCGCGAGATCGATCGTGAAGGGCACGTCGTGCAGGCCCGACGGACGGCGTCGCTCGCCTATCACGACGAGGCCGATGAGAAAGAGCGCCATGCCGAGCCGCGAGAACACCGTGGCATACGCGGCCCCGACCACACCGAGCGCCGGGAATCCGTAGCGGCCGGTGATGAGCACCCAGTTGGCGAGCACGTTGACGATGTTCGCGGTGATGAGCGCCGCCATGATCGGCCGCACGATGTTCATCGCCTGGAGGTACCGGCGAAACACGAGGTAGCCGAACAGTGGCGCCACCGACCAGACCAGGTGCGTCATGTAGGGCGTCAGCTCGGCCAGGACGTCGGGGTGGAAACCAAGCCGCGGCAGCAGCCAGACCGTCCCGAACGAGGCCGCGCTCAGCACGAGCGTCATGCCGATGGCAAGGTGGATGCCCGCGAACAGCCAGCGGTGGCACTCGTCGATGCGCCCGGCGCCGTAGCTCTGTGAGACGAACGTGTCGAGCGCCAGCAGCGTGCCGAAACCCGGCATCATGATCGCCATGAAGATGATCGAGCCGGCCCCCACCGCCCCGATCGCCGCGGCGCCGAGTGGCGCCACCATGATGGTGTCGACGATGCCCATGACGAGCCAGCCGACTTCGGCGACGACCACCGGCCAGGCCAGCGTCCACATCGCCCGAATCTCGCCCCGCACAATCCCGTAATCTTACCGGGTGACCCGGTCGACGTTCTTCACGCCAGAGGACCTGGACGCCGTCCGCACCTTCTACCGTGGTCTCGGCGACGCTCCACCGACGCCACTCCTCCGCCTGCCGGCGCTCGCGGCCGGACTGGGTCTGGCCGAGCTCATGGTCAAGGACGAGTCGTCCCGCTTCGGTCTGCCCGCGTTCAAAATCGTCGGCACCCGTTACGGCGTCGCGCGCCGCGCGGGCGGGGCGCACTGCCCATGTCTACGTCCCCACCGGCACGTCGCCCGCGCGGCTGGCCGGGCTCCGGCGCGAAGGCGCATCGATCGTCGAAACGGGTGTGGGCTATGACGAGGCCGTCCGGCTGATGGCCGACGACGCGGCACAGGCCGGCTGGACGATCGTGTCCGACACCGGCTGGGACGGCTACGAGACGATCCCACGCTGGATCATGGCGGGCTACACCTGGATCCTCGACGAGGCGGCCAGCGCCTGGGGCCCGTCTCCTCCGGACGTCGTCGTCGTGCAGGCCGGCGTCGGAAGCTTCGCGGGCGCCGTGGCCGGCTGGCTCGACCTGACGTACGGGCCGGAACGCCCGCGGCTCGTGGTCGTCGAAGCGCACGGATCGGCCTGCGTCGCCGCGTCACTCGCGGCCGGACGCCGCGTTACGCTCGAAGAGGTCGCGCCGACGACGATGGCCGGCCTGTGCTGCGGCGAAGTGAGCCAGACCGCATGGCCGGCACTCGCCGGTTGTGTCGACGCCTGCGTGACGGTGTCGGACGCCGATGCCGCCGACGCCGTCCGGCGGCTGGGCCAGGCGACCGGCGGCGACCCGATCGTGGCGGCGGGCCCCTCGGGAGCCGCCGGTGTCGCCGGACTGGTCGTACTGGTCGCCGACCCGACGCTGGCGTCCACCCGCGCGGCGCTGGGCCTGACACGAACCGCGCGCGTGCTGGTCTTCAACACCGAGGGCCCGATCGACCGGTAGCGGGTGGTGGCCATCGCAGTCTCCGTTGTATGCTACGCTCCGGTGTCGACAAAGGAGACACCTGCATGCCCAGGGGCGTGTTCATCGGCGAGTTCGAGCAGCTCGTGCTGCTCGCCATCCTGCGACTCGAGAACGACGCCCGCGTGCTGCCACTCCGGCGGCGCATGAACGAACTGGCCGGCCGCTCGATCTCCCGGGGTGCGCTGTACCGCACCCTGGACCGGCTCGAGGCCAAGGGCTGGGTGGCGTGGACGCTCGATGACGACGACCGGCCGGAGCGTGGCGGCCATCCGGCGCGACGCTTCCGGGTCACGCGGTCGGGCATCGCGGCCTTGCGGGCGTCACGGCACACGCTGCTGTCGCTCTGGGATGGGCTCGAACGGGTGCTGCGTTGAGGCGCGACCGCGTTCGCTCCGGCCTGCTCGCCAGCCTGCTGCGCTGGAGTCTGCCGCAGACGCCGGCGGGCCGGAGCATGCTCGGCGACGTGCTCGAGGAGTATCACCAGCGGCCGACGGGAATCCGGCGGACGCTCTGGCTGGCCGGCGTCACCGTCTCGCTGACCCTGCCCTATCTGCTCGCGCGTTTCGAGCGCCGCGGCGACGCGCGGGGCGGGCTCGGGACCATCGTCGACGATGCGCGATCGGGTCTCCGCGCGCTCAGACGCGATCGCGCCACGGTGGTGCTCGCGGTCGTGACGCTGGCCGTGGGCATCGGCTCGGTCACGGCCATGCTGAGCGCGATCTACGGATCGCTGATCAAGCCGCTTCCCTTCCACGACCCGGCCTCGCTCGTCGTCATCGGCGACCGGTCGGTGACGATGGCCGCCGACCGGGTTGCCGGCAACATCGCCCTCCTCAACGCGCGCGATCTGGGACACGAGAGCCGGACCCTCCAGGGGCTGGCGGCCTATCGCGACTTCGCTCCGACGATTTCAGGCGTCGGCGATGCCCGGCAGGTCCGCGGACAGGAAGTGGATGCGCCGTTCTTCGACGTTCTCGGTGTCACACCGATCGCCGGCCGAGGCCTCACCTCGGCCGACCAGCAGCCCGGTGCTCCATCAGTCGTGGTCATTGCCGACCGGCTGGCGCGGCAGATGTTCGGCGAGGCCGGTGCGGCCGTGGGCCGGACGTTTCACATCGACGGCGGCGAACACACGATTGTCGGTGTCGTATCCTCCGTGACCCAGCTCGGCAATCCGCAGCTCTGGGTGCCGATTTTTCCCAACCTGAACGTCCTGCGGCGCAACAGCCGGCAGGTGTACGCGGTGGCCCGGCTGGCCCCAGGTGTCGCGATCGAGGCGGCGCGAGCCGAACTGGCGACGCGGTTCGAGGGCCTGCGTGCCGCCCATCCGGAGGTCGGAGCCGATCGATCGGCCGGCGCCATGTCTGTGTATGCGTGGATCGTCGGTGAACGCGGTCCGCGACTTCTCCGCCTGCTCGGCGCGGCGGTGCTCCTCGTGCTCGTGATCGCCGCGGCCAATGTGGCGGGCCTGCTCCTCCTCAGGGCCGAACGGCGCCAGGCCGACCTCGCCGTCCGATCGGCCCTCGGCGCGAGCCGATCGCGGCTGACCCGCGAGCTGGTTGTCGAGGGCCTCACGATTGCGCTGGCCGCCGCCCTGCTCGGGCTCGTGTTCGCCTCGTGGTGCACGGCGCTGCTCGTCGACCTGTATGGTCCGGTGCTGCCGCGAGCCTGGGAGATCGGTCTGCACCCGCCGGTGATCGCCGTGACGATGGTGGTGGCTGGCGTGGTCGGCCTGGTGATTGCGCTGGCACCAGCGACGCGGTTGTCGACGCGTCACGTGATGGACCGCGCGGCCAGCCGCACAGCGACCCGGACCAGCGCCACGCAGCGAACGCTCGTGTGGGGCCAGACGGCGTTGGCCATGCTGCTTGTGGGGCTGGCAGGGCTTCTCATCGCCTCCGTTTCGCGGCTCGCAGAACACGACCTGGGCATCGATCCGGACGGCGTGCTTGTCTTCGACGTGAGCGTGGCCGGGCGCACCGGCGAGGCGTCGCAGTTCTTCGACGCGCTCCTCATGCGCCTCGGCAAACTGCCGGGCGTCGTACATACGGCGGCGGCCTCCCGCCGGCCGCTCTTCGGAGGTAACAACACCGGCCTCGCGTTGCCGGGCATACCGGACGATGTGACCCGTGATGCGATCCTGGAGATTCGGGCCGTGACGCCCGGGTACTTCGATGCGCTCGGTGTGCCGCTGCTGACCGGACGGCCCCTCGTGGCCTCCGATGCCAGAGCGGCGCCGGTCATCGTCGTGAACCGGACGTTCGAAGCGACGTTCTTCCCTGACACCGGCGCCCTCGGACGGCTCGTGCAGCCGTCCGGTCAGGCCCGCACGTTCCAGGTGGTCGGCGTCGTCGACGACATGCGCGAGTTCGGCCCGACGGGGGCGCCCCGCCCAACCGCCTACTGGCCTCATGGCAACGGGCCGTACGGCACGTCGACCTGGATGACGCTCGTCGTACGCCGCGACAGGGGCGACCCGCTCACGTTGGTGGCAGCCGCGCGGGCTATCCTGAGGGACCTCGATCCGCAAGTGGCGCTCGATGCGCCGGCAACGCTGGCCGAGCTGGCCGCCAACCAGGTCGGACGGGACCGGCTCGCCGTGCGCGCGCTGCTGACGCTCGCGGGCGCCCTGGCGCTGCTGCTCACGGTCGTTGGCCTGTACAGCGTGCTGTCCTACGCACTGTCGAGGCGTGCCCGCGAGATCGGCATTCGGCGCGCGCTCGGCGCCACACGCGGCGGGATCGTCCGGCTGCTCATCGGGCAGGGCATGCGACTCGCGGGCCCCGGCCTGCTCGGGGGCCTGTTCGGCGTGGTCCTCTGCGGACGGTTCGTGGCCGCCTACCTGTACGACGTGGGACCGGGCGATCCGGCGACGCTGGCGGGTGCGGCCGCGCTGCTCGGCGCCGCCTGCCTCGCCGCCAGTGCCCTCCCGGCCTGGCGTGGCGGCCGGATCGAACCGGTCGAGGCGCTCCGGCGCGAGTGAGTGCCTCAGACGTGATTGCGGTGTGGAAGCGCACCAGACCGCCCATCGACCAACGGCCGGCGAACAGATCCTGCCCGAGGCCCAGCTCGACTTCTGGACAGACCGGCACGAACTCGACGAACGGACCAAGCACATCGACGATGAAGTCGTGGCGCTTGTGACCGCCGTCGTACCGGACCGGGCGGCCCAGCAGGCAGGACGACACGCCGATCCGGATCGCCCGCACGACGTCCATTCCAGACATCGTGCGGTCGCCGGCATGGCCGAACCCGAATCCTGTTAGGATGCCGCGTGTCCCGAGTCAGAGATCCGGCCACATCGACCATCTCGGTCAAGAGCAACCGGATGTCGACGCCCGACGTCAACGTCCGGGAGACCGGCGAAACGAAGACGATCGCCGGCCAGAAGAAGTAAGCAGGGTTCAGGGTTCAGGAGGCGAGATGGCCGACGCGAGCACATCGAGGCGGAAGTTTCTCAAGACCGTTCCGGCCGCAATGGCCGGAGCAGTGGCGACCCGGGCGTGGGCGCAGGGACAAGGTCCTGCCGGTCCCATTTCGGCGACGACGGTCGATTGCGCCGAGCAGATCGCGGGCCTCGAGTTTCATGCCAGCGAGGAAGCGGCGATCGCCAACAGCCTGAATCAGAACCTCGCCACCTATCAGCAACTGAGAGAGGTGGCGATTCCGCTCGACACGCCACCGGCGCTCACGTTCCACCCCTACCTGCCGGGTGAACAGCCGCGCGGGCCGGCCACGCCTGGGCGGGCGTTCCGCTACAACCGGCCCGCGGCTGCCACGCTCAAGCGGCCGGCCAACCTCGAAGACGTCGCGTTCTGGCCGGTCACGCATCTGGCGGCGCTCGTCGAGCGCCGCCTCGTGACGTCGACCGAGCTGACGCAGATGTACCTGGCGCGCCTGAAGCGTCACAGCCCGACGCTCTTCAACGTCGTCACCCTCACCGAGGAACTCGCGCTCGCCCAGGCGGCGGATGCCGACCGCGAGATCAGAGCCGGCCGATACAAGGGGCCGCTCCATGGCATCCCGTGGGGCGCCAAGGATCTGTTTGCCACCAAGGGCATTCCGACCACGTTCGGCGCCGGACCGTATCGCGATCAGATCATCGACTACGACGCCACGATCGTCGAACGGTTGCGCGACGCGGGCGCGGTGCTCGTGGCCAAGTTGTCGATGGGCGCGCTCGCGCAGGGCGGCGTCTGGCACGGCGGCTCGACGCGCAATCCCTGGAACACCGAGCAGAGTGCGTCGGGTTCGTCAGCCGGGCCGGGCTCGGCCACCTCGGCAGGACTCGTCGGGTTTGCAGTCGGCACCGAGACGCGCGGCTCGATCATCTCGCCGTCGGCGACCAACGGCGTCGTGGGCCTGCGTCCGACCTACGGCCGCGTGAGTCGGTACGGCGCCATGGAGCTGTCCTGGACGATGGACAAGGTCGGGCCGATGTGCCGGTACGTCGAAGACTGCGTGGTGGTGCTCAACGCCATCTACGGGCCCGACGGCCGTGACGAGAGCGTCGCCGATGCCGCGTTCACCTGGAACCCGGCCGCGCCGCTCTCGGGCTATCGGATTGGCTATGTCCGATCGGACTTCGAGGCCGACCCTGACGCCGGGCGTGGCGGTGGACGCGGGGGCGGCCGCGGGGGCGGCGGGCGCGGCGGCGGGCGTGGGGGCGCACAGGCTGCCGCCGAACGGCTCGCCATGATGCAGCAGGTGCTCGAGGTCTACCGCGGACTCGGCGCCCGCCTCGAACCGGTGGACCTGCCGTCGACCGTGCCCGTCAACGCACTCGGGTTCATCCTGAGCGTCGAGTCGGCATTTGCCTTCGACGACATCACGCGATCGCGCGGCATCGACGAAATGGATCCCTACAGCAGCTGGCCGCGCACGTTCCGGTCGAACCGCTTCGTGCCGGCCGTGGAGTACCTGCGCGCGCAGCGGATCCGGACGCTCCTCATGAAGGAGTGGGCCGAATTCATGGGCACCTACGACGCCTTCATCTCGTCGAACGGCCCGGGACTCGCCGCCACCAACCTCACCGGCCACCCGGCCATCGCGCTCAAGTGCGGCTTTACCGGTGGACTGCCGCGCGCGCTGATGGTGACCGGTCGCCTGTATGACGAGGGCACGATCTGCCGCATCGCCCTCGCCTACGAACAGGCGACCGAGTGGAAGGACCGGCACCCGGCCGTGACGGCCTGACGGCCGTTACCGGCGGGGCCGCCGGGCCGTGACGGTCACGGCCGCGTCCCGCTTGAGGTTGCGTGCGGCCAGTTCACGGACGATCTGCGTGCGCACCTCGTCGGCCGTCCGACCCTCGGCAGCGATCGCACCGAGGAACGGCACCCGGATCGCGCCGTCGTCGCCGATGCGGTAGTCGCGAGGCAGGAATGGTTCGTCCTCAATCACGATGCGCACGACGTCGCCCTGCCGGAGCGTCGCGCCAGCTTCGAGGACATCAACCCACCGCGCCAGGTCTGCTTCGCGGGCAGCCAGCTCGGCCTGCAGGGGGTGGTCCCGCACGGCTTCGTCGATGCGTCTACGAAGTTCGCGCTCGGCCAGCACCGCCTGCTCGCGGGCGAGGTCGACCCCGGACCGCAGTTCCGCTTCGAGCAGGGCACGGGTCTCGCCGCCCGCCATCTCGAGTTCGCTCAGCCGGCGCTCGTATTCGGCGCGCAGGTCGAACTCCTGGCGGCGAAGCTCGAATTCGCGCTGGCGCATCTCGAGCGCTCCTCGGGCTGTGACGTACTGCTGCTCGGCACGCTGGAGTTGCAACTCGAGCGTCCGCACTTCCTCCGGCCGCGCGAGGCCGACCTCAAGTCGTGCGCGTGCCTCCTTCAGCTCACGCTGGAGCGCCTCGAGTTCGGCCTCGGCGGTCTTCAGGGCGAACTGGTTCTCGAGTTGAGCCTGCTTCAGCTCGAGTTCGAGCTTCTGCAGCTCGATCTGCCGCTGCGCGTCGCGCCACTGGTGCTCGGCGAGGTTGACGGCCTTGCGCAGTTCCTCGGCTCGAGCATCGGCCTGCCGCTCGCGTGCGGGCGGCGTCTGCGGCGCAGGTTCTCCGGGTACGCCGCCGACGACTCCAGCGGGAACACCACCGGGAACACCGGCGGGCTGCCCGGCCGGCACGCCACCGGCGGGCGGTACGGCTGTCGGCGCCTGAGGGGTGTCGCTCGTCAGGAGCACGGGCTCCGGGACTTCCGGCACATCACCGGATCCCGTGGCGAGCGGCACCGCGGCAGCCGCCGCGACGATCGCCAGGGCAATCCCGGCCGCCGCCACCCAACTGACCGACCCGGTCGGTTCGTCGAGGCGCTCGGGCGACAGAAGCCGGCGCACCCGGCCGACGAGCGATCCATCCGTGGCCGCCAGCGCCGTGGCCGGCACGGCCGTCATCGCCGCCAGGCTCGCCAGCGCCGAGACGTATTCCAGCCGATCGCAGACGCCCACGGCCAGGTCGTCACAGCAATGCTCGCGTTCGGTCCGGACCTGCCGCGACACCCACCAGACGGCCGGGTGGTAGAACAGCAGCGTCTCGACCGCGGCTTGCAGCAGGTTCACGAGATAGTCATGACGCTGGACGTGCGCCAGTTCGTGCGCGACCAGTGCCTCGATCTGCGTGGGCGTCAGGCCCGACAGGCTCGACGCCGGCAGGAGCACCACCGGCTTCAGCCAGCCCACGAGTACCGGCACGGCCACGCGCGATGACTCGACGACGTGGACGACGCGAGTGAGGGCGAGCCGGCCGGCGACCCGCCGCACGAGCGCATCGAGCTCGCCGCTGATCGGCTGAACAGCCACGGACGTCAGGCGGCGCGCCACAATCCAGCCGCCGAAGAGGCGCACGCCGAGCACTGCGACGCCCACGATCCAGCCGAGCAGGACGACCGCCTCGAACACCGGCTGCGGCACGCCGGCTGCGCTGGTGAGCGTTTCTGGAGGTGTCCTGCCTGCCGCCGCGTCGGCCGGGACGAGCGCGAGCACGTCAGCAGCGGGCTCGGTCGCGGCCAGTACACCCGGCGCGCGGTCCATGAGCGTGACGAACGTCGCAACGGGTGCCGCCAGCATGGCGACCATGGCGGCCACGCCCAGCGCATATCTGGATGACGGCGACAACCGGATGTAGCGAAGCGCCCCGAAGGTGAGCACGCCGACGACCGCACCCTGCCAGAGGAAGTGCACGAGCGACCAGGCCAGGGCCTGCGCCGCCGGATGAGCGAAGAGCGCCGTCGTCATTCAGCACCTCGATGTGAATCGATGAGTTCCTGGATCTGTCGCAGTTGGTCGGGCGAGGTCTCGCCGGCCTTGAGCGCCTGCAGGACCAGCTCGGCGGCCGATCCGCCGAACGCACGGTCAAGCAGGTGCGAGACGAGCTGACGCTGCGTCTCCTCCTGCGGGAGCCGTGCGGCATAGACGTGGGTCCGCGCCGACTCGTCGCGGCGGACGAGTCCCTTCTCCGCCATGATCTGCATGAGCTTGAGCGTGGTCGTGTAGCCGGTCTCGCGAGTGCCCGAAAGTGCCTCGTGCACGTGACGCACGGTGGCCGGACCGTGGTCCCAGAGCACGCGGAGAATGGCCAGTTCGGCGTCGGTCGGTCGCGGGAGCGGCTTGCGCATGGCGCCAGTATTACGAACGGGTTCGTAGTTGTCAACGAAAAGGTTCGTGGACCGGCGACCAACCGACCAGCCTGGGTTGACGTCTATATCCTTCACATGGTGAAACATATTGCCCGCGAGCGCCCCTCGGCACGAGAGACGGCCGCGCCGCTCGGCGAGTTCGAGCAGCTGGTGCTGTTCGCCCTCGCCCGCCTCGGGGATGGTACCTGGGGCGCCGAGATCCGGCGTGACATCGAGAGCCGCACGGGACGCGACCTGTCGATCAGCGCCGTCTACGTCACCCTCGACCGACTCGAAAAGAAGGGCTACGTCCGCTGCACGATTGGCGAGCCCACCGCCGAACGAGGGGGCCGCCGACGTAAACACGTCGACCTGCTGCCGGCCGGCGCGCGGGTCGCCGAGCGCGCGTTCCGCACGTTGAGAGTCATGACCGAGGGGCTGGAACACCGCTTCCGGACGCCATGACCGCCGATGAGCTCGACCGACGGGCCGCGAGCCACCCGCCGCGCCTGGCCACATGGCTCGCCTCGCTGCGCATGCCTCCGGCCGATCGCGAGTTCCAGCTCGGCGATCTGGCCGAAGAGTACCGGATGGTCGTCGTGCCCGACTTCGGCGAGCGCGCGGGCCGGCGCTGGTACTGGCGACAGGCGCTGCGTTGTCTGTTCACCCGGCGCTCGTCGGGCGGGGTGCAGCCGCCCTCGCGCGAACCAGTCGGACGAAGTGCCTGGGCGGGCGACCTCGCCCGCGACATCCGGCATGCCCTGCGCCTGATGCGCCTGACGCCGCTGGCCACGACCGCCTCGGTGCTGACACTCGCCCTCGGCATCGGCGCCAACGCCGCCATGGTCAGTGTCGCCAAGCCCGTGCTGCTCGATCCCCTTCCGGTCTCGAATGAAGACGCACTCGCGACCATCTGGCTCACGTACCCGACCAGTACGGGAGGCACGGCCCGGAACCCGGTGTCAGCCGGCGACTACGATGCGATGCGCGGAGCGCCGGCGTTCGAACGGGTCGAGGCGTTCGCCCGCTTCCCTGCCGTCCGCAATCTCGTGGCGGGCGGTGAGCCTCGGCTGGTCACGATTGGTTCGGTGACGGCCGGGTTCTTCAGTGCGCTGGGAATTCAACCGGTCGTCGGGCGAACGCTCCTGCCCTCGGACGACGCGACCGACGCCAATCCGATCGTCATGACCGAAGCACTCTGGCGGTCAGCGTTCGGTGCCGACCCGGCCGTTGCCGGGCGACCGGTGCACCTCGATGGCACCGCGTACGTGGTTGTCGGCGTGGTGCCGGACTGGTCAGGCATCGGCACGCGTCCGGCCGATGCCTGGGTGCTGCTCGATCTCGAGACTCACATTCGCCAGCGCCTGCGGGCGTACTACCTCGGCGTGATCGGCCGGCTCCGCGCGGACGCCAGCCTCGAAGCGGCCAACGAGCAACTGGCGACCATCATGGCGCGGCTCGTGACGCTCTACCCGGAGTCGAACGGGAATCCGCCCATCGGTGCCCTCGCAGTGTCGTTTCGCGAGGAGCTGACCGGGCCGGTGAGGACGACGTTCCTCGTGCTTGTTGGTGGCGCGGCGATGGTGCTGGTGATCGCGGGCATCAACCTCGCCGGGCTGCATCTGGTCCGTCAGGCCGGGCGCCGCCGGGAGCTCGCCGTTCGACACGCGGTCGGAGCCTCACGGGGTCGCCTTGGACGACTGCTGATGATTGACAGCATCGTCCAGTCGATGGCTGGCGGGCTCGTCGGCCTCATCGCCGCGCTCGTGACGCTGGCGGCCCTGCGCTCGATGGCGCCGGAGGGCAACTGGTACCAGATTCCAGTCCGCCCGCCCCTGCCGGTCGCGCTGCTGGCGGTGGGACTGGCCGTGGTCGTCGGCGCCATCGTCGGTCTCGTGCCGGCCGTGCGCGCGGCCTCGATCTCGGGCCTCTCTGCCGTCCGGTCACGCGTGGGCCTGGCCGAGCGGACCGGGAGCGCGGGACGGACCGTGCTCGTCGCGGCGCAAGTCGCGCTGACACTGATGCTCCTGATTGTCGCGACGCTCGTCGGCGCGTCACTCGGCCGCGTACTGGGCGTGGATCCCGGTTTCCGGACGGACGGGATCCTCGTCGCCGACTTCACGCTGCCGGGCGACCGATACCCCAACGCGGACGCCCGCACACGGTTCTACGACGCGCTGGTCGAGCGGCTCGAGACCACCCCGGGCACCGGGCGCGCCTGCGTCGCGAGCGACGTGCCGCTCGCCGACGAGGTCGGCGGCATGACGTGGGTGGTCGACGGTCACCCGACCGGGCAGATGGTCGGGTCGGTGCCGAAGGTGGTCAGTCCGGGCTGCTTCGAGGTCCTGGGCGTGCCGGTCCTCTCCGGCCAGCTCTTTGACAGTGGCGCGCCTCGGCGCGAGCTGGTCATCAGTCAGTCGATGGCGCGCACGCTCTGGCCGGCTGAGCCGGCCGACTTCAGTCCCGTCGGCCGGCGGTTGCGCATGGGCACGCCCGATGGCTGGTTGTGGACGGTCGTCGGCATGGTCGGCGACATCCGCAACACGTCGCTCGAGTCGAGCTACGCGCGGCAGGTCTGGATTCCGCACTCGTCCGGCCTCTGGCCACCGGACCGGCTGCTCGTGCGCGGCTCCGGCCGCCCGGCGCAGCTGGCGCCGGCGGTACGTGCCGCCATGACCGACCTCGCGCCGACGGTGGCCCTGGCCAACGTGCGGACCATGGACCAGGTCGTGGCGGGAGCGACCGCCTCACGACGATTCGTGCTGGTGCTGCTTGCCGGCTTCGGGACCATCGCACTCCTGCTGTCGGCCGTCGGCATCTACGGCGTGCTCGCGCACAGCGTTGAGCAGCGAACGTCGGAGATTGGCCTGCGCATGGCACTGGGCGCCCGCGGTGCCGACGTCGCCCGCCTCATCGCCGGGCGCCTGGCGATCGGCGTCCTCGGCGGCGGACTGCTCGGCACGGCCGCCGCCTGGGCGGCCTCGACCTGGGTGGCGAGCCTCCTCTATCAGACATCGGCCACGGACATCAGGGTGTACGCGAGCGCGGGCGCATTCGTGGCACTGATGGGCTGCGCCGCCGCGTGGCTGCCGACGAGGCGCGCCGTGCGGATCGACCCGCTGGGCGCACTTCGTCAGGAGTAATGCGCGGCGCTACTTGCGCTCGATCGTGACCGTGTTCATGACGACTGGCGTGACGGGCCGGTCGCTCTTGTCCGTCTTGACCCGGCCGATCTGCTCGACGACGTCGATGCCGTCGACGACGGCGCCGAATACGGAATGGCGGCGATCGAGATGTGGCGTCGGGCCCAGCGTGATGAAGAACTGACTGCCGTTGGTGTTGGGCCCGGCATTGGCCATCGAGAGAATGCCGACGCGGTCGTGCCGCAGGTCGGAATGGAACTCGTCCTCGAACTGGTACCCCGGTCCGCCGTGCCCCAGGCCCAGCGGGTCGCCACCCTGGATCATGAACCCGCCGATGATGCGATGGAACACGATGCCGTCGTAGTACGGGGTCGTGCGCTTCTCGCCCGTCTTCGGGTGCGTCCACTCCCGGCTGCCCTCGGCGAGCCCCGTGAAGTTGGCGACGGTCCGGGGCACCTTGTCCTCGAAGAGCTCGACTGTGAACCTGCCGAGCGTGGTGTCGAAATGCGCGAATACGGCCATGCGGGAATTGTAGATGATCCTCACTTGAGGATGGCGCGCAACTGGCGGACGAGGTCAGCCAGCGCGGGATCGACCGCCGCGATCTCGACGAGCACGCGCGCCTTGTCCGGATCACCCGCACGGGCGAAATGGTTGGCCGCATTGAAGGCGGCGGCGTGGTACTGGCTGCGGTCTTCGATGATCGCCGCCTCGAACCCCACGATCTGCCGGGCCCGGTAGTCCGGGTCGAGGTCCTCCCGTGCTCGGACCGCCGCCAGGGCCGTCTCGCTGGCGGCGACGCGGACGCGGTAGCAGTTCATGGCGTTCTCGAACGAACCGGCGGTCTCGGCCCATCGCTCCCGTTTCATCAGGACGAGCCCGAGGTACCAGTCGGCCGTGCAGTTGCCCTTGCCGGCCGACATGTCCACGGCGGTGCGGAGGTCGGCTTCGGCCGGGTCGAGGTCGACCTGGTCGTGCTCGATCTGGCCGGCCAGCGTATGCAGGTCGGGATTCGAGCGCAGGGCCTTGGCGGCTTCGACATCGGCCCGGGCCAGCACGAGTTCCTTGCGCGACCAGCGATTCCACGCCCGCCAGTAGAACGCGTCGGCGCGGTTGTCGGTCGCGAGGTCGATCATGTGGGTGGCGGCGGCGATGGCTTCGTCGTCCTGCCGCAGGAATGTGAAGGCGACCGTACGCCCCAGCATTGCGTCTTCATGCCTCGGCTGAATCGCGAGCGTCTCCTCGTAGTACCGCAGCGCGGCCTTGCTGTCCCCGATCAACTGGTTGAACGATCCGTACAGGTACGTGATCGCCGGTGAATGTGCAAAACGTGCGTAGAGTGACTCGACCTGATCACGCGCCTCGCCGACGTTCCCGCGCTGCTGCACGTTGGCCACGACGATGCGCGCCGCCCGGTAGCCGGCTTCGACAAACCGAGGCACCTCGCTCCGGATCCGCTCGAGCACAGGCAGGTCGATGCGTGTACAGATTGCCGCGCGGTAGACGAGGAGCGGCGGGACGCTTGCCGGCCAGCCACGCAGGTCGTCGTACGGCAGCAATCCCGGTGGATACGGAGCCTGTGACTGTCGGGCACAGTGGAGCGACAGGGCCAGGTACGAGCGGGCCGGCTCACCGAGAGGCGAGGTCATCAACCACTCCGCGTCGGTCCGCAGCGTTCGGAGCTGTACGTTCACGGTGCTGAGCCGCGACTGGTCGCGCGCCACGCTGCGGGGCGTGCCGGACGGCTCCGGCGCCATCAGGCGAACGAGCGCCATGATCCGGGGCACGTCCAGGACCGCAGCCAGCTCGGGCGCCAGCGCCAGCGCGCGCGCTTCGGCCTCGGCCGAGTCGATCGCCAGCTCCCGCTCGCGAAGCGCGATGAGGAGTTCCGTTTCGAGCAGTCGCGGTAGCACCAGGGGCCGCGCCCGGCCCACCGCGAGCCGCGTGTATGTCTCCCGCGCCTCGAGCAGGCAGTCGTAGCAGCCGTCCGACACCCATCCGGCCGCCCGATCGAGCCACACCTGATCCTGCGGCCGGACGGGCGCCGACGCGCACGCCGCCGACACCACGGCCAGCAGCGTCAGGGAGATTCGTCGCATGGCGGGCTTGGACACCGTTAGTGAACGCCGGGTTCCACGGCGGCCCGTGGACGCACGCAGCCCGCGGCGTGGATCAGAGGTAGTCGCGAACGAAGACGACGATCATGGCGATGACGGTGATCGCGAAGCAGGTGTAGGCAGCCGCCGTTGCGGCGCGACTGTCGCCGCCAACCCGGCGCACGAGCAGCCCGACGCCGAGCGCGGCCAGACCGGCCGCCTCGATCATCGCGCCGTGCGAAGCGCGGTAGCCGGCAGCCAGCAACGCGAGGATGATGACGAGCCAGCGGGTGATCACGTCAGCGGGACGCCGCCGGGACCGGTGGGCTGACGGTCGTACACGCGATTGAACCCCGCGATGAAGCCGGGCCGCTGGGGCGCCTTCACACGGATGATCACGTACATCCGCTGGCCATCGTCGCTGAGGAAATAGGTCTCGAAGATCTTGAATCCGCCGCCACCACTCAACTCGCGCTTCAGCTGGCGGCCGTCCCAGCTCGTGCGGGCGCCGAACTTCGACGCGCTCAACTGGTAGTCGCGCTGCCGGCCGTCGGTCGGAAACGTCCGTGCACGGAGCAGATCGTCGGTGAAGGTCACCGCGTCCGGATCGACGCGAATGGTCAGCACCTCGGGCACCTCGAGCAGGTCGCGCACGAAATTCTCGGCGCGCTGAATCAGGTAGGTGAGCGGCGAGGGCGTGCGCACCGCCGTCTCGACCGGTGGACGATCGTCACGCGCACTGCCGAGTCCACGTGCTGCGGCGGCCGGTCCGGCGGCGCGGGCCGCCGCACCCTGCGGCTGCTGTTCGCGTCGGCCCGTGCCGGCATTGACGCTCTCGATGTCGTTGTAGTCCCAGTAGCCGCTGAACAGCGCGGGCGCGTTGGCCGACGTGGCCGTTGCGGCGGCCGGCTCGGACAGGCCCTGACGGGCGCCGGCCCCGGCCACAGAGGACACCGCCAAGGCCAAGGCGACCGCCGTCCGCCTCACGCGCGTCGGACCAACTGACACAATCCGGGACTCCCCGGGCGCATTCTAGCAAACGAGGGCGCCCGCGGGCGATCTCAGGGGGTCGATTGCTCGCCGCCGGCCAGCCAGCTGGCGATCTGCTCGCGCGACCACCGGTGGTCGTCATTGAGATGCACGAGGAGGGCCGCAAGAAACAGGCGCTTCCGGCACCCCTCTCCCGGGCATGGCTTCACCGTGTCGAGGCAGTCGAAGAACCAGTCCAGATCGCGCGTGGGCCGCCGTCCCTCGGCGTCCTTCGGCATGCGGTACATCGCATCGTAGGCGGCGCCGAGGGCGCAGGAGGCCGACCGGCCCGTGTAGTACTCGCCGAAAGCCTGATCGGGACGGCTCTCGGAACCGGCCCGGATGAACTCGGCGAGCTCGCGCTCATTGTGGTGAACGCGATCGTGGGAATCGGCGTGCATGGTTGGGTCCCCCGCGGCCGAGTGTAACAGCAAAGGCCCGGGTCACTCTGCCGGTTGCCCGCCTTCGGACAATCGACAAATCCGTGGCAGCCGAAGGTGAGCCGGCCCCCGGAGGGCCGGGCTCACCCGCGCTCGACCGTGCCGGCCGGCAGCTTCGCGAACGCCGCATCGGTCGGCGCAAACACCGTGAACGGGCCCGCCCGGGTGCTCCGGTTGAAGAAGAAGCTGGGCCTGGTGGAGCTCGGACGCCACACCGGGCTGTCAGCCGCGATGCTCTCCAAGATCGAGCGCGGCCGGCTGTTCCCGACCCTGCCGACGCTGCTCCGGATCTCGCTCGTGTTCGGCGGCGGCCTCGAGCACTTCTTCCTCGAGGCCCGCACGACGCCAACCATCGCCGTCATTCGCCGCGAAGACCGGCGCCGCTTCCCCGACCGGCCCGGTGCGCGCCAGGTCGCCTACCAGTTCGAGTCGCTGGACTTCCCCGCTACGGAGCGGCCGATGAGCGCCTACTACGTCGAGTTCGAACCCGACGTCGCGAGCAAACCACACCAGCACGAGGGCGCAGAGGTCATCTACGTGATCGACGGCAAACTCGGCGTCACGATCAATGACGAGGAGACCGTGCTGCGCAAGGGCGACTCGATGTACTTCGACTCGAGCCAGCCGCACGCCTATCGGCGCGCCAGCAGCGGTCCGTGCACCGCGCTCGTGACGACCGCGGTGTGAACTCAGGCGACCGGATGCCGGCGGCCACGCGGACCCGGCGACGGCTCGTCCTCGAACCGTCGCGCTTCGTCCTCGGGCATCCCGTAGGTGTGGGCCGGCTCCGGGAATCGCCCCTCGCGGACGTCGGCGACGTAGGCATCGAGGGCCGTGGCAATCGTCGCCGCGACGTTGGCGTACTGCTTGACGAAGCGCGGCATCGGCCCCGGCAGCAGCCCGAGCAGGTCGTGCCAGACGAGCACCTGACCGTTGCAGGCCGCGCCGGCCCCGATGCCAATGGTCGGCACGTCGAGCGCTTCGGTGATGCGGGCGGCCACTGCGGCGGGCATCGCCTCGAGCACGACCGAAAAGCAGCCCGCGCGCTCGAGCGCGACCGCTTCTTCGACCAGGCGTCTGGCCGCCGCGGCCGTGCGACCCTGCGCCTTGTATCCGCCGAGCTTGGTCGCCGACTGCGGCGTCAACCCGACATGGCCCATCACGGCGATGCCGGCTTCGACGATGCCGCTGATGCGCGTAAGCGTGCGGCCGGCCCCCTCGAGCTTGACCGCCTCAGCGCCGGCCTCCTTCACGAAGCGGATGGCGTTGTCGACCGCGCGTTCCTCCGACACCTGAAACGAGCCGAACGGCATGTCGGTCACGACCAGTGCCCGGCGCGTGCCCCGCGAGACGGCCCGGGTCAGGACCAGCATCTCTTCCATCGACACGGGCACGGTCGACTCGCAGCCGAGCACGGTCGTGCCGGCCGAATCACCCACGAGAATGATGTCCACTCCAGCGGCATCGGCCAGCCGCGCGCTCGGCGCGTCGTAGGCCGTCACCATGACGAGTCGCTCGCCGCGCCTGGCACGGGCAACCAGGTCGGGCGGCGTGATCTTCGCGGCGCGTTCGGGCGTGTCGTGGGACATGGCGTCCTCGCTCAGAGACCGGCCAGGGCAGGCGCGTCGAGGGGTACATTATCAATCAACCTGACCCCGCCCGCCCGCACGGCCACCACGAGCGTCGTCTGACCCTCGAGAACGGTCAGGCCCACGTACTCCGTCTCGAGGTCGGAGAGCGCTCCGCGCGCGGCCTTCACCGGATCGCTCCCGGCCCGGCGCGCCTCGACGGCGGCCCGCAGGGCGCGCGGAATGGCCGCGGCTCGCCGGCGGTCCTCCGGCGCCAGCCGGGCGTTGCGCGACGACAACGCCAGACCGTCGGCTTCGCGGACAGTCGGGCCCACCCGCACGTCCACCGGCATGCCGAGGTCCCGGACGACCTGCCGGATGACGGCCACCTGCTGCGCGTCCTTCTGCCCGAAGTACACGGCATCCGGCCCGACCAGGTTGAAGAGAATCACGCAGACCGTAGCCACGCCCGCAAAGTGACCGGGGCGGTAGTCGCCCTCGAGGCCGAAGGCTGGCCCCCCGACCTCCACCACCGTCGCGTGACCGGCCGGGTAGATGTCGTCCGCCTTCGGTGCGAAGAAGATGTCGACGCCGGCGGCGCCGGAGAGTTCAGCGTCGCGCGCTTCCTGTCGTGGATAAGCCGCCAGGTCGGCCGCGTCGTTGAACTGTCGCGGATTGACGAACACGCTGGCGACGACGGTGGCGCACTCGGCGCGGGCCTGGCCGAACAGGCTGGCATGTCCCGCATGGAGCGCACCCATCGTCGGGACCAGGCCAATCGGGCCGGCCCGCCGGCGGTCGGCCAGCGTGCGCCGCAGCTCCGGAATCCGGGTGACGACCATCATCGCGTCGTCAGCCGCGCCAGCTCGCGATAGACCGGCAGGAGATCGGGCAGGTCCGCGTCGAGGGCTCGCAGATGTGCTTCGACGGTGGCCCAGTCACCTCGAGCGATCGGACCGGTCAGCTCGAATCCGTTCTCGATGGTCCGCAGCATCAGCGGCACGAGCGCTTCGGGCGGCGCCCCGGCCTGTTCGAGGGCGCGCGCCGCGCTCCGGTAGAGCGTGACCAGGTAGTTGGACGCCATCACCGCGCCGGCATGATAGAGCGGCCGCCGATCGTCAGCCAGGTCGAACGGGCGCAGGCCGAGCAGAGCGGCGAGGGCGCGGCCGGCCTGCCGCGCGTCAGCGGTCTCGGCCACGACGGCGGCAAACGCGCCATCGAGCTGCTCGGCGCCCCGGGCGTGCGTGAACGTCTGGAGCGGATGCAGACCGAAACGCGTCGAATGCGGATCGAGCGCGGAGAGCGACGTCGCGCCGCTGACGTGAGCCATCCACGGGCCCACGTCGGTCGCGCGCGCCACGTCGGCAATGGCAGCGTCCGGCACGCACAGCAGGATCAGATCCGGCTCGCCGGACCCCGCGGCCAGTCGCCCCTGTGCGGCCAGCCGTTCTGCAAGCGCGTGTCCCACCCGGCCGCGACCGACCACCTCGACCCGCTCGAACATGGCCAGCAGTATTAACAGGTCGGGTGCGGCCAAGGCAAAGACAGGGGCGCAGCCCGGCACACATAGCTGTGCTAGTTTGCGTCCAACTGACTGGAGTCACCACATGCCGCGCGAGGGTCTCGCCGCCGAGACCACCGATTGTGGCCCGATGTCGACCCTGCTAGAGTCGCCCCCAGACAAACCACGCGCCGCCGGGCGCTTGATTGAGGCATGGGAGCTGGACGATGGCGATTCGACGAGGCACGGCGTTTTCGCTTCTGGCAGTCGGCGGCCTGGCCGTCATCGTCACGACCTCGGCACTCGAGGGCACGTCGCAGCGGGGACGCCAGATGAATCCGGCCGACGACCCGTTCGTCGGCGTGACCACGTCCGGCACACCCGTCCAAGGCCTGTTTCCCATTCGAGCCACCGGCGTGTCGACCGCTCCCGTGCGGGAAGCCGCCGAACGCTTTCTCGGGGCACTCACGCCGGCGCAGCGCGCCAGAACGACGTTTGCCCTCGACGACGACGAGTGGCGCCTCTGGAACAACGTCCATCGCTACACACGGCAGGGCGTGAGCTTTCAGGAGATGACCGCCGAGCAGCGCGAGCGCGGTTTCGACCTGATGCGCGCCGGGCTGAGCGCGCGCGGGTTCCGCCAGTCGCGTGACATCATGCGGCTGAACGGCTACCTGGCCGAACTGCTCAACCGGTTCGATGAATACGGCGAACTGCTCTACCACCTGACCGTGATGGGCGAGCCATCGGCATCCTCTCCGTGGGGCTGGCAACTGGATGGCCACCACCTCATCGTCAACTACTTCGTGCTCGGCGATCAGGTCGTGATGACGCCGACCTTCATGGGATCCGAGCCGGTAACCGTCGCGAGCGGACCGTATGCCGATGCGATGGTCCTGCAGGCCGAGGAACGGGCCGGCCTGGCCTTCATGCAGGCGCTCGGCCCGGCCGAGCGCGCGGCCGCCACGATCGGCGCGGCCAAGACCGGCAATAACGCGCTGGCCCAGGCCTTCCGCGACAACCTCGTGCTCGACTATGCCGGCCTGCGCGCCAGTCGACTGACACCCGCGGCGCGCGAGCAACTGATGGCCATCATCGGGCTGTTTGTCGGCCACATGGCCGATGGGCACGCGCGCGTGAAGATGGACGAGGTGCGCGCCCACCTCGACGACACCTGGTTTGCCTGGATTGGCGGCGTGGGGCCGGACGACGTCTTCTACTATCGCATCCAGAGTCCCGTCATCCTGATCGAGTTCGACCACCAGATGCCGGTCGCGCTCGGGGGCCCCCGTGTGCCGGGCAAGGCGCACATCCATTCAGTAGTGCGCACGCCGAACGGCAACGACTACGGCAAGGACCTGCTCCGGCAGCACTATCGCGGCCGCGCCGGCGATCCGTCGCATGGCCACGCACCGGCCGGGCCGGGCCCGTCGCGATGACCGACGCGCGTCGGTCACTGCACGTCCGGCCGAACGGACTGCGGGAGACGTTCCGGCACTACATTCGCGACCTGGTCTACGGCGCCAACGACGGCATCATCACGACTTTTGCCGTGGTCGCCGGTGTCACCGGCGGCAATCTGTCGACGCGGGCCGTCCTGGTCGTCGGGGTCGCCAATCTCGTGGCCGACGGTCTGTCGATGGGCGTCGGGAACTACCTGGGGATTCGGTCGGAGGAGAGTGCCCGGGCGCGCGAGAACCTGCCGGAGACCGAGGCCGAGCCGGCATGCCATGGCGCGGCGACGTTCGCGGCGTTTGTCGTGGCCGGAGCCATCCCGCTCGTGTCGTACATCTGGCCCGACCCGGTCGTGGATCGATTCTGGCTCGCCTGTGGCCTGACGTTTACCAGCCTGTTCTGCATCGGCGCGCTCCGGTCGTTTGTGACGACGGAAGGCTGGCTGGTCAACGGACTCGAGATGCTGGGCCTTGGCGTGGTCGTGGCGGCCGCAGCCTACGGGAGCGGCGCCCTGATTGCCTGGCTCATCGTTGAACCCTGACGACGTCCGAGCGGCAGACGCCTGAGTGGCTGCGTCAGTTGGACACGGCCTCGTCTTCGGTTTCCTCGTCGGCGCCGTCGTCGACTTCGACCTGCCAGTCGGCCGGCGGCTGCGGGCCCGGCTGGATGTGGGCGATGTCGGGGTCGACCCCGGACGGGGCGTCCGGCCGGACGGAATCCTGCTGCGCGCGTTCGAGTCGACGCGCGGTTTTTTCCTTGCGCTTCTCGGCGCGCGCGC
>DATKDF010000200.1:0-10972 GCA_035512795.1 Vicinamibacterales bacterium
AGCAGACCGGCCCGGCCGGCGGCTCAGCGCCGCTTGACCAGTGCCTGCAGAAGGTACGGCGCCGAACCGGCCGTGCCGATCGCGACACCGCCGACCGGTTCCCAGCCGAGCGCCATCTGATCGTTGACCTGCCGACTCAGTTCCCTGGCGGCCTTGCCGACGTTGCGCGACAGGGCACTTTCGACTTTCTGGACGATCACCTTGTACGTCATGCGTGCACATGCTCCCGAGTGAGATGGCGCATCATCTCACACGGGCGGCCGCAGGACGATCGCGGGGTCCACGCGCGCGGTCCGCCAGGTCGGCCACACGTGGGCCACGATGCCCACCCCGGCGATGAGGCCGACGACCGCCGTGAGGGTCAGCGGGTCGCGCGGGCTCACCTGGAACAGGTACGACTCGAGCAGGCGGCCGCCGGCCGCGGCCGCCGCCAGCCCGGCCCCGACACCGATCGCCACCGTCACGACCCCGCGCGCGGCCAGCCGGCGCACGACGGCGGCCACCGGAGCGCCGAGTGCCAGCCGGATGCCGACCTCGCGCGTGCGGGCGCGCGCCGCCTGCAACGCCACGCCCGAGACGCCAACCGCCGCAAGCACCAGGGCCGCCCCCGCAAACACCAGGAGCAGTGTCATCAGGAACCGCTGCGACACGCGCGCGTCGGCGGCGACCTGCGCCATCGTGCGGACCGACAGGAGCGGCGCCTCGGCATCGAGGTCGCCGAGCGTCGCGCGCACCTGCGGCACGATCGACAACGGCGGCACCGATGTCCGCACGACGAAGCTCAGGGTGGCCGGGACGTCACCGCGGAGATGACCGATGATTTCCGGTACCGGTTCGGTGAGCAGGTCTCGCCGCTCGTTGGCCACGACCCCGACGATGGGATACCAGTACGACCGCTCGGTTGGTGCCCGGTCGAACGCCACGCGGCGGCCCACCGGGGACTGGTCGGGGAAGTAGCGATCGACGAAGGCCTGGTTGACGACGACCGGTACGGGCGCCTCGGGGGCGAGGTCGCCGTCGTCGAACAATCGGCCGGAGAGAACCGGGACGCGAAGGGTCTCGAAGTACCCGGGCAGCGCCTCCCGATGCCGGACCTCCACACCGAACTGGCCAGGTTCCCAGCCCTCGATCGTGAAGTCGCTCGTCCATCCGTACCCGGTCAGCGGCAGTCCCCGTCCGACGCCGGCCGAGACGACGCCGGGCATCGCCTCGATTCGATCGACGAGCGTCGCCGCGAAACGGACCCGGTCGGCGCCCTGCGGGAACGTGCCACGCGAGGGGTGAACCTGGAAGGTCAGCACATCGGCCGGATCGATGCCGGTCGGCAGGCGGTTCAGTTCGCCGAGGGTTCGCACCATCAGCCCGGCGGCCGCGACGAGCAGCACGGCCAGCATGACTTCAGCCGCGACGATCCCGTCGCTTGCCAGCCGTCGCTCGCGCCCGGCCGTACCGGAGCGGGTGCCGTCGGACAGGTCCCCCGCCCCGGACCGCGCCGTCCGCCACGCGGGCCAGGCGCCGAAGAGCAAGGCACTGCCGGCACCCACGGCCACAGTGAACGCAACGAGCCGCCAGTCGACGGCCAGCGCGATCGACCCCAGGGCCGGCGGGGCCAGTGACGAGAGCGCGGCCAGACCGGCCACGCCGAGGACCAGACCGAGGGCCGTCCCGGCCGTGGCCAGCACGAGGCTCTCGGTCAGCAGTTGCCGCAACAGCCGGCCTCGCCCGGCACCGAGCGCGGCTCGCACGGCCAGTTCCTGCCGGCGCTCGACAGCCCGCCCGAGCAGCAGGTGCGCCACGTTGGCGCACGCAATGAGCTGCAGGATGCCCACCGCGCCGAGGAGCAGCAGGAGCGTCAATCGCCGGTCGCCCGTGAGGAACTCCTGCATGGGTGCCAGGCCTGCCTCCATGCCGGTGTTGGTGGCCGGGAACTCGATCGCCAACTGGGAGGCAACGCGGGCGAGCTCGGCCGCTGCCTCCTCGGCCGTCGCGCCCGACGCCAGGCGCGCGAGCGGTCGGATCACGTGCGCCTGCCGCCACCAGAGGGATGCCCGGCGCGTGGCCATCGGCGCCGCCGTCGTCCAGATCTCCGCGTCACCGACCGGATGCACGAAGTCGGGCGGCATGATGCCGACCACCTGATGCGGCCGGCCGTCGAGCCGAATTGATCGGCCGACGAGGGAGACATCGGCTTGAAAGTGTCGGCGCCAGACCGCGTGGCCGAGCACGACGAGCCCGGGTTCGAACGTCTCCGCATCGGTGAGCGTGCGGCCAAGCTGCGGCGGTACGCCGAGCACGTCGAAGAAGTTGCCCGACACCTGGGCTACCTGCACGCGGACCGGGCCCGCATCGGTCACGAGCGACAACGCCTGCGTGAACGGGCTGAGAAAGGCGATGTCCGCGAGTGACGTCACGCGCTCGCGCCAGTCCTCGACGTTGGCCGGTGCGGCTTCGACGCGATGCCAGCCGCGCGCCTGGTTCGATTCCCACATCATGACGAGCCGGCCCGGTTCACCGTAGGGCAGAGGCCGCAACAGCACGGCATTGACCGCCGAGAAGATGGCGATGAGCGCGCCGGTGCCGACCGCGAGCGTGAGGAGCGCAGTGAGCGCATGCCCCGGGGATCGGCGGAGCGTGCGGACCGCGAACCGTGCGTCGCTCGCGAGGGTGGACAGGATCGTTCTCGGGCGATGGGGCATGGTGAGGACCTCGGGTTCGTGTCGGGATGTCTGACCGATCGATCGCACGGCCTGCGACCAGTACCAGCGCCGGGCCAGCCGGCGACCGCGCGCGGTCTGATGACGTGCGAACTCCTCGTCGAGGTCGCCGATGACGAACTCGCGCGCCGGCACCGGCAGCAGCCGCGAGAGCAGCCAGCGCGCAACCCGCGGCGGTCGCACCGTCGTCATGACCGTCGCGCCGGGCCGGGTGAGGCCAGCCGCTTCAGCTCCGGCAGCAGCCCGTCGGCCATGGCCTGGACACCGCGAATGGCCCGGTAGACCTGGCGCGCTCCCTCGGGCTCGACCCGGTAGTAGCGGCGCCGCATCCCCGTGCGCTCGGGGGTCGTCTGGCCCGGCGCCGAGCGGACGAATCCGCGGTTCTCGAGGCGGCCGAGCGCGGTATACACAGCGCCGGCCGACACGCGCCGGCCCGTGGTGTCTTCGATCGCGCGGCGGATGGTGACGCCGTACGCCTCGTCGCCCAGCCGCAGGACGGCCAGGAGCAGCAACTGTTCGAACTCGCCAAGGGCAGTGGGCATGGGTCTGGATACCTACGGTGTAGTTATCAATAGGGTACTCACACTGTAGTTGTCAAGCCGGTACAGGCCGGTCAGGTAGGGTTATCAATGATGCCGAGGCCTGTCTGACCGACTCGATCGATGTCGTCCACGAAGACGAGGACCTGATCGTCGTCAACAAGCCGGCCGGGCTCGTGTGCCATGGCGCCCGGCCGGATGGCGACGGCAGCCTGATCGATCGGCTGCGTCGGCACACCGGCGACAGGGAGGTGCGGCTCGTCAATCGTCTCGACCGCGAGACGAGCGGACTGGTCGTGGTGGCCCGGAGCGCGGGCGTGGCCCGAGAGCTCGGCCAGGTGCTGGCGTCGGGTGGGGTGGACAAGTCCTACCACGCGATTGTGCACGGCCATCTCGGCGCGGCGCGGTCGATTGATGAACCGCTGGGACCGGCGGCCGGGAGTGCGGTGGCGATCCGCGATGCGGTCCGGGTGGACGGCGCGCCGGCGCGGACCGAGGTCCGGCCCGTCCGGTGCTTCCAGAGGGCCGATGGGCTGTTCACCTGCGTGGACGTGTCTCCACGGACCGGCCGTAAGCACCAGATCCGCATTCACCTGGCCCACATCGGCCATCCGCTCGTCGGCGACAAGATCTACGGCAGAGACGAGACGATTTACCTGCGGTTTGTGACCCGGTCGATGACGCCGGCCGACTGGCGGGCGCTCATCCTGCCGCACCACGCCCTGCATGCCGCCACCCTGTCATTCCAGTGGCGGGGCCGCGCCTGGTCGTTCACGGCGCAGCCGGATCCGGTGTTCTCGGCCTTTTCGTCATCCTGATCCGTCCGAACCGGAGATAAGATGCCGGCCATGAGCCTCCGATCACCAAGCCTGCTCCTCGTCGCGTTCCTGTCGGTCGGGTGCGGTGCTCCGGCGCCCGAGCCGGCACCGGTGCCCGAGGCGCCCGCCGACGTGTTTCTTGCGCGCCTCGGCGCGCTCTGCGGCCAGGCGTTTGCCGGGCAGATCACCGCCAACGAGCCGGCAACGCCGAACGACCCGTTCGTCGGGCAGCCGCTCGTCATGCACGTGCGTGAGTGCACGGCCGACACCGTTCGCATCCCGTTTCACGTAGGGGAGGATCGGTCCCGCACGTGGGTCATCACCCGCACGAGCGCCGGACTTCGGCTCAAGCACGATCACCGCCATGCCGATGGGACCTCCGACGTCCTGACGATGTATGGCGGCGACACGGCGGATCCGGGAACGGCCAGCCGCCAGGCCTTCCCGGTGGATGCCGAGTCGCGGACGCTCTTCGAGTCGCAGAACCTCCAGGTGTCGCTCACCAACACCTGGGCGGTCGAAGTCGAGCCCGGCCAGCGCTTCGTCTACGAGCTGTCACGGCCCGGCCGTCTCTTCCGTGTCGAGTTCGATTTGACGACGGCGGTGGACGCGCCGCCCCCACCCTGGGGCGCCGGATCGGGCGGCTAGATCAGGCGCCGCCCAGCGTACCGGCGACAAACGCCTCGATGTCGGCGGCCGGGCGCGCGCCCGACGTCCGGCCCACCTCGCGTCCTCCGGCAAACACGCTCATCGTCGGAATCGACTGGATCCGGTAGCGGGCGCCGAGGTCGGGCAGGGCTTCGGTGTTGACCTTGGCCACGATCCACCGGCCAGCGTGTGTCAATGCGACCTTTACCAGTTCCGGCGCGACCATCCGGCACGGTCCACACCACGGCGCCCAGAAATCGACGACGACCGGCAGCGGCGACTGACTGACGAGCGCGTCGAAGGCCGCCACGCTCGGCATGTCGAGCGGCGCGGTCGGACCGCCGAGCGGCGTGGCGCACTTGCCGCACCGCGCCATCCGGCCGAACGGCACGCGATTCTGCTGCCCGCACGTCGCGCAGGCGACGACGTAGCCGCGGTCGTCCATGGGCGCGCCGCTCAGCCGAAGATCTCCGTGAAGAAGCGGAGCATCTCCTGCCAGGACTGCTCGTCGGCCGCCTGATCGTAGGCGAGCTCCGGCATGCCGTGCGTGCCGGCACCCGGATTCGTGAAGCTGTGGCGGGCGCCCGGGTACGTCACGATGCGGAACGTCGCGCCGGCCGTCGTCATCTCCTGCCGGAAGGCCTCGACCGCGTCGGGTGGGATCATGGAATCCGCCTCGCCGGTCAGCACGAGGATCGGCGCCTGCACCTGGCCGGGCGCCGCCGGGACGTGGGCGTCGAGCGCGCCATGGAAGCTCACGACGCCGTCGAGGTCGGCGCCGCTGCGCGCCATGTTGAGCACGACGGCGCCGCCGAAGCAGTAGCCGATCGCGGCGATGCGTTCCGGATCGACGTGGGGGTCCTGGGCGAGCGCGTCGCGCGCCGCGTTGAAGCGCGCCATGACGACGGCCGGATCCTTCGTGGCTTCCTCCATGAACGTCTGCGCGTCGGCCGGGTGCTCGGCGTGGCGGCCGTCGCCGTAGATGTCCAGCGCGAAGCCGACGTACCCCGCTTCGGCGAGCCGGCGGGCCTGATTGCGGACGTGGTCGTCGTGTCCCCACCACTCGTGCACGACGAGCACGCCGGGCCGGCGTCCCGTGGTCTGCGCGTCCCAGGCGACGAAGCCCGCGAGCGACGTGCCGTCCTGCTGGTAGGTGAGTTCGCGCGTCTGGAGGTCCGGCCCGGCAGGCGCGGGTGGCGCTTCGGCGCCGCACGCGGCCACAAGAGCCGCCATCATTGCCAGTCCGACCACGTTCGACACGCGCATGGGGCCTCCAGTCGCGCTCCCGGGACCGCCGGAGCGTTATCCAAGGGTACCAGCTTCAGGCCGTACAATGACCAGATGCGTCGCATCTGCGCTCTCCTCGCATCCGCAGCTGTGCTCCTGCTCGTTCCGGCCACGGCACCCGATCCGGTCCTCGAAGCCCGCCAGCGTCCGCCGGTCATGGGCCGGACGGCCGGCGTCTCGGCCGGACATCCGCTGACGACGGCCGCCGCGCAGGAAATTCTCCAGCAGGGCGGCAACGCCTTCGATGCCGGCGTCGCCGCGATGATCGTCGGCGGCGTCATCGAGCAGGACCTCTACGGGTTCGGCGGCGAAGGACTCGTGCTCGTCTATCCGCGGGCGGAGGGCAAGGTCACGTCGATTGTCGGGCAGGGTTGGGCGCCGAAAGGCGCGACCATCGCGTGGTACCTCGAACGGAACAAGTCGCTCGAGGGCTCGGGCCTTGATCCGGCGGTGGTGCCGGGCGCCCCGCACGGCGCGCTGACGGTCCTCGAGCGGTGGGGAACGATGACGTTCGAGCAGGTGTCGCGGCGCGCCATCGACTACGCGCGCGACGGGTTTCCCCTGCGCCCGCGCACCGCGCAGACCATCGAACGGCAGCGCCGCCTCATCAGCGAGTGGCCGACCAATCAGAAGACGTGGCTGAAGCCGGACGGCAGCTTCTACCAGGCCGGTGAGACGATCCGGCTTCCGGATCTGGCCGCGACCCTGCAGAAGATGGTGGACGCCGAACGCGCGGCTTCAAGGCGGGGCCGCGTGGCGGGCATCGCGGCGGCACGCGATCGGTTCTACAAGGGCGATATCGCACAGGAGATGGTCCGCTTCCTGCGCGAGCACGGCGCCCCGTTCGAGATGGGCGACTTCGAGGAGTTCTTCGCGCGCGTCGAGGAACCGGCGTCGATTACCTACCGCGGGCTCACGGTCTACAAGCAGGGATTCAACAGCCAGGGTCCCTCGATGCTCCAGGCGCTCAACATCCTCGAGACGTTCGATCTGCAGACCTTCGGGCACAACAGCGCCGACTACCTGCACGTGCTGACCGAAGCCATGAAGATGGCCTACGCCGACCGCGACAGTTACTACGCGGACCCGACGTTCGTCACGGTGCCGGCGACCGGCCTCCTGTCCAAGGAGTACGCGCGAGAGCGCGCGGGTCGGATCGACCTGGCGCGCGCCGAGGTCGAGCAAATCGCCGGCGATCCGCTGCCGTTCGACCCGGTCGTCAAGACGTGGCCGTTCTGGGTGGCCGGACGCACGCCGTCGGGCGGTGAGTCGGACGAGGGCGGGCCGTCACGTCCGGGCGAGCCGGACCCGAGTCTCAAGGACACGACACACATCGCGATCATCGACAAGGACGGCAACATCTTCGACGCGACGCCCTCCGGAGGGTGGATCAGCGGCGGCGTCATTGCCGGCAACACGGGGGTCGGGCTGTCGACGCGCGGCGAGCAGTTCTGGCTCGACGAGACCCGGGCCGCGCAGCTCCGGCCACGGTCGCGACCGCGCTACACCCTGACGCCCTCGATCGTGCTCCGCGACGGCCAGCCGTACCTGGCCATCGGCACACCCGGCGGCGATAACCAGGAGCAGACCATCCTCCAGGCCCTTCTCAACATCGTCGAATTCGAGGACGCGTGGTACCCGAACCTGCACGCGGCGTTCGAAATGCCCCGCATCCAGACAACGCACTTCCTCGGGTCGTTCTGGCCGCACCGGATCGACGCCAATCGGCTGACCGTCGAAGCCGGGATTCCCGATGACGTGCTCGAGTCGCTGCGCGCGCGCGGGCACGATGTGCGCCGCGTGCCGGCCGTCTCGATCAGTGGCTGTGCGACCGCGGTGATGATCGACCCGCGGACGGGCAATCGCTTTGCCGCCGCCGACCCGCGCCGCGACTGCTACGCGATTGCGTATTGACGCCGGACCGACGGGACGTGGCGCGACCAGGTGACCCGGCTGTGTCCGACCCGCACGATCTCCAGCGCGACGTCATCGCCTGGCTGGCCTCACCGGCGGCACACGACGGGCAGCCGGTCGAGCGCATCGACACCCACAGCGCGGTCGTCTTTCTGGCCGGCGACCGCGCGCTGAAGCTCAAGCGCGCCGTCAAGTACGACTATCTCGATTTCTCGACCCTCGACCTGCGGCGCGAGGCCTGCAACGCGGAGGTCCGTCTCAACCGCCGCGCCGCGCCGTCGATCTACCGCGGTGCCGTCGCCGTCACCGCCGACGCCGGCGGTTCGTTCGCGCTCGACGGGCCCGGTCCGGCCGTCGACTGGCTCGTCGAGATGTCGCGCTTCGACCAGGACGCCCTGTTTGACCGGTTGGCCTCGCGTGGGGCTCTGCCGCCCGACCTGATGGCGACGCTCGGGTCCACGATCGCGACGTTTCATCGCGATGCCGCCCGGCGGGTCGACCAGGGTGGTGTCGCGGGCCTTCGCTGGGTCATCGAGGGCAACGCCCGCAGTTTCAAGCGCGAAGGGCAGGGCATTCTCGATCCCGGCGCGGCCGGGGACCTGACGTCGGCGTCGCTCGCCGAAGTCGATCGGCAGGCCGAACGGCTCGAGCGTCGCCGGCGCGACGGCTTCGTCAGGCAGTGCCACGGAGACCTGCATCTGCGTAACCTCGTGCTCATCGACGGCCGGCCGACGCTTTTCGATGCTGTCGAGTTCAACGACGCGATTGCCTGCGGCGACGTGTACTACGACCTCGCCTTTCTCCTCATGGACCTCTGGCGGCGGGACCTCCGTGAGCAGGCCAACGTCGTCTTGAACGCCTATGTGGCAGACACCGATGACGTCGACGGGCTGGCCCTGCTGCCGCTGTTCCTGTCGTGCCGGGCGGCTGTCCGCGCCAAGACGAGCGCCACCGCCTCACGCCTCCAGCCGGCTCTCGCCGGGCGGCGTGAGTTCGAAGATCTGGCGCGGGAGTACCTGCGTCTGGCCGCGGCACTGCTTCGTCGGCCGCGGCCCGGCATCGTGGCGATTGGAGGGTTCTCGGGATCGGGCAAGTCGACGATGGCGCGGGCCCTGGCGCCGGACGTGGGAGGCCCGCCGGGCGCCATCGTGCTGCGAAGCGATCTGATCCGGAAAGAGATCTGTGGGGTGCCGGCGCACGAGCGGCTCGGTCCTGACGGGTACTCGGCCGACATCACGAGGCGGGTCTACACCCTCCTGGCTGACCGGGCCGCTGCGATCGTCCATTCCGGCCACGCCGCCATCGTCGACGCGGTGTATGCCGAGTCCGGCTCTCGGCGCGGCATCGAGGCGGTGGCGACCGCCGCTGGCGCCGACTTCATCGGCCTCTGGCTCGAGGCGCCAGGCGACGTTCTGGTCGCCCGTGTACGGACGCGAACCGGGGACGCCTCCGACGCCGACGAGGCCGTCGTGCGACGTCAGACCGGCCAGAACCCGGGGGCGATGACGTGGCGTCGCGTCAACGCGGCCGGGTCAGCTCCCGAGACGCTCGCGCGGGTCAGACAGGCTGTTGGTCGGCCAGCACCGGGGGACTCTGCGAAGTCTCCTGCGTCTGCATGCGACGCCGCCAGCGAGTGACCGTCGCCATGCTGATACCGAGCGAATCGGCCAGCTGGCGTGTGCTTGACGCGTGGCCCGATTCGGCCATCCGATGAATCGTCTGCCAGACGACCGGGTCGACCGCCGGCTTCCGGCCCCGGCCCGGCTTGTCGTACAGCAGACGGTCCGGCCCTCCGGCAAGGAACCGATCGCGCCAGAGCCGGACGGTCGAACGAGTCGTGCGGAGCTGTCGCGCGGCCTCGCTCGGGGTACACCCGACGGCCAGGGCGAGCACGATGCGGCAGCGATGGGCGATGCGCACGTCCACCGTATGGCCGGTGGCCCACTCTTCGAGGACACGGCGTTGGTCTGGATTGACGGTCACGGTAACCTCCTTTGTTTGTCTGGCTCTCTGGTAGACGGCCCCCGCGGAGGAATTCGCGGGCCGGACGACAGATTGTTGTGGGAACCGAAGGAAACCGGCCGCTGGCCGTCAGACGGCCGTGGCGTCGACGGTCGACAGGCGGGTCGGACAACCCTCGTAGACGCGTCCGGCCGGCAGCCGCTCGCGCTTCATGACGACACTGTGGGCCGCCACCCGCGTGGCTTCGCCGACATCAGCGCCGTAGAAGAGCAGGGCGTTGCTGCCGATGCTCGCCCCACGCCGCACCCGGACCCGATCGATCTTGAGGACCCGGCCCTCGAACGTGTGTGCCTGCAGCAGGCCTCGCACCGTCGTGTCATCGTCGAACCGCAGCATGTCGGGGTCGACCACTTGCGCGAAACCGCGGCCGAGTACGACCCGCCGGCCGATGCGGGCGCCCATGGCCCGGAGATACCAGGTGAGCAGCAGCGTACCCTCGAGGCTGGAGAGGACCGGTCGGGCCAGTTGCTGCCAGGCGACATAGACCAGGTCCCAGCGGAAACACCAGCACGACCAGAAGTCGTGATGCCCGGGTTGCACGCGACCGAGCAGCAGCCATTTGAGGCCGAGCACCATCAGGCAGAGCAGCGCGCCGGCCAGCACCGTCGCGGTCGGGGCGGCCAGGCCAAAAAACGCCGCGGGTGTCGAGGTCGCCATGGCGTTCTGCAGCATCGCGAACCAGAGGATGGCGGCCAGGACCGGCAGGACGGGGAGGGCGAACCGGGCGGTTTCGAAGAACAGGCGCGCGACATACCGCGCTCGCGTGGGCACGAACGCCTCGGCGTCGATCTGGTCGGGCGGTCGCGACAACGGAAACGCCGGATGGCCGAACCACGCCGAGTTCGGTTCGAGCCGGGCGGCGTCGGCCACCGTGCAGACGCCGACGAGCACGCCGTCGGGGATCGCCTGGCCGCAGGGCACGACGGCGTGATTGCCGACGAAGACGCGGCGCCCGAGCCGCGTCGCCGCCATCGTCACGCGGCCGCGATCGACGCGGGGGCTGCCGAGGTAGACGCCGTCAGTGAGGAAC
>DATKDF010000201.1:0-3779 GCA_035512795.1 Vicinamibacterales bacterium
GCCCGATCGTCCGGCCTTCGCTCAACCCGGGGGAATCAGCCGCGCTTCTTGCGGATTTGCGCGACGAGCTTGCGGAGCACGCTGCCCGGACCCACTTCGTCGAAGTCGGTCACCCCGGCCTCGAGCAGAAACAGCATCGAGTCGAGCCACCGCACCGAGTGCCCGATCTGCCGGCCGAGCGTCTCGCCGATGGCGGCCGGATCGTACGGCCGCCCGGTCACGTTCGAGATGACCGGCACGACGGGCACCGCGAGCGGCACGGGCGCGATCGTGCCGGCAAACTCCTCCATGGCTGCCCGCATGTACCGCGAGTGGAAGGGCGCGCTCACGTTCAACGGGATGTACGCCCGGACGCCGGCCGCCTCGAAGGCGGGCCTGACCGCCGCCAGATCCTCGCGCAGACCGGCAATCACGGTCTGATCGAACGAGTTGAAGTTGGCGACATCCAGCCGCCGCCCCGTCTCACTCTCCTGCAGGACCGCCTCGATGCGCGCCGGCTCCAGCCCGATGACGGCGGCCATGCCGCCACCCGCGATGCGACCCATGAGCGCCCCCCGGACCTGGACCAGCCGGAGCCCGGTGCCGAAGTCGAACACCGATGCGGCGAGGAGCGCGTTGTACTCCCCGAGGCTGTGGCCCGCCACAAACGCCGGCGCTGCTGCGCCGGCTTCGGTGCGGGCCCGCCACGTCATCGCGTTGACCACGTAGAGCGCCGGCTGGGTGAACGCCGTCAAGCCGAGTTCGCCGCGCGGATCGTCGAGGCACAGCTCACGGATCGAGTACCCGAGAATGGCGTCGGCCCGGGCCGTCCAGTCGGGGAATCGATCGAACAAATCGGCGCCCATGCCTTTCGACTGGGAACCCTGACCGGGGAAGAGGCACGCGATGGACATGTCCGGCGGCGGCGCGCGGGTGCGCGCAAGCGGCGCCATACTATCGCAATGTCTCCGAGCGCGTCCGAACCCGGTGGCCCCGGACCACATGACGTGTGGGTCGTGCACGCACACGCGGACCGCCTGCCCGGCGGTGCCGCGCTTGACACGTTCGCCGACCAGTGGCTGCGGCCCGACGAACGCGCACGCTACGAGCGATTCCGGCACGATCGCGATCGCCGCATGTTCCTGCTGGGCCGGGTGCTCGCCCGGCAGATCGTCGGCCAGGCGCTCGGCTGTCGGCCGCGTGAGTGGACGTGGCGCGAGGGACCGCGCGGCCGGCCGGAGATCGCCGACGACCACGCGTCCCTGCGGTTCAATCTGGCCCACAGCGGCGGCCTGGTCGTCTGCGCGCTCGCCCGGGACCGCGACGTCGGCGTCGACGTCGAGTCAACCACCCGCCGGGCGCCTGAGGCCGCCATCGTCGACCGGTACTGCGCGCCGTCGGAGGTGGCCGACATCCGGACGCATGATCGCGACTGGCCCACCCGGTTCCTGGAGTACTGGACGCTCAAGGAGGCCTATCTGAAGGCCCGGGGCCTCGGCATCGCGGTGCCCCTCCACGACATCGCGTTCGACCTGACCACGCCGGCACATCCGCGGATCGCGTTTCTCGACAGTCTCACCGGTCAGGACGACCGGTGGGCCTTCACGCTCGCGCGACCGACCGCCGAACACATCGTCGCCGTGGCCACCCATACCCCCGACGGCGCCCGGCCGGCCGTCACCGTCCGGGCCTGGAACGCGGAACCGTGAACCTGCTGGCCATCTCTGACCTGCATTTGTCTCACCCGTCGAACCGATCGGCTCTCGGCGAGCTCGGTCACTACCCCGGCGACTGGCTGATCGTCGCCGGAGATGTCGGCAGCGCACCCGACCACCTGCGCCTGGCGCTCGACGTGGTCGTCCCGCGGTTCGGGCAGGTACTCTGGACGCCGGGCAATCACGACCTGTGGGCCTCGGCCAGCCACCCGGAGACGACGCGGGGCGAGGCGCGCTACGACGACCTGGTTGCGATCTGCCGGTCGTACGGCGTCACGACTCCGGACGACGAGTACCCGGTGTTTCCCGCGGTACCGGACACGGTCGTCGTGCCGATGTTCCTGCTGTACGACTACAGCTTCCGGCCCCCCCATGTGCCGCGCGAGCAGGCCGTGGCGTGGGCGGCCGAGTCGGGCGTCCGGTGTGCCGACGAGCGGTTGCTCGATCCGGCGCCCCATCGATCACGGGCCGCCTGGTGCGCAGCGCGCGTGCGCGCCACCGAAGCCCGGCTGCTGGCCCTCGGCCCCGGCACGCGCACGATTCTCGTCAACCACTGGCCGCTGCGGCACGACCTCGCGCGCCCGCCACGCATCCCGCGGTTCTCGGTGTGGTGCGGAACGCGACTGACCGAGGACTGGGGCACGCGCTTCGGCGCACGCGTCGTCGTGTCCGGTCACCTGCATCTGCGGAGCACCCTCGCGCGCGACGGGGTGCGGTACGAAGAGGTGTCGCTCGGGTATCCGCGCGACTGGCGGCGCGCGCGTGGTGTCGATGCCTACCTGCGCCACATTCTGCCCGAGGCGCCCGTCCGCTGGACGCGCGATCCGTTCCTCGATCGGACGGCGACCGTGTAAAATGACGCGGTCCCATGCGTCACCTGCGCGTCCTGGTATTGATGCACGACTATCAGGTCCCGCCTGCTGAGGTGTCCGGCCACGATCTCGATTCGGCGCCCTGGCGCACCGAGTACAACGTGGTCACGACGCTCCGCAATCGCCCGCTGCGTCACGACGTGCACGTGGTCGGCGTCAAGGACGAACTGGCGACGATCCGGCAGGCCAACGACGAGATCAAACCGCACATCGCGTTCAACCTGCTCGAGGCGTTCCACGAGGTCGGAACGTTCGATCAGAACGTCGTGAGCTACCTCGAGCTGCTGCGCCTCTCGTACACCGGCTGCAATCCACGAGGCATGCTGCTCGCCCGCGACAAGGCGCTCTCGAAGAAGCTCCTGCACTACCACCGCATTCCCGTGCCCGAGTTCACGGTGGTGCGCCGCGGGCGCCGCCCGCGGCTGCCCAAGCGGCTGGACTTCCCCCTCATCGTCAAGTCGCTCACGCAGGAGGCCTCGATCGGCATCTCGCAGGCCTCGGTCGTCGAGGATGCGGACAAGCTGGCCGAACGGGTCCAGTTCATCCATGACTCGATCCGTACCGACGCGATCGTCGAGCAGTACATCGACGGGCGCGAGCTGTACTGCGGCGTCATCGGCAACCACCGGCTCGAAGCGTTCCCGGTGTTCGAGATGACGTTCGAGAGCATGGCCGGCGGCACGCGGCCCATCGCCACCGAGCGGGTGAAGTGGAGCCCGAAGTACCAGGAGAAGGCCGGCATCTTCACCGGCGCCGCACGGCACCTGCCCGAGGGCACCGAGGAGCGCATTCAGCACCTCTCGCGACGCGTCTACCGCGTGCTCGAGCTGTCGGGCTATGCGCGGATCGACCTGCGGCTCGACGCCCAGGGGCGGATCTTCGTGCTCGAGGCGAACCCCAATCCGCAGATTGCGAAGAACGAGGACTTCGCCCGGTCGGCCGACTACGCCGGCTGGAGCTATCCCAAGCTCATCCAGCGGATTCTGACGACCGGCCTGCGATGGGAACCCGAGCGGCACGGGTAAAATCTGAAAGCCCGATGTCCGAACTGACGAAGCCCGAACGCCGCCCCCCGGGCTCAATCCTGTAAGAACCCGCTCGCCCCCTGCACGACCGCATGTCGTCGGGGGCCCGTCGCGTCCTCGGATCGGGAACGCCGTTTGCTCTCACTCAGGTGCGCCCCTGCGCTCAATTCTGTCGGAGGATAACGTGC
>DATKDF010000202.1:0-13512 GCA_035512795.1 Vicinamibacterales bacterium
GTCGCGGGCTACTCGGTCAACGACACGATCGTGATCTTCGACCGCGTCCGCGAGCGCCTGCGCACGATGGGACGCGGGTCGATGGATGCCGCCATCAACGCGGCCGTCACCGACACGCTCGGGCGCACGATCATCACGTCGGGGACGACCCTGGCGGCGGTCCTGGCGCTGTACCTCTTCGGGGGCACGGCCCTGCGCGGCTTCTCGTTCACGGTCCTCGTCGGCATCGTCGCCGGCACGTGGTCGACCGTGTTCGTCGCGGCGCCTGTGGCCGCGCTCGTGGGTCGCGGTCGGTCGTCAGGAGCGTCGCCGCAGGGCCGCGACGTCCGGATCGACTGAGGGCATCAGAGCCCGAGCCGCCGGACGAGATCCTGGAAGCGCGGCTCGCCGCGAAGGGCCTCGAACCACGGCAGGATGCGCAGTTGCGCGAGCGCGAAGTCGTGCTCGGCATAGGCCTGTTCGAGCAGATCGAGCGTGCGTGGCCGGTCGCCGAGCGCGGCATGCACGATGGCAATCGACGACGCCGGGACGTAGCGCCGCAGGGCGAGCGTCTCGAGGTCAGCCAGCACCGCCACCACGCGGTCCCGACTGCCCTGCCGCGCAAATGCCGCCCCGAGGTGCCCGAGCACGACCGGGCTGTTCTCCGACAACGTGAGCGCGCGCTCGAGTTCGGCAATCGCCTCGGCGTGGCGTCCGGCGAGACTGTACGCCACGCCCAGCCCCTCGCGCGCCGACATCGAGTTGGCATCGAACTCGAGCGTCGTCTGGAACTGCGCCACCGCTTCGTCGTGCCGGCCCGCGTAGAGCAGGTACCAGCCGAGGTCGCTGTTGACGATGGGCGACAACGGATCGAGCGTCTGGGCCTGGCGCACTTCGGCGATGGCTTCGTCGAGCCGGCCCATGGTGGCCAGGTACATGGCGTACTGGTTGTGCGCGAGGGCCGACGCCGGATTGAGCGAGAGGCCGCGTTTGAAGGCGCGCTCGGCGGCCGGCCAGTCCCAGTCGAGCATGAGCTTGATGTGGCCGACGGCGATGTGGGCCTCGGCCAGCTCGGGATCGAGCGCCAGCGCGCGCTCGGCCGCCCCCTTCGCGTCGGTGATCGCTTCGACGAAGTAGGACCCGAGCATCAGGTTCGAATCGGCCAGCCCGGCGTGGGCGAGCGCATATTCCGGATCCTGATCGATGGCGCGCTGGAAGTACTCGATCGCGCGCTGGTAGCCCTCGATCGTCCCCTTGTTCCAGTGATACCGGCCCTGCAGGTACAACTGATAGGCCGCCGCGTCGTCAGTGTGCCGCCGCGTGACGCGCTCGACGTCCTGGCCGCTCAACCGCGGGCGCAGCTTGCTCAGGATCTCGCTGGCGATTTCGTCCTGCACGGCGAGCAGATCGGCCGCCGGCCGGTTGTACTGATTGCCCCAGAGCTGCGAGCCGTCGGCCACGTTGACCAGGTCCGCCTGAATGACGAGCTGGTCGCCACGCATCGCGACCCGGCCCGTGACGATGGCCGTGACGTCGAGATCGCGGCCGGCCTGCAGGGGGTCGGCCGCCTGATCCTTGTACCGGAACACGACGCTGCGCGCGCTCACCCGCAGCCCGGGCAACTGCGCCAGACCGTTGATGAGCGACTCGGTGATGCCGTCGGTGAGGTACTCGGTGTCGCTCGCCCCGGCCGAGGAGACAAACGGCAGCACGGCCACCGAGTCGATCGACGAGCCCGCGTTCGGGCGCAGCAGGACGAACGCCACCACGGCCACCGTCACGAGGAGCGCGAGCCCACCGGCCAGCGCCGCCCTCGGCGGGCGACCTCTCGGCGCCGGCGCGGCGACCGGCGTCGACGCGGCCGTGACCGCGGGCCGGCTCACACTGCGGCCCGAGTCGCTCTCGCGCTTGAGCCGCCTCAGATCGGCCCGCAGTTCCGAGGCCGATTGATACCGCAGGTCGCGATCCTTCTCGAGCGCCTTGGCCAGGATATGGTCGAGCTCCGGCGGGATGGCCGGATTGACCGCCGAGGCCGGGGGCGGCGTCTGGTTGAGGATGGCATCGAAGACGAGCGCCGACGTCCGGCCGGTGAACGGCACGTGGCCGGTTGCCATCTCGTAGAGCACGATGCCGAGCGAGAAGAGGTCGCTGCGCCCGTCGAGCTCCTCGCCGCGCGCCTGCTCGGGCGACATGTACGACACGGTGCCGAGCGTCTCGCCGAGTCCGGTCTGCTGCATCGTGGGCCGGTCGCCGAGCGTCATCGCGGATCCGTCGAGCAGCAGGCCGTGCCGGGCCGCGAGCTTGGCGAGCCCGAAGTCGAGAATCTTCACGTGGCCGCGCTCGGTCACGTAGATGTTCGCGCACTTGATGTCGCGGTGGACGATGCCCAGCCCATGCGCCGCGTCGAGCGCATCGGCGATCTCGGCGCCCAGGTCCAGGAGCGTGTCGAGCGGGAGCGGCCGGCCCTCCACCCGCTCGCGCAGCGTCGTCCCGTCGAGCAGTTCCATGACGAGGAACGGCCGCCCGTCCTTCTCGCCGATGTCGTAGAGCGCGCAGATGTTCGGGTGGTTCAGGGCCGACGCGGCACGCGCCTCGCGGGCGAACCGCTCGAGCGCGAGCGGGTCGGCCGACAGCTGCGCCGACAGGAACTTGACGGCCACCTGCCGGCCGAGCCGGGTGTCCTCGGCGCGATAGACGACACCCATCCCACCCTCGCCGATCTTGCCGATGATGCGATAGTGGGTGACGGTTTCGCCAATCATGATGTCGGGCCGGTCAAACCATTGATCGTAGGGGTCGACCCCATCGACGTCAAGAACCGTCTCGGGCCGTCTGCCGTATGATGAGGCATTCGCGGAGAGCAGCCATGACCCGATCCGAGATCGACGTGCGGCTGGCCCGTCATCGAGCCGCGTTCGCCAGCCGGGATCCGGGGCTGCTGGCGGCCGACCATGCCCCCTCGGGCACGTTCACCAGCCCGGCGGCCGGCACGGTCTCCGGCCGCGCGCGCATCACCGAAGTGTACAGCTACTGGGTCACGGCCTTCCCCGACATCGAGTTCACGTGGGACGAGCCGGTCATCGACGGGACGCGCGTCGGCCTCTTCTGGCGCTTCCGCGGCACGCTGGCCGGCAAGTTCTTCGGGGAGGCCCGCGTCGGCACGCGCGTCGAGTTCCCCGGCGCCGCCCTGTACGTGGTCAGTCCCGACGGCATCGAGTCGGCCAATCACGTTTTCGACTTCACGGGCGCCCTCGTCAACGCCGGGGCCCTCAAGGTCAAGCCGGGCTAGATCCCGGTCACCCCTGCTCGACGTCGATCCGGATCCCGCCGCCGATGCCGGCGACGACGTTGTAGAGCACCGCGGCGATCAGCGTGCAGACAAAGCCCAGCACGCCGTAGAAGATGGGCAGGACGATGATGGCGCCGACGCCGAAGAGCATGCCGGCGAGCGGCGCGCCGTCGCCCATCCCGGATCCGAACGACGCACCCGCCATCGCCACGAGCGAGAACAACGCTCCCACAATCAGTCCCATCAATGCGTAGAGCAACCCCGCGATCTTGCCCACCGAGACTGGATCGACTCGACGAATCACCATGACGTCCCTCCTGGTTCTGTCAGACGGCCCCTCGACGGATCGGCCGCGTCAGACACGTCGGCCCCCCGCCGCCCTTCACGCTGATCTCGCGTCCGGTATAGACGTGCACGTCGGCCCCCGCGGCTTCCAGCCGGCGGCGGGTGACGGGATTGCCGTCGAGCATCACCGCGCGTCGCGGCGAGGTGGCCAGCACGTTGGCACCCATCGAGTCAAACTCCGCATCGGGCACCTCGATGAGCGTCAGGCCGCGCGCGAGCAGCAGCTCCCGCAGCGGCACCGGCAGGAGCGGCGCGTACACCACGGCCAGATCGCGATCGACGGGGCTCAGGATCGACATCAGGTGAAACACGTCGGCCGGGCCTCGCCAGTGCGGGAGGGGCACGGACACGACCTCGATGGCGCGCCCGAGCAGCTGCCGCAACTGCTCGATGCCCGCGTCGTTGGTCCGATACCCGCGGCCCACGAGGACCGTCTCGTCGTCGAGCCAGACGACGTCGCCCCCCTCGAGCAGGCCTGGAGGCGCAATCGCGCCGGCCACCCGAATCCCCCAGGCGGCGAAGGCGGCGGCCTGGGCGTCCGGCTCAGCGGCACGCGCGGGCTTGCCCATCGCGCAGAGAATCATGCCGTCCGGGCCGACGACCGACGCGTCACGCACGTAGACGGAGTCGAGCCCGGTGCCCGGCGTCTCGGACAGGCAGCGAAGCGTGAGACCCATCGGCCCGACGAGGTCGACGAACGCCGCGTACTCGTCGAGCGCGCGTTCGAAGTCCGGCGGCCCGGCAAAGTGCAGCGCGCGCCATTCGGCCTCGATCCGCGCCTGGCTCCCGAACGCCTCGTGCGGATGCTTCAGGACGATCTCGACGACGCGGCCCACTTCCGTTCGGGCCGACGGCCCCGTGGCCCTCATCGCGCACCCTCCCCTGAGACTGGACGCGACCGGACGATCACGACATACACCGGCAACCCGGCCAGCAGCAGCAGGAATCCCCAGTAGACCGTCTCCTGCCCCGCGCCGGCGATCGCAAGCATCGCATAGCCGAACGCGAGCGCGGCGACGATCCGGACGCCGCGGCTCGTGGGCGCCGCGCCCCCGGCCGGCCGGGCCAGCACCGCGAGCGCGCAGAACGCGTAGGGCACGAGCACGCTCAACGTCGCGAGCAGGATGATGAACGTGAACACCGCCACGAGCGTGTCGGCGTAGTTGGTGGCGATGAGCGCCGACGTCAGCACGCCGCCGATCACCATGCCGCGCGTCGGTGTGCCCCGGCTGGACAACTGCGCGAACACGCGCGGGAACAACCCGTCGGCCGCCATCGCCATCGGCATCTGGCCGACGAGCAGCACCCAGGCATTGAGCGCCCCGAAACACGAAATGGCCGCGCCGAGCGCGACCAGCCGCGCCGCCCCGTCGCCGAACATCACGCGCGCCGCGTCGGCAAAGGGCGCCGTGGACGCGGCCAGCGTCGCCGCCGGCACCACACTCATCACGCCGACCGTGCACACGATGTAGAGGACCGCGGCCAGGCTCGTGCCGAGGATCGTCGCGCGCGGGATCACGCGGGCGGCATGGCGCACACTCGCGGCGGGAATGGTCGCCGTCTCGAGGCCGAGAAAGGCCCAGAGCGTCAGCGTCACCACCGCCATGATGTTGGCGCCGAGCACCGGCGCCCGCGTGTCGGCAATCACGAACGGCTCGGGCGAGACATACGCCAGGCCGGCAAAGCCGACGAGCAGCAGCGGCAACACCTTCAGCACCGTCGTCACGACCTGCATGCCGCCGGCCGCACGCACGCCCAGACTGTTGACGATTGTCAGCACCCAGACCGTCGACCCGGCCATCAGCGCCGCCGTCGGCGGATGACGCAGGGCCGCCGGAAAGAACGGGTCGAGGTAGCCGACAAACGCGACGGCCAGCGCGCCGTTGGTCGTCCAGCACGAGATCCAGTAGCCCCAGCCGACGAGAAAACCGGCGAGGTCACCGAAGGCCCGGCGCGTGTAGGCATAGGGCCCGCCGGTCGCCGGGTACGTGCGCGCCAGGTGCGCAAAGACCAGCGCCAGCAGGATGCTGCCGCCGGCCGAGATGAGCCACCCGAGAAGGCTCACGCCGCCGTAGGGCGCGAGCGCCGCCGGCAGCGTGAAGACGCCCGATCCGATCATCCCGCCGACGACCAGCGCGAGCGCGGTCGGAAACCCGACCTGGCGGGCAGGCGTCATCGGCTCACGCGCCGTCCACCAGAAATCCGGCCGTCAGTTCCTTGACGAACTTGGCCGCCACGCCGGCCGTCACGCCCGACGGATCGCGCGCCGGATTCAGCTCGACGATGTCGGCGCCGATCAGGCGGCCGGTGAGCGTGTGGAGGAGGCCCAGCACGTCGCGGACGGTCAGCCCGCCCGGTTCCGGATGCGAGACGCCCGGCGCACACGACGGATCGAGCCCATCGAGGTCGATCGACACATACACGTCGCCGACGAGCGACGGCCGGGCCCCGTCGGCCCAGGCGCGCATCGGGAACTGCTCGACATGGAACCGTCGCACCTGCTCGATCTGGGGGCCGCTCATCGCGCGGATGCCCACCTGCACGAGGCGCGCGGCGAGCCCCTCCTCCATGATCCGCGCAAACGGACAGGCGTGCGAGTGGCGCTCGCCGTCGAACGTGTCGTACAGATCCGGGTGCGCGTCGATCTGGAGGATCGTGATCGGCCCGGCCCGGCGGCTGAGACTACGCAGGATGGGATACGTCACCGAATGATCGCCGCCGAGCGCGATGAAGCGGCGGTCGTCGGCGACGAGCGACCCAATCGCCGCTTCGATGCGGTCGCGGGCCCGGTCGTCGGGCGGCAGGTCGAGATCGCCCAGGTCCTCGAGCCCCTGCGGCGGCGACAGCACATCGACCATCAACTCCGACCAGCCGTTGCCGGCCGGCGAGAAGAGCGCGTCGCGCACGTGGGTCGGCCCGCGCGCCGCGCCGCGGAGAAACGACGAACTGGCATCGTACGGCAGGCCGACGAGCGCGGGTCGGCCGTTCATCGCGCCTGCCGCGCCCGATCGATCGCCTCGAGGTCGGCGTCGAACACGCGCAGGGCCTCGATGATCGTGGTGACCGCGCGCACGTAGAAGTCGTGCGTCAGCGTCTCGTAGTCGTCGGTCGGCTTGTGGTGATGCGGGAAGTCCTCGACGCCGAAGTAGATGAACGGGATGCCGGCCTCGTGGAACGGAAAGTGATCCGAGCTGCTCGTCCAGTCGTCCATGCCCGCCCGGCCCGGGGCGTCATGGCCCATGACCAGTTTGATCGGCGCGTCGGCGGCCACCCGTTCGATGTACGGCACGAGGAAGGGATAGTGGGAGGGCCCGGCGGCGTACAGGATGTCGTCGGGGTCGCGCCCGATCATGTCGAGGTTGATGTTGAGAACGATGGCCTCGCGCGGCACGGGCGGCGAGGCGACAAAGGCCCGGGCCCCGCGCAATCCGCCCTCCTCGGCGTCGAGCGCGGCCAGGACGAAGGTGTGCGCCGGCTGGTGGGCCCGGAAGTGCTGCGCAATGGCCAGGAGCGCGGCCGTGCCCGACGCGTTGTCATCGGCGCCGTTGTAGACCTCGCCGTTTCGGACGCCGATGTGATCGTAGTGCGCCGTGACGACGATGGCCCGCGCGGCGCCGCGCGTCCCCGGTATCCGGCCGACGACGTTGACGCCCCGCCGGAGCGTGCCGTCGGCGGCCGCGTCGATGGCAAACGGAAACTCGAACGTCCCGTCGATCGGCTCCAGTCCCGCGGCGGCAAAGCGCTCGAGGATGTAGGCCCGGGCCTTCGCACCGCCCGGCGAGGCGACGAGCCGGCCCTCCATGTCGTCGGCCGACAGCACGCGCACGTCGGCGAGCAACTGGTCCCGCTCGAACGCGGCCGTGATCGTCGCGGCTGGCGCCTGCGGATCGCCGCAGCCGACCGACACCAGCACGAGCAGCAGTCCACCCGTCGTCGACCAACCCCTCACCGTCACCCCCCGCCGCGCCGCCGCGCGCCGACGATCATCACACACGTCGGTCCCTCCTGCCCGTTGGCCGCGACTGACGCCTGTCCAATCACATGAAGGTCATGAAGGCGTGGAGGTCATGGAGGACGCACGCGTGTCACGCTGTCGCTGGGTGCCCGGCGTCACCTGCCGCATCGGAGACGGGGCGGTGGAGGAACGCCACCGGGCGGCGCTGCCGCCCGGTGACGCCGGGCTCGGTTGTGTCCTTCACGCCCTTAACGTCTTCACGCCCTCCATGTGAGATCTGCCCTTCAGTCGCGCACGCGATGGAACAGGCCCCAGCTCTCCAGATCCGGCGCAACCCGCACGTGTCCCACCGTCTCGTAGCCGAAGTGGTGATAGAGCGTCACGTTTCTCGACACTTCCGTCGTCAGCGACACGCCGGCTGAGCCCGGGTCGTCCTCGGCGAGGCGCCGCATGGCCTCGAGCAGCGGCCGCGCCAGACCGCGGCCCTGATGCGACGCCCGCACACCGACCATGTTCAGGTGATGATGCGGCGCGTCAATCGCGAACGCCCGAGTCGCTTCGGCGTACGCCTCGTGCCGGCGGCGCGTCGCCAGGCCCAGGTCCTGCCAGACCGCCTCGCGCATCGCCAGGACCTCGGCCGTCATCTCGGGCTCGTCGGGCCTCGTGAAGACCGCCGCCGCCACGACCTCGCCCCGCTCGACGATGCCAAGGCCCGGGCCGCACATCCGGAGCCGGCGTGCCACGAAGAACCCGACGAGCCGTCGCAGCCGCCTGTCGTAGTCGGCCGGATCGGCGGCCGGTCCGACGACGAACCGCATGACCGGATAGTCGCGGAACGCGTCGGCCATCGCAGTCGCAATCTCGCCCTCACGGTCCAGTCCGAGCCTCGTGACCTCCATCATCGGTACCCTTGCGTTCGCGGATTCGAGTCGGGATGATCCTATCCCGTGACCCCTGACGAGTTCCGCCGCTTCGGCCATCAACTCATCGACTGGCTCGCCGACTACCGCACCCACGTGGGCCAACGGCCCGTCATGGCGCGCACACGCCCGGGCGACGTCCGCCGGGCGCTGCCCACGGTGCCGCCCGAGGCCCCCGAGCCGTTCGAGGCGGTGCTCGCCGACCTCGATCGCATCGTCGTCCCGAACCTGACGCACTGGTCGCATCCGCGCTTCTTCGGCTACTTTCCGTGCAACGGCGACCTGTCGAGCGTGCTGGGCGATCTGGCCAGCACGGGGCTCGGCGTGCTCGGCCTGGCGTGGCCGGCGAGTCCGGCGCACACCGCGGTCGAGGAAGTGGCCACCGACTGGCTGCGCCAGCTGGTCGGACTCTCGCCGGCCTGGAGTGGCGTCATCCAGGACACGGCCTCGACCAGCTCGCTCGTCGCGCTGCTGCTCGCCCGCGAACGGACGACCGGCTACGCCCTGGCCCGGGGCGGGCTGCAGGGCGAACCGTCGCCGCTCGTCGTCTACGCGACGGCGCACAGCCACAGCTCGATCGAGAAGGCGGCGCTGCTGGCCGGCTTCGGCCGGGCGCACGTGCGCGTCGTCGCGCACGACGAACAGTGGGCCATGCGGCCCGACGCGCTCGCGGCAGCCATCGCAGACGACCGTGCCGCGGGCGCCCGGCCGTGCGCCGTCGTGGCCACGACCGGCACGACGACGACGACCGCGGTCGATCCGGTCGAGCCGATCGGCGCCCTCGCCGCGCGCGAGGGGCTCTGGCTGCACGTCGACGCCGCGATGGCCGGCTCGGCGATGATCCTGCCCGAGTGCCGCTGGATGTGGCTGGGCATCGAGGCGGCCGACTCGGTCGTCATCAACCCGCACAAGTGGCTCGGGGCGGCGTTCGACTGCACGGTGTTCTACGTGCGCGAGCCCGAGCACCTCATCCGCGTGATGTCCACCAATCCGAGCTACCTGCAGACGGCGGCCGACCGCGAGGTCCGGAACTACCGCGACTGGGGCATTCCCCTCGGCCGGCGGTTCCGCGCGCTGAAGCTCTGGTTCCTGATTCGCGAGCAGGGCGTCGAGCGGCTGCGCGCGCGTCTCCGTCGCGACCTGGAGAATGCCCGGTGGCTGGCCGGCGAGGTCGCGGCGACGCCGGACTGGCGCGTGCTGAACCGGGTGACGCTGCAGACCATCTGCGTCCGCCACGAACCGCCGGGCCTCTACGGGGACGCCCTCGACCGCCACACGCGCGCGTGGGTCGACCGGCTGAACGGCTCGGGCGAGGCCTACCTGACGCCGGCCCTCCTGGATGGCCGGTGGATGGCCCGAGTGTCGGTCGGCGCCCTGTCGACCGAGCAGGCCGACGTCGCCGCCGTCTGGGCCGCGATGCGGCGCGCCGCCGGGTGAGAGACAATCGGATCACCATGCCCACTTCCGAAGGCTCGTCGCCGGCCGTCGAACGCGTGCTCATTGTCGAGGACGATGCCGCTCAGCGGGTCGGACTGCAGCAACTGCTGAAGAGCTGGGGGTACAGCGTGACCGTCGCCACCGACGGCCAGGCGGCGCTCGAGCAAATCAAGACCGATCGGCCCACCATCATCCTGTCGGACATGATCATGCCCGGGATGGGCGGCCTCGACCTGCTCAAGGCGCTGCGCCAGGACGACGCGAGCGACATCACGGTGATCCTGCTGACCGCTCAGGGGACCGTCGAGACGGCCGTCGAGGCCATCAAGCTCGGCGCGTACGACTACGTCTCGAAGCCGATCGATCCGCACCGGCTGCAGATCCTCATCGCCAAGGTGATCGAACGGAACAGCACGCTGCGCGAGGTGCAGGCGCTGCGGCGGCAACTGCGCGACCGCGGCAGCTTCGGGCAGCTCATCGGCGCGAGCGCGGTGATGCGGCAGATCTACCAGGTGCTCGAGCAGGCGGCGCCGACGAGCGCCTCGGTGCTCGTCACCGGCGAGTCGGGCACGGGCAAGGAACTGGTCGCGCAGACGCTGCACCAGCTCAGTCCGCGCGCCGGGCAGCCGTTCGTGCCGATCAACTGCGCCGCCATCCCCGACAACCTGCTCGAATCGGAGCTGTACGGTCACGAGAAGGGATCGTTCACCGGCGCGATCGCCCGGCGGCAGGGCTCGTTCGAGCTGGCCAACCGCGGCACGCTCTTCCTCGACGAGATCGCCGAGATGACCCCCGCGATGCAGGCCAAGCTGCTGCGCGTGCTGCAGGAACGCCGGTTCCGGACGGTCGGCGGCACGCGCGAGATCGCCGTGGACATCCGCGTCATCGCCGCCACCAACCTCGAGCCGGGCGACGCCGTGCGAACGGGCAAACTGCGCGAAGATCTCTACTACCGGCTCAACGTCTTCGAGATCCTCCTGCCGACGCTCCGCGACCGGCTGGACGACCTGCCGCTGCTCGCCGACGCGTTCATCCGCGAGTTTGCCGCGCGCAACGGCCGCGATGTCGTCGGCCTGTCGGACGCGGCGCTGTCCGCGCTCCGGCGCCATCCGTGGCCGGGCAACGTCCGCGAGCTCCGCAACGTGATCGAACGGGCGACCATCGTCGCGCGCGGCCGGCTCATCGAGCCGGCCGATCTGCCGGCCCTCGGCGCGGCACCCGCGGCGGCGGCCGACTCGGGCGGCCACGGGCTCACACCCGGGACGACCGTGGAGCAGGTGGAGCGCCGCCTCATCGAGATCACGCTCGACCACACGGGCGGCAACAAGACGCGCGCGGCCGAGATGCTCGGCATCAGCCTGAAGACGCTGCACAACAAGCTGAACCGGATGAAGGCCGAACAGGCGTCATGCGGCTGAGCATTCGAACCAGGCAGGTGCTGGGGGTCACGGCCATCGTGGCCGCCAGCGTCCTCGCCCTGACCGCGTGGTACCTGCTCTCGCTGGCCAATCTGCTGCTCGTCGAAACCCAGGCGCGTGCCGAACAGGTCGCCAACACCATCTACCAGCGCGCCGTGGCGATCGTGGCGTCGGGGGAAGAGCCGACCACAGGCCTGGCCCTCGACGGCGGCCTGCGCTCGATCCTGGAAGGCAGCCTCTATGCGCGCGACATCGCCTATGCCGCGATCGTCGACGTCGACGGGGCGGTGCTCGCCCATGTGGACGGCAGCCTGGTGGGCACCGCGCTGGCACCGGCCGACGCCCTCGAACGGGTGATGGCCGGCACGCTGCTCAGCCGCGTGCGGACGCTCTACGTGCCCGGCGGGCAGATGCTCGAGGTGCGCCAGGATCTGCTGCTCGACGGCCGGCCGTTCGGCTCGATCCGCGTGGGGTTCTCGACGCTCCTCATCCGGTCCCGCTTCGAAGAGTCGCTCCGCGTGCCCGTCATCACCGCCCTCTCGGTGCTGCTCGTCGCGGTCCTGGTATCCATGGTCCTCGCCCGCATCGTCGTGCGGCCCATCCACGTGATTGGCAGCGGCCTCGCCCGACTGGGTCGCGGGGAACTCGACGCCTTGCCCGAGATGCCGACCGACGAGGACCTTGGGGATATCGGCGCCTCGTTCCGCGCCGTGGCCACGCGGCTGGCCGCCGACCGCACGGAGCTTGCCGGCCGCAAGGCCACGCTCGAGTCGGTGGCCCAACGCCTCGAAGATGCCGTGGCCCTCTTTGCCTCCGACGGCACGCTGCTTTTCGCCAACCCGGCGATGCGGCCGTTCGTGGGCGACGACGGGCAGTCGATTGGCGAGCGGCTGCCCGCCGATCACCCGTATCGTCTGGCCGTCGAGCGCGCGCTCGCCGGCGACAGCGCGACCGGCACGCCGGTCACGGTCACGCTGCCCGACGACGGCGGCGAACGGCAGATCGTCACGCAGGGTGTCTCGGACGCCGACAATGCCCCGATTGGCGTCATGCTCGTCGCGCAGGATCGAGCGTACCTCGGCGAGGTGCAGTCCACCATCCAGTACTCGCACAAGCTGGCCGCGCTCAGCCGCCTGTCGGCCGGCATCGCCCACGAAATCAAGAACCCGCTCAACGCCGTGATGATTCACCTCGAACTGCTGAAGCTCCGGCTGGCCGGCCAGCCGGAGGCCGCCGAGCACGTCGCGGTGATCGCGTCGCAGATGCGGCGCCTCGACGAAGTGGTCCACGGCTTTCTGAAGTTCACGCGCCCCGAGGAACTGAAACCACGACCGGTGTCGCTCGCCGGCGTGCTGGCCGGCCTGATGCCGGTGCTCGAAGCCGAAGCCAGCAAGAGCGGTGTCACGATTCGGCTCGACTGCCCCTCGTCGCTGCCCGACATCTCCGGCGACCGGCACATGCTCGAACAGGCCTTTCTCAACCTGGGCCTGAACGCCTGCCAGGCGATGCCGACCGGCGGCCGGCTCGACATCGTGCTGCGGGAAGACGGTGCACGACGAGTGGAGGTGCGGTTCGAGGACACCGGCACGGGCATTCCGCCCGACGCCCTGCCGCGCATCTTCGATCTCTACTTCACGACTCGCGAGGCCGGCAGCGGGATCGGACTGTCGCTCGTCTTCCGGACCGTGCAGCTTCACGACGGCGAGATCGAAGTGCACTCGACGCCCGGCCGCGGCACCACCTTCCGCCTGCTGCTGCCGCGCGCGCAGGCGGCCGTGCTGCCGATCGCTGCGTCATAATAGACGAGGATGCCGGGCCCGACCCACTTCGCCCGTCCTGCGCTGCTCGTGGCCGTGCTGACCGGTGCGTCGGCGTGTGCCACGGCGCAGGCGCGCACCGCGCCCCCGCCTGCGCCGCCGGCCCTCGACGTCCCGATGCCGCCGCCACGCGTGGTCATTCCGGTCACGGTCCGCGTGCCCGAGCCGCCTCCCGAACCCATCGCGACCGACCCGGCCCGGCCGCCGGCCGCCGGCAGTACCCCGCCGGCACGCCCGCCCGATCGCCCGACCACGCCGCCGGGCCAGCCACCCCCCACGCCCGTGTTGCAGCCGACGTCGAACACGGCGGCCATCGCACAGAAGGCGCGCGAACTGATCGCGACGGCGCGAC
>DATKDF010000203.1:0-2433 GCA_035512795.1 Vicinamibacterales bacterium
CCACATGTTCGGCCAGTCGATGGCGACGTTCGTGCCGCCGATGCTCGGCGGCACGGTCGTCTTCTCGCACGGGTACAGCCCGACGGAGATCCTGCGGCAGGTCAGGTCGCGCCGCGTGTCGGTTCTCGTCTGCGTCCCCAAGGTGCTCGACGTGATGCGCCACCACGTGGAGCGGGCGATGCCAGAGACGGCCGCGCCCGACGCCCTGGCCGGCCGGCACTGGGCCTGGCGCTGGTGGACGTACCGGCGCGTGCATCGCGCGTTCGGCTGGAAATTCTGGGCCATCGTCGTCGGTGCCGCACCGCTCGAGCCGGAACTCGAGGCGTTCTGGCGCAAGCTGGGCTTTGTCGTCGTCCAGGGCTACGGCCTGACCGAAACCGCCCCCATCGTGACGCTCAACCATCCGTTCCGGCCGTCGGCAGGCACGGTCGGCCGGCCGATCGGCGGCGTCGAAGTCCGACTGGCGTCCGACGGCGAGATTCTCGTGCGTGGCGACAACGTCACGACGGGCTACTACCGGCCGGGCAGCGCCGACCTCGACACGAGCGACGCGTTCGAGGACGGCTGGTTCCACACCGGCGACATCGGCGCGCTCGACGAGGCGGGCCGCCTGACGATCAAGGGCCGCAAGAAGGAGATGATCGTCACGCCGCAGGGACTGAACGTCTTTCCGGAAGACGTCGAGCGCGCCCTGGCGGCCGAGGCCGGCGTGATCGACGCCGGCGTCGTGGGCATCCGCGTGGAGGGCGAGGAGCGTGTGCACGCCGTCCTGGTCGTCGAGGCGGACGCCGACGTGGCCGCCATCGTGCGGGGAGCCAACAGTGGACTCGAAGACCACCAGCGCGTGCGGTCGACGTCGATCTGGCCGGGCGACCGGCTGCCACGGACGGACGGGACGGGCAAGCTCAAGCGTTTCGAGCTGCAGCGCTGGGCCGCCGGCGGCACGGCGCCGGCGACAGCCTCGGCGGGCACCGGTATCGAGGACGTGGTCGCGCGGTTTGCGTCCGGCCGGACCGTGACGCGCGAGACCTCACTCGACGAACTCGGCCTGAGCTCGCTCGACCGGGTCGAACTGCTGATGGCGCTCGAGGAAGCCTTTCAGACCACGCTCGACGAACGACAGCTCGCCGAAGCCAGGACGGTTGGCGATCTCGGGGTGCTCGTGCAATCGGACCCGCTCGTCGCACTCGCCGGGCCGGGTGAATCGGCCGGTGCTCCGCCTGCCGGAGCCGGCGAGGTCATCACGTTCCCTTCGTGGAACCGGACGAGGCTCGCGCGCTTGGTCCGGCGTGCCAGCCTGCCGACGTGGATCCTGCCGCTCGGCCGCATCTTCATGCGGATCGAGGCGACCGGACTCGAGCACCTGGCGCGACTCTCCGGCCCGGTGATCTTCGCGTCGAACCATCAGAGCCTGCTCGACGGCCCGGCCATCCTGATCGCGCTCCGGCCCGACTGGCGGTACCGGGTGGCGCCGGCGATGGCCAAGCAGCTCTTCACCGCGCACTTCGACCGCGCACGCTTCGGCTGGCGACGCTGGGCCACCAACAGCCTGAGCTACTACCTGGCGTGCCAGTTCTTCAACGCCTTTCCGCTGCCGCAGCGCGAGGCCGGCACCCGGGCCGCGCTCCGCTACATGGGCGAAGTGGTGGGCGGCGGCGACTCCATCCTGATCTTCCCCGAGGGCCGCCGGAGTTCGACGGGCGACATCGAGCGCTTCCTGCCCGGCGTCGGCATGATTGGCGCCCGGCTCGACCTGCCGATCGTGCCGATCCGGGTCTCCGGGCTCGACCAGGTCTTGCCCGTCGGCGCCAGATTCCCCCGCCGGGGGCGCGTCGGCGTGACCATCGGGCCGCCGGTCATGCCGGCCGGCGACGACGACTACGCCGCGCTGGCCGCTCGAGTCGAAGCGGCGGTCCGGAGCCTGCCGGGCCGTCCCGGGTAACCGGCTGTGTCATACTTGTCCGGTTGAAAGGACAGCGAATTTGAGCAAGGACGACCTGATAGATGTCCAGGGCACGGTCGTGGCCGTTCACAGTGGCGGGCTCTACCGTGTGCAAGTTGATTCGGGCCATGAAGTGCTGGCCCAGTTGAGCGGCCGGATGCGTCGGTTTCGCATCAAAGTGGTCCCGGGTGATCGCGTCACCGTCGGCGTCTCGCCGTACGACCCAGTCCGCGGCATCATCACCTTCCGCGCACGCTAGACACCCACATTGTCCACACAAGCTCGACCCCAATCGCGCGGTGGCCCACGGCGCGGCCGTGGTGGCGATGGCCCGCGCGGCCGGCGCCTGTCAGCGGTGCCGCAGGCGGCGCTTCGCGAATCGGCGCCCTTCGATCCCGCGCCGGTCCCGTTTGCCAGCCTCATCACGGAGTCGGCGCTGCTCGATGCCCTCGAGCAGCGCGGGTTCGTGCAGACGACGCCGATCCAGAGCG
>DATKDF010000204.1:0-22577 GCA_035512795.1 Vicinamibacterales bacterium
CGACCCGACCAAGGTCGTCCGCTCGGCGCTCCAGAACGCTTCGTCGATCGCCTCGCTCCTGCTCACGACCGAAGCCATGGTGTCGGAGATTCCCGAAGACAAGAAGGAAGCTCCGGCGGCCGGCCCGGGCGGCATGGGCGGAATGTACTAAACGCGTTCCGGTTTCCGGTTCGCAGTTCAGGTTCAACGACAGAACGGCCCGGGCGGCGTTGCCGCCCGGGCCGGTCGCTTTTCAGGGTTCCGGGTCCCGGGTTCAGTGCAGCCGGAACTCGAGGATGAGCGTCACGAGCATCGACACGGCCTCGCCCTTGTGGCGCGCGGGTTCGAACAGCCACGCGCGAGCGGCGCGGAGGGCTTCCTGATCGAGGCCGTAGCGGGCGTCGAGGGACTTGACGATGCGCACGTCGCCGACCGTGCCGTTTGGCAGCACGACCGCTTCGAGTTCGACGAGGCCCTGGATCTTGGCGCGCATGGCCTCGCTCGTGTAGCGCGGCGTTTCCTGCCTCAGCAGCCTGGGATCGGTGACCCCGGCCGTGCCGGGCCGGTAGGCGCCGCCACCAAAGCCGCCGCCGGTCCCCGGACCGACGCCGCTGCCCTGGCCGGGCCCGACGCCCGTGCCACGCCCGCCGCCGCCAATCGGGGCCAGCGAAATCAGGCTGTCGCCGCTCGACGTGATGGCCGCCGCGTTGTTGGTGTAAATCGGCGCGGTCAGTTGCGGCAACTCGCGCGGCTCCTGCAGCACGACCGGCTGCGTGGGCGGCACGATCGGGGGTGGCTGCAGATCGGGCTTGGGAATCTCGAGTTCCTGTGGCCGCGGCGGCGCAGGTGCGGGGCTGCCGCCACCGCCTCCGCCGGGACCCGGCTGGTGAATGAAGACGACCTTGTAGTCTGGCACGGGCGGCGGCTCGGCCACGTGCTCGGGCCGGTACATGACCGCCAGAATCAGCATGAGCAGGATGGCCCCGTGGCCGCCAAACGACGCCCACATCGCCGGCCCCAGCCTGCGCTGATCGCGGTGCTCGAAGATCGACTGGGCTGCCAGCCAGCCGGACGAGACCACACCCGGGCCCTCTGCGAGCCTCGGCGGTGTCGACGGCATCGGCGGCTGCTTCTCGGTCATCTGCTTGATTGGACGGACTCCCTCAGTATACCGGGCCGGTCCGGAAAAACCTCAGTCCAGTCTCAGGTTGCAAGACTGATGCCCCGGACCGACGGGCCTGAATGCCCGGTCCGGTCGTCCATTCGGTCACCGATCAGGACAGGCTGTGTCACCTTCGGACTCAGTACAGCCGGAACTCCAGCACGAGCCGGACGAGCATCGACACGGGTTCACCCTTGTGGCGGGCCGGCTTGAAAAACCAGGCGCGTGCGGCCCGAATGGCTTCCTGGTCGAGGCCGGTCCGCGCGTCAAGCGATCGCACGACGCGGACGTCACCGACCGTGCCGTCGGGCAGCACCACGGCTTCGAGCTCGACCAGCCCCTGAATCTTGGCGCGCATCGCTTCGCCCGTGTAGCGGGGCATCTCGCGTCGAACGAGCTCGGGATTGCTCACCCCGTCGGTGCCGGGCTGGTAGGCGCCCCCACCGAACCCGGCCGTCGTCCCAGGTCCGACACCGATACCATCGCCCGGCCCGACGCCGGGGCCGGTCCCGCCGTCGCCAAACGGGGCCAGTGAAATCAGGTTGTCACCACTGGCCGCGATCGCCGTCGCATCGTCGGTGTACACCGGTGCCGTCAGTTGCGGCAGATCGCGGGGTTGCTCGAGCACGACCGGCTGCGCTGGCGGAACGATCGGCGCCGGTGTGACGGTCGGTCGCGGAATCTCGAGATCCCGGGGACGCGGTGGCGCCGGCGTCGGACTGCCGCCCCCGCCTCCGCCAGGACCGGGCTGATGAATGAACACGAGCTTGTAGTCGGGAACGACGGGCGTCTCGACCGTGCGCTCCGGCTGGTACATCACCGCCAGCACCAGCAGCCCCACCAGCGCCCCATGCCCGCCGACCGAAGCCCACAGGGCGGGTCCGAGCCGGCGCGCATCGCGACGGTCAAAGGCTGACTGGGCCGCCAGCCACCCCGAGGACACCACACCGGGTCCTTCGGCGCGCGGAGGCAGGTAGGGCGGCGTGGGCGGTTTCTGGGCCATCTATCTTCCAAATACGATGAGGCGGACACCATTTGGACGCCGGGACTCCCCGCGGGGTTTTACCGGCACGTCCGAGAGCAGGTGTTAAGATCGGCTGGTCCGGCTCCGGCCGGCAGGAGTGCCCCATGGGAAGCATCGGAATGCCTGAACTGCTCGTCATCCTCTTCATCGTCATCCTGATTTTCGGGGCGAGCCGGTTGCCTGAGCTCGGCAAGGGCATCGGCCGCGGCATCCGGAACTTCAAGGAAGCGACCAAGGACGGGACGTCCGACAAGTCCGACCTCTGACGGGCGCGGCCCCGCCTCAGCGGGCTATCACCACGCGCGCATGACCCACGCGTCGCGTCACCCGCTCCCGATCCAGCCACTCGAGCAACGGAATCGCGTACTTCCGGCTGACCCCGTACCGGCCCTTGAACCACGCCACGTCGATCGACCGCCCGGCGCCAAGTCCGCTCACCTCGTCCCGGAGCCGTCCGAGAACGTCGGGGTGGAAGAGCAATCCATCGAGTTTCGCGACCGCCCGTTCGCGAACGAGCAGCTGAACCACCTGCCGGCACTCCTCCTTGGAGACGCCCGCGACGTCGGCGAGCGTGCCCGGGTCCGGCGGCGTCAGGCCTGCCGCCGCCAGGCTGGCGACGATGGCGGCAGCCGTGTCGGCACGTTCGCCGCCAAGCGTCGGATTGTGGGACGCGAGGCGGAGCCGGTCTGTGCCGGCCACGCGTCGCTCGCCCACGAGCCGGGCGATGACCGCCTCGAACAGTTCATCCACGGCGCCGGGCGCGACCTGGTGCCGCAAGTCATCGCGCGGCACGCCGACCTCGTCCGGACGGGTGCGATGGAACTGCTCGAGCGCGCTCACGGCGCGCTCGGCGGCGGCCGACAGGCGCGCGACCTCGAACATGAGCGTCCCGGCCTCGACCGCGCGTCCGTCCTCGACCGCTGCCTGGCGCATCCGCGCCGCGCGATCCGGATCGAGCCCGCCGCGTCGGACGAGATCCGCGACCGGGAGTCCTCGCCCGGCCGCCTCGCGCAGCCAGACGCGCAGCAGGCCGTCATCGTCCTCCAGATCGAGGAACCTGCCGAGCGACGACGGCCGTCGCAACCGCGCCGGATGGGGTTCCGGATCGAGGACGACGGCTCCCCCAATCGTGCCCGGCGGTGACGGGCGCCGCAACACGAGGCGATCGCCCCGCGTGAGCACCATTGGCACATCGAACCGCAGGCGGGCGAAGCCGCTGCCAGAGGCCGGCAGAGCCACGCCAGCGCGGCCGGGTTCGGCGACCTCCCAGATGTCGCTCGTCGGCTCCCGGACGGCGGCGAGGGTGACCCGCGCAAGCGCGTCGGCCGTGCCGTGATGCACGCCGACACGCGCGCCGTGCGCGAGCGGCGGCGCGCCGGCAAGGAGCGTGACACGGACATCGACGCGGCGCGTCACGGGCAGGCGGCCGGGTGTCGAGAGCGTCACCCCTCGCACGAGCGTCCCGGCATCGGCGGCTCCCAGGTTGAGCGCCGCGCGCTGTGGCGCGTCGACGGCGGAGGCCTTCGTGCCGTGAACCTGGATGCCCCTCACCCGCACGCGCGTGCCGGACGGAAGCGCCGTCAGTTCGTCGCCCTCGGCCACCCGCCCGGACACCAGCGTACCGGTCACGACCGTGCCGAATCCCCTGACCGTAAACACGCGGTCGATCGGCAGGCGGACGACACCGGCCCGCCCCTGCCTGGGACCCGGGCCTGCCAGCCCGGCCAGCGTGGCGCGCAGTGTGTCGACGCCTTCGCCCGAGCGGGCCGAGACCTCGACGACTGGCGCGCCCTCGAGGAACGTCCCGGCCACCAGATCCGCCACCTCGACGCGCACGAGGGCCCGCGTGTCGGCGTCGGCCAGGTCGCACTTGGTGATGGCCACCACGCCACGGTCGAGGCCGAGCAGGCGGCAGATGTCGAAGTGCTCGCGCGTCTGTGGCATGACCGATTCGTCGGCGGCCACGACGAGCAGCACGGCGTCGATGCCCCCGGCGCCGGCCAGCATGTTGCGGACGAAGCGTTCGTGTCCCGGCACGTCCACCAGGGCGATGTCGGTATCGCCCTCTGACAGATGGGCAAAGCCGAGGTCGATGGTGATGCCCCGCTCGCGCTCTTCCTTCAGCCGATCGGGGTGGATACCGGTGAGCGCTTCGACGAGCGCGCTCTTGCCGTGATCGATGTGCCCGGCCGTGCCGACGACGATTGCGCCCATGCGCTACTTGCGGCGGCTGACGCGCTTGAACGCCCGTTCGCGCGGGCCCGGCCGCCGGCGACGCCGCGCGTCCTGGCCCTCGCCCTCGCGGGCCCCGGGCCGCGCGGCCTTCTTGCGGGCCCCGCCACGCCCGCTGCCGCGCCGGGGCGACGTCGTGCGGACGGCGTCGAGAATCTCGGTGAGCGCCAGATCGATCTGCCGGCGCTCGAGATCCACCCGGATCACCTGGACACTCACCCGGTCGCCCAGCCGGTACACCTTCTCGTTCGTCTCGCCCCGCAGCACATGCGCCCGCTCGACGAACCGGTAGTAGTCGTCAGCCATCGTCGAGACGTGGACCATGCCCTCGACGAAGTGCTCGACCAGCTCGATGTAGAGGCCGAACGCGCTCACGCCCGTGATGTAGCCGTCGAACACGTCGCCGACTTTGTCGGTCATGAAGCGGACCTTCTTCCACTGCACGAGCTCGCGCTCGGCGTCGGCCGCCCGGCGCTCCCGCTCGGACGTATGGCGGGCGATCTCCGGCATGTCTTCGTCCAGTTCCGTTCGCCGGTCGTCGTCGAGTCCGGGGCGCGATTCGCGCAGCAACCGGTGCACGACCAGATCCGGATAGCGCCGGATGGGCGACGTGAAGTGCGCGTAGGCGTCGGCCGCCAGGCCGAAGTGCCCCACGTTCGTGCCGTCGTAGCGCGCCTTCTGCATCGTGCGCAGGAGCAGGAACGCAATGGGCTTCTCCTCGGGCCGTCCCTGAATCTTCTGGACGAGCTGCTGGAAATCGCGCGGCTCGAGCCGGTCCGCCGGGCCGGAGAGCGAATAGCCGAGCGTGCCGATGAACTCCTCGAACAGCTCCACCTTGGCCGGGTCGGGCGCCTCGTGAATGCGGAAGAGCCCCGGCACTCTCTGCTGCTCGAAGTGCCCGGCCACCGTCTCGTTGGCCAGCAGCATGAACTCCTCGATGATCCGGTGCGCCACGTTCCGCTCGGCCGCGATCACCGCCTCGACGAGGCCCTGGTCATCGAGCACGAACTCCGGCTCCTTGAGATCGAAGTCGATCGACCCGCGGCGGCGCCGGCGCCCGTTGAGGATGCCGAACAGCTCATGCATCCGCTCGAACATCGGCACCCGGTCGTGGTGCTGCTCCATCGCCGCCGGATCGCGATCGGTGAGGATCGCGTTGACCTGCGTGTAGGTCATGCGTGCGGCGCTGTGGATGACGCCGTCGTGCATCTCGTAGCGGACCACGGCACCAGATCGGCGATCCACTTCCATCAGGCACGACTGCACGAGCCGGTCGACGTGCGGGTTGAGGCTGCAGAGCCCGGTCGCCAGGGCCGTCGGGAACATGTGCACGGCCCGTTCCGGAAAATAGACCGACGTCCCGCGCTCGTACGCCTCGCGATCCAGCGCCGACCCTTCCCGCACGTAGTACGACACGTCGGCGACGTGCACACCCAGCCAGAAGTTACCGTTCGGCAGGCGGTCAATCGAGATCGCATCGTCGAAGTCGCGCGCATGCTCGCCATCGATCGTCACCGTCGGCCAGTCGCGAAAGTCGGTCCGGCCGGCCAGGTCCCGCTCGCCGACGTCCGGCCCGATGCGCGCGGCCTCGGCCAGGGCGTCGGCGCCGTGCTCGTCGGGCAGCGCGTACTTCCGGATGATGACGGCCGTGTCGACCCCCGGTGCGTCGAGCGCCCCCAGCACCTCGACCACGCTCCCGAGCGCCGGGCGCGTGGGTGTCGGCCAGCGCGTGATGTCCACCGTCACCATCTGGCCGGGTGACGCGCCCTTCGACTCGCCCCGCGCCACCTGCACGTCCATGATGAGCCGCCGGTCGAACGGGACGACAAAGCCCATGCCGGACTCGTCCAGGTCGTAACGTCCCACGACCCGCCCGGCGCCACGCTCGAGGACGCGGACGATGCGCCCTTCGGCCCGATCGCCCCCGCGCCGGTGCTCGACCCGCACGACGACGCGGTCGCCATGGACCGCCTGATTGAGGTTGTTCCCGGCAATGAAGATGTCGGCCGTCATGCCCTCGAGGGGCGCCTCGGGTTCGACAAATGCGAAGCCGCGCGGATTGGTGGACACCCGGCCGACGACCAGGTTCATCCGGTCGGGCAGGCCGTAGCGCTGGCCGCGAATCTCGATGAGGGCGCCCGAGGCCACGAGGCCCCGCAACTGCCGCTTGAACGTGGCCCGAGCCTCGCGCGGAATCTGCAGGACCTGCAGCAGTTCCTTGACGGTCGCCGGGTGGTCCACTTCATCGCGCAGGCGGCGAAGAATCTGGTCGTCAGACAACATGTAACTCCAGTCTATCCTGTCAGTTCACGGCCGCGGGCGGGATGGACCCAACCGGCCGGCCCCCAACGATGTCTACAGCGGAAGTGACGGCGACCCTCGCCCGTCTCGGAATCCTCGTGCCGACCGCCGACGCCCCCGCCGACGGCCTCGACCCCGCCCGGGTACGCGCCCTCGTGGACGCGGCTCGTGCCGGCGATCGCGAGGCGTTCGGCGACCTGGTCGTCCTGCACGAGCGTGCGGTGTATCGCACCGCACTGGCCGCGCTCGGCTCGCCGGCTGACGCCGAGGACGCGGCCCAGGAAGCCTTCGTCATTGCCTGGCGCAAGCTCGGCTCCTTCCGGCACGAAGCGAGCTTCAAGACCTGGCTCCTGACCATCGTGTGGCGCAAGGCGCTCGACCGGCGGCGCCGCCTGCGGGTCTGGTGGTCGCGCGTCGCGCCGGCATCGGCCGAGGGTGGTGTCGACCCGGTCGACCGGCTCGAAGCGACCGGCGCGGATCCCGAACGCCGCACGGTGTCGGACGACCTGGCGCGCCGGGCGCAGCAGCAGATCCAGCGTCTGTCGCCGAAGCTGCGCGACACGTTGCTGCTCGCCTCGTCGGGTGAGTGCAGCTACGAGCAGATTGCCGCACTCCTCGGCGTACCGGTCGGCACGGTCAAGTGGCGCGTGTCCGAGGCGCGTCGTGTGGTGGCCGCACGCCTCGCCGGGGCGCCGCTCGAGTCCAGGAGCTCGCGATGACCACCCGAGGCGACGTCGGCGGCGTCAACGACGCGATCGACCGGGCGGCCCGCCATCTGGTCGCACGAGACGCACCCGCCGCGCTGCGCCGCCGCGTCGGCGGAGCCATCGCGGCGACACCAGCCGCACCGATCCGATCCGGATTCCCGTGGCGCGGACTGGCGGCCGGTTCGGCAAGCCTCGCGGTCGCGACGATAGCCATCGCCCTTGGCCTGATGCTCGCGGTCCCGGAGCTTCCAGCCGTCGAACGCGTCACCCTGGCAACGGCCCCGCCGGCCTCTGCCGCGGCAGTCCCCGCCGAGGCGCGCCGAATGCCCGTACACGTCGCGGCCCTGGCACTCGCCGAACCAGCCGATGACACGATGACCGACGCGGACGCGGCCTGGCTCGAGCGGGCGATCCCGGCGCTCGTGGCCCCGGCATCACTCGATGTCGCGGCCATCCAACCGGCTGACGTCGAGATCCCTCTACTGAGTGTGCCCGCGCTCGTCACCCGGCCCGTCACGGTCGCGCCGATCGATCCGGCGCGCTGGTCACGCGAGCGCTAATTGAACACAGACAAGGACAAGGACATGCGAACGCTCCTTCTCGCCACGATGCTCGTCGCCGCCCTCACCACGTCCGGCGGTGCCCAGGCCGGGCAGGCGACCGGAAACCCGGCACCGCAGCCGCCGGCCCACAACAACATCCGGGTGGACCTGACGATCACCGATACGTACACCGAAGCGCCGTCGACCAAGACCGTCACGATGCTCGTGCTCAACGGCCAGCAGGGCCGCGTGCGCACGCAGAACCGCCTGCCGGAAGGCCACGTCGTGGAGCTGAACGTCGATGCGCAGGCCGTCATCGTCGCGGCCGGGCAGGTCCGGCTGCGGTTGACCCTCGAATACACACCGGCGCAGCAGGCGCCAGCCGGCGCGCGCGTCGGTCCCGCACAGCTCCATGAGTCGTTGACGGTCGCGCTGCGGGACGGGCAGCAACTCGTCGTGTCCCAGTCGGCCGACCCGGCCACCGACCGCAAGGTGACCGTCGAGGTCACCGCGACGATTCTGAAGTAGCCCCGCGCACCACTTCGAGCGTCTGGAGCGCCGCGTCAGCGGCGCTCTGGGCGCCCGGGTCGAGCGAGGTCGCCTGGTCGGCCGCCTGCCGCAGGTAGCCCAGGGCCACCTCGAGCAGGCCCGCCCGTTCACCCAGCCCCGTTTCCCGCAATCGGCGCTGCAGGGCCGTCACGGTCGTGGCGGCCTGGTCGAAGGCGCGCCGCGCGTCGCCGTAGTTGTCCTGATAGAGCGCGACGCGGCCTTCGAGGACCAGGGTCCGGGCCGTCGTGAACGCGACGTCCTCGGCGGCCCGACCCGCCGCCATCTCGGACGACGAGCGGCCGGCGGCGCCGACGATCCAGCCGGCGACGAACGCCGTGCCCACGGCGATCGCTGCCCAGCTCAACGGTTTCATGGATGGCCGGGCCCGGGGCCCTCAGTGCAGGGTCTTCGGTTCGGTCCAGGCCGAGAGGTTGGTCACGAGATCGAACTTGCGGAGCAGCTCGCCGATGACTTCGCCCGCATCCTCACGCTGGCTGAGGCGCTCCACTTCGGCCAGGATCCGGCCGAGCGCCACCTGCGCTTGTTCGATGGCGCCATCGGAGAAATACTCGCGCTGCTCTTCGAGGCAGCGGCGATGCTTGATGAACTCCTCGCGGAAGAAGTCGGTGAGACACTGGCAGGTCGGACCGCAGAACGGAACGGCTTGTGTGACGACGACCGGTGCGAGACGGCTGTGTGAGGCCATTTCGACTGGGGGGCTTCAAAAAGTCTAGGCCCGCGCCGCGGGTCATGTCAAATCGGTGTGACGTCGCCGGCCCGCCTCACCCGAGGAGCGCGCGCAGCAGGTCGGCCGCCAACTTCGGATTCGCCTTGCCGCCGCTCGCCTTGATCATCTGGCCGACGAGGAACCCGAAGATGTTCGTACGGCCGGCGCGGTACTCTGCGACGGCGTCTGGGTGGCGGTCGATCACCTGCGTGGCGAGCGCGCGCAGGACGTCAGTGTCGCCAACCTGCGCCAGTCCGCTCTCGTCGACGATGGCTCTGGCGCGCCGATCGGTCGTCCACATCGTCTCGAGGACGTCCTTGGCGACCGAGCTCGAGATCACCCCGGACTCGGCCAGTTGGACGAGCTCGGCCAGCGCCTCGGCGGAAATCGGAAGCGCCGACAGGTCCTCGGCTCCGCCCTCCTTCAGCCGGCGCCACACTTCCCCGGACAGCCAGTTGGCCGCCGCCTTGGCTGGCGCCCCGGCCGCCACCATGGCTTCGAAGTAGTCCCCGCCGGCGAGCACCCGCACGAGCAGGTCGGCGTCGTAGGACGACAGGCCGTAGCGAGTCGCGAAGCGGGCCTTGCGGGCCTCGGGCAGCTCCGGCAGCGTCGCACGGACCTCGGCCACCCAGGCGTCGTCGACCACGAGGGGCGGCAGGTCGGGATCGGGAAAGTACCGGTAGTCGTGCGCGTCTTCCTTGCTGCGCATCGGCTCAGTGCGGCCGCTGGCACTGTCCCAGAGCCGCGTTTCCTGCACGACCGTTCCGCCCGATTCGAGCACGGCCCTCTGCCGGGCGATCTCGAACTCGAGTGCTTTCTGCAGATACCGGAATGAGTTGACGTTCTTGACCTCGGTCCTCACGCCGAACACGTCCTGCCCGGCCGGCCGGACCGAGATGTTCGCGTCGCAGCGCAGACTGCCCTCTTCGAGGTTGCCGTCGTTGACGCCAATGGCCACGAGGATGTCCCGCAGGCGCGAGAAGCAGGCGGCCGCGTCCTCGGCGGTCCGCAGATCAGGCTCGGTGACGATTTCGATGAGCGGCACGCCCGCGCGGTTGAAGTCGAGATAGGTGGCCGTGGCCGAGTCCGGAAAGCCGTGATGCAGCGACTTGCCCGCGTCCTCTTCGAGGTGGATCCGCGTGAGCCGCACCTGCCGGCCGGCACCTGCCCCGGGCAGATCGACGACCCCGCCAAGAGCGAGCGGTCGATCGTACTGGGAGATCTGATAACCCTTTGGCAGGTCGGGATAGAAGTAGTTCTTGCGCGCGAACACGGACTCGCGCTGGACGTCGCAGCCGAGAGCGACCGCCGCGCGAATCGCGAACTCGACCACGCGCCGGTTGAGGACCGGCAGGGCGCCTGGCGCACCGAGGCAGACCGGACAGACGTGCGTGTTCGGCGCCGCCCCGAACGCGGTCGCACACCCGCAGAAGATCTTGGTCGAGGTCAGCAACTGGGCGTGCACCTCGAGCCCGATCACCGGTTCCCAGCTCATGTCACGGTCCAGGCGGAGCCAGTCGGGCTCTGCCCTCTGTCACCCTTTCGGTCCTGCGGCCTTGACCTCCGGCGTCGCCGTCGCCTCGAACGTCTTGAAGTTGTCGGCGAACATGCGGGCCAGCTTCCCCGCCTGCACGTCGTAGGCGGCGGCATCCTTCCACGTTTTTCGTGGCGTCAGCACGTCGGCCGGCACCCCCGGGCACGTCTTCGGCACCGCGAGGTTGAACACCGGGTCGACGTCGCAGGCCACGTCGTCGAGCGCCCCGGACAACGCGGCATCGATCATCGCGCGGGTGTGCGCGATCTTCATGCGCGAGCCGGTGCCGTACGGCCCACCGGTCCACCCCGTGTTGACGAGCCAGACTTTCGACTGATGCTGCGCGATGCGCTCGCCGAGCAGCCGGGCATAGACGTTCGGATCCCACACCATGAACGGGGCGCCGAAGCACGTGCTGAACGTGGCCTTGGGCTCGGTCACGCCGCGCTCGGTGCCGGCCACCTTGGCCGTGTAGCCCGACAGGAAGTGGTACATCGCCGCTTCGGGCGAAAGCTTCGCAATCGGCGGCAGCACGCCGAAGGCGTCGGCCGTCAGCATGATCACGTTGGTCGGATGGCCGCCCTGCCCGCCCGGCACGGAGTTGTCGATGAACCCGAGCGGGTAGGCGCCGCGGGTGTTCTCCGTGTTCGCATCGTCGTCCAGGTTCAGATCGCGCGTGATCGGGTCGTAGACGACGTTTTCGAGCACCGTGCCGAACCGGCGCGTGGTGGCGTGGATCTGCGGTTCGGCTTCGGCCGAGAGCCGAATCATCTTGGCGTAGCAGCCCCCTTCGAAGTTGAAGACGCCGGCGCGGCTCCAGCCGTGTTCGTCGTCGCCGATGAGCTGGCGCGCGTGGTCGCTCGAGAGCGTCGTCTTGCCCGTGCCCGAGAGCCCGAAGAAGAGCGCGACATCACCGTCCGGGCCGATGTTGGCCGAGCAGTGCATCGGCATCACGTCGCGCAGCGGCAGGAGGTAGTTCATCACGGTGAAGATCGACTTCTTGATCTCGCCGGCGTAGTTGGTGCCGCCGATGAGCACGAGCCGCCGGGCGAAGTTGACCAGAATGAACGTCTCCGAGTTGGTCGCGTCCACCTTCGGGTCGGCGGTGACACTCGGCACGTCGATCACGGTGAACTGCGGCTCGTGCGACGCGAGCCGGCTCGGGTCGGGCTCGGGAATGAACAGGTGGCGCGCAAACAGGCTGTGCCACGCGCGTTCGGTGATGACCCGGATGGGCAGGCGAAAGGCCGGATCGGCGCCGGCCCAGCAGTCCTGAACGAACAGCTCGCGCCCCGTGAGGTGCGCCATCATCCGCCGGTGGAGGCCGTCGAAGGCCGCCGCGTCAATCGGGCGATTGACCTTGCCCCAGGCCACATGCTGCTCGCTCGACGCCTCGCGGACGATGAACTTGTCGTTCGGCGACCGGCCGGTGTGCGGAGCGGTGCGGCAGATGAGTGGACCGTTGGCGGCGATCACGCCCTCGCGCCGGCGGACCGCCTCCTCGTAGAGGGTCGCCACCGCCGGTGTCCAGTGCACCTGGCCGGCCCCCTCGATCCCCACCGCATCGAGTCCCACCTTCCGCTCACCCTGCGACATGGACGTCTCCCTCCGGTCCCGAGACAAACGGCCTATTGTACTGCGCGCCCGGCGAAAACGGGCCCCGGCCGGCCCGCCGCCGCCGGACGCGGCCGGCCGACCCTGCTAGAATGGCTCCGTAAACACCTCCCGCGACGGGACGTATCCACATGTCAGGGACTGAGACACCAGCCGTGAGCCCTCGAGAGGCCGATGCCCGAGTGGCCATCGACGTCAAGGCCCTGCACGCGGCCGGACGGACCGACGAGGCCCGCGAGCGGTACGCCGAGCTGGTGGGCCGACATCAACGGCGCGCCGCGCGCATCGCGTATCACTACCTGCGCGATGCGGCCGACGCCGACGAGGCCGTTCAGGACGCGCTCGTCAAGGCGTATACCCATATCGGGACGTTTCGCGAAGAACTGCCGTTCGAGGTGTGGTTCACGCGCATTCTGATCAATGGGTGCCTCGACCGGATCAAGGCGCGGCGCCGGCGCGAACGGTGGCTGGCACCGACGCCGGTGGATGCATACGGGGTCGAACGCAATCCGGCCGACTATCTGCCGTCGCGGGGCCAGAGCCCCGAGGAACGGCTGCTGTCGGCCGAACGCCGCGCGCAGGTAATGACCGCGCTCGGCAAGCTCCCCGAACGGCAGCGGATGGTGTTCATCCTCAGCCATTTCGAGGGGTGCACCTCGCGGGAAGTGAGCACGATGACCGGACTGAACGAATCGACTGTTCGCGTGCATCTGTTTCGGGCCATCAGACGGCTTCGCGTCCTGCTGACCCACGGCGCGGCTGCCGACACATCGGTGCAGAGGAGGGGAACCCGTGCGGCTCGCTGACACGCTGTTGCGCCGGGGCCATCTGGCCGAATCTGCTCTCCTCGAGGCGCTCCTCGCGGGCAACCGACCGGCCCATCTCGACCAGTGCGACCTCTGCGCCGGTCGGGCGGCCGGACTGAATCGGTGGCTGGACGACGTCTCGCAGACGGGCCTCGAGACCGCCGACGACATTTTCACTGCCGAACGGCTGGCCGGCCAGCAGGCGCAGGTGCTCCGCCGGCTGGCTCAGCTCGACCAGCCCAAGCGGGTCATCGCCTTTCCGGCGCCTCGGCGCGGCGAAACCAACAGCCAGGATGGCCGCCGGGTTGCGGCCGGATGGGTCGGTGTGGCGGCCGCCGCGGGCCTCGTGCTCGGCCTGATTGGGGGCCAGGTCACGGCCCGTCTGGCCGGGTCCTCGCAGTCGGCAGCCGATCGGGCGGCGGTGGCGACCTCACCCCCGCCGGCGACGGGCACCTCGTTCTTCGACTTCGACATCGAGAACAGCTCGCTCAGGGGCACGCCTGCCGGTGTACTCGATGAGATGACGCCCCGGGCCATCGATACGATCGTCTCGACCCGTGTCGGCGGCTGACGCCGCGCCGCAGCCGGCCGCAGCCGCTACAATACCGGGATGCCGTTCCGCCCGCGGACGGCTGCCGATCCGCTGATGCCCTCGATCATCTTCCGCAAGGGACTCGACCTGAAGGAGGCCGTCGCCGGTCAACTGACCGCGGCCTACCATAGCGGCCTCATCGAGCAGATGCGGGCCGACGGGTTCGTCCGCCGCGGCGGACGACTCACGATCCATCTGGCCCGCGAATTCGGCTTCTGCTACGGCGTCGACCGCGCTGTCGACTACGCCTATCAGACGCGCAAGAAATTCCCCGACCGCCGGGTGTTCCTGACGGGCGAGATCATCCACAACCCGCACGTCAACGACCAGTTGCGCGCGCAGGGCATCCGCATCCTCTCCGATCCGGGCGAGGACCGCGGGTCGCTCGGGCCGGGCGACGTCGTCATCCTGCCCGCCTTCGGCGTGTCGGTCGGCGACCTGGCCTGGCTCGACGCGCGCGGCTGCACGCTCGTCGACACGACGTGCGGCTCGGTTCTGAACGTCTGGAAGAACGTTCGCCGCTACGCGCAGGAGGGCTTCACGTCGGTCATCCACGGCAAGGTGACACACGAGGAAACGCGCGCCACGGCCTCGCAGGCCACGCAGTACCCGGACGCGCACTTCCTCATCGTCCGCGACGAAGAGGAGGCCGGTATCGCCTGCGACTTCATTCGTCACGGCGGCGACCCGGCCGCGCTCCTCGCGCGGCTCGGCGGAGGCGTCTCGCCGGGTTTCGACCCGGCCCGCCATCTCGAACGGATTGGGTGCGCCAACCAGACGACCATGCTGATGGCCGAGTCGCTGAAGATCGGCGAGATGTTCCGCCAGGCCATGGTCGACCGGTACGGCCCGGATGAGGCGGCCGGCCGGTTCCGGGCCTTCGACACGATTTGCAGCGCCACCCAGGAGCGCCAGGACGCGGTCATCCAGCTGCTCGATACCGATCCGCTCGACCTGATGGTGGTCATCGGCGGCTACAACAGCAGCAACACCTGCAATCTGGCCCGGATCTGCGCCGAACGGGTGCCGACGTTCCACGTGGCCGACCCGGATTGCCTGGTCTCGGCCGACCTCATCCGGCACCGTCCGGTCGGAGCCCCGTCCACGGCCGCGATCGCCGAAATGGAGACGGCCGGGTGGCTGGCCGATGGGGCCCGGCGCATCGGCCTGACGGCGGGTGCCTCGACTCCGAACAATATCGTCGGGGAAGTCGTCGAACGGCTGGAACGGTTCGCAGGCGTGAACCCCGGCTGAGCCGGTGGCCGGGCCCGGGCAGCCCCTGGGGGGCGTAAACGACCGGCGGTCGAAAGACGTAAGTCGAAGCGTGAGCGATAGTAAGCCCCTCGGAAGTTCCATGACCCGGACGGCCTGGCTGGCCGGCTCCCTGGCTGTCGTTCTCGTGGCCGCCGCGACGGGTGGCTGGGGGCTGGGGGCCTGGGCCCAGCGCGGCGTCGATCGGGCGGCCGGGGCCGACGCCGACCATGCGCAGCGCGGTGGCACGGCGCCATCCGGCCAGCGCAGCAACAGCCAGGCTCAGCGCCAGCAGCAGCGCGCCGACTTCCTGCCGCCGGCCGGCCGGTGGCGGTGGTGGCGCGACGAAGAGGTTCAGCGGGACGCCGGCCTGTCGGCCGCGCAGGTGCAACGGCTCGAGGCGATGGTCAAGGAACGCGAGACCGAGCTGGCGCCGTTCATCAGGGAGTGGGCCCGGCAGGGCCAGCTGCTCAATCAGATGGCGCGTGACCGCCGCGTGAGCATCGACGAGTTCGCCGTGCAGGCGTCGCGGGTCCAGTCGCTCTACGCCAAGCTCAGCGAGAGCCGCAATATCATGCTCTACCGCATGTCGCGCGATCTGACCGACGAGCAATTCACCCGGATCAAGGAACTTCAGGAGGCCCGCGATCGACGGTTGCGGGGCGGCGGCCGGAGCAGCTCACCGAACCGGTAGCCCGCCGACAGACGACTTTGGAGCGGCCGGCACCCCTTGTCCGGTCGCGGCGACAGGAGCACCAGCTAATGACGAACACTCTGCGGAGCGTGACGGTAGCGGCCTGGACGACGGGCGCCCTGCTGTTGACCTCGACGGCCTGGGCCGGACAGGCTCAGCAGGCCTCGACCGGCGGGCCCCAGGCCGTACAGGTCGAGCGATACGTGGTGGGTCGCGCCAAACCGCCCGAGGTGGCCGGCGCGACACTGCGCAACATGTCGCTCGAGGACGCCTACGCGGTCGCGCTCGAGAACAACCTCGATCTCAAGGTCGCGCGTATGAACCCGCAGGGCGTCGACTACCAGTTGCAGGGTGCGCGCGCCGCGTTCGACCCGCGGCTGACAGGCACCTACAACTACAACAATGCGACGACCACCAGCAACTTCTCGATTGACGGCGTCTCGAGGGTGTCCAGTCTCAGCCAGTCCGGGAACACGTCGTTTGCGCAGGCCCTGCCGTGGTACGGCGGCGACATGTCGATCAGTTTCAACAACAACCGGAGCTCGAGCAACCAGGTCACCAACCGGTTCAACCCGAGCTTCTCGACGTCGGTCAACTTCAACTACTCGCAGCCGCTGCTCGCCGGGTTGAGGATCGACGCGACGCGGAACCAACTGCGGACGCTGCAGGTCCAGCGCGAGATCGTCGACCTTCAACTCGAATCGCTCACCGAGAACACGCGGGCCAGCGTTCGACAGGCCTACTGGGCCCTCAAGCAGGCGATCGAGCAGATCGAGATCCAGCGGCTGGCGCTCGAACTGGCGAGCCGGCAGTTCGAGGACAACAAGATCCGCGTGGAGATTGGCACGATGGCGCCGATTGAGACGACCACCTCCGAGACGCAGGTCGTCAACGCCGAGCAGGCCGTCCTCAACGCCGAGATCGCCTGGCAGACGGCCGAGCTCAACCTGAAGCGGCTTCTCGCCAGCGGACCAGATGACCCGATCTACAGCACCACGATCAACCCGGTCGACCTGCCGACGTTCGAGCGGCCGACGGTGGACGCGGCCGGCGCGGCGATCGCGGCCACGGCGGCGCTCGACGGGCGACTGGACCTCGTGCAGGCCAGGCGCAGCATCGACATGAGCCGCTTGAACCTCGAGGTGACGAGGGATCTTCTGCGCCCGTCACTCGAAGCCACCACCAGTTACCGCCTCGCCGGCACCGCCGGGGCCTACAACGACGCGCTGGGCCTGATTTCAGGCGTCGAGAATCCGACGTGGACGTTCGGCTTCACCTTCAACTATCCGCTGGGCATGAAGGCGGCACGCGCCAGCTATGCCCGGGCGCAACTCCAGCTCGACCAGACGCTGGTCTCGTTGAAGTCGCAGGAACTGACCGTCGCCAGTGAGGTGTACAACGCCGGTCTCGCCGTGACGAACACCTTCAAGCAGCTCGAGGGCGCGATTAAGGCGCGTGAAGTGTCTGAGCGGAACGCCGACGCCGAGCAGGTACGCTTCGACGTCGGGATGTCGAATAACTACAACGTCGCGCTGGCGCAGAACACGCTGACCAACGCGCGGCTCACGGAACTGTCACGGATCATCGCCTACCTGAACGCCGTCGCCGAGTTCGAGCGCGTGCAGAAGGTCGGCCGCTAGTGCGCCTGCGGGCCACAGAAACCGTCGCCGCCCATGCGTAGGATCGTGCTCGCGATGTTGGCGCTCGGCGCCCTCGGCACCGGCGTGTACCTCTACACCGCGGAGCCGACCGGGACGAGTACGGCCGGCGCCGCCGGGGCCGGCGCCAACGCCGGCCGCGGGCGCGGCGGGCGGGCCCCGATCACGGTCGACACCGGCGTCGTCTCGCGGCAGCCGCTCACCGACTACGTCACGGTCGTCGGCAACCTGATCGGCCTGGCCACGGTCGACATCGTGCCGCGCGTCGGGGGCCGCATCGACGCGTTGCCGGTGCGGCTGGGCGACCGCGTCGCCCGCGGGCAGATGGTGGCCAAGATCGAGGACCGCGAGATTCGCGAGCAGATCAACCAGGCACAGGCGAGCCTCGACGTGAACAAGGCCAACGTGGCCAATCGCGAGAACGACCTGCGCGTGGCCGACCTGGCACTCGGACGCGCCAAGGCGAGCTTCGAGGCCGGCATCGTGTCGCGCCAGAACCTCGAGGACGCCGAGGCGCGCCAGAGCGCCGCCGCGTCGCAGCTCACCGTGGCCCGGGCCCAGCAAGTGCAGACCGGGGCCCGCATCGACGAACTGACGATCACCCTGTCGAACACGACCGTGCAGTCGCCGGTCGACGGGTTCGTGAGCCGGCGCAACCTGGACCCCGGCGCGTTTGCCAACGCCAACACGGTCGTGCTGTCGGTCGTCGACATCAGCACGGTGCGGCTCGTCGTCAACGTGGTCGAGCGTGACTTCCGGCGCGTCGGCGTCGGCGTCGCGGCCGAGGTGGCCGTCGATGCTTTCCCGGGCGAGCACTTCGCCGGGGCCGTCCGCCGCGTCGCCCCGGTCTTCGACCCGGCGACGCGGACGGCCGCGATCGAGATCGAGGTCCCGAACCCCGGCTTCCGGCTGAAGCCGGGCATGTATGCCCGCGTCCGGCTCACCGTCGAACGCAAGCCCGACGCGCTCACCGTGGCGCGCAATGCCGTCGTCGACGTCAACGGCGTGCGCGGCGTGTTCGTGCCCCTCGAGGAAGCTGCGCGCTTCCAGCCGGTCACGACCGGGATCCAGGACGGCGACCTCATCGAAATCGTCGAGGGGCTCACCGAGGGCCAGCGGGTTGTCACCGCGGGCGCGCTCGCGCTCCGCGACGGGGATCGGCTCATTTTCGTGAATGACGCGGCGCGAGGCGGCCAGAACGCCGCGGTCCCCGGCCGCGGCGGCCGTGACGGCGGCGTGCCGGGCGGCCTGCGGCCGTAGCCGACGCCGGCGTGAGTACCGATGGAGACCAGGGTCTGACATGACGATTCCGCGTATCGCGATTCACCGGCCGGTCACGATGTTCATGCTTGCCTCGGTGGTCGTCCTGCTGGGCCTCCTGGCCCTGTGGCGCCTGCCGGTGGACCTGATGCCGGACGTCACGTATCCCAGCCTCACTGTCCGGGTCAGCTATGCCGGGGTGGGCCCGCTGGAAATCGAAGAACTGATCGTCCGGCCGCTCGAACAGACGCTGGCCGCCGTGCCGGGTCTCGAGCAGATCAACGGTTCCGCGTCGGAGGGCCAGGGCACGGTCCGGCTGAACTTCGCCTGGGGCACCGACCTGAACGAGGCCGCCGACGAAGTGCGGACGCGCGTCGACCGGGTGCGCGGCCGGCTGCCGGAAGAGGCCGACCCGCCGACCATTTTCAAGTTCGACGCCAACGCCTCGCCCATCATCCAGCTCGGCGTCGAGGGCGACTACGACCGTGTGACCCTGCGCGAGATGGCCGAGACGGATCTGGTCCCGCGGCTCGAACGCGTCGAAGGCGTCGCGGCCGTCACGGTCGACGGCGGTCTGCGCCGGCAGGTGCGGGTCGAACTGTCGCGCGAGAAGATCACGGCGCTCGACCTGCCGGTCGATCGCGTCGTCGCGGCGATCCGCACGGAGAACCAGAACGTGCCGCTCGGCGAGATCGACGAGGGCGACACGACCTACCTGCTCCGGAGTCAGGGCCAGTTCGAGAGCATCGATCAGCTCCGTAACCTCGTCGTCTTCACGCGCGGGAACGTGCCGATCTACCTGCGCGACATCGCCGAGGTCCGTGATTCGACCGAGGACGAACGATCGTTCCTGCGCATCAACGGGAAGCCGGGCGTGCGGATGCGCGTCACCAAGCAGTCGGGCAAGAACACGGTCGCCATCGCGACGGCGGTGCACGCCGAGGTGGAGCGCATCAACCGCGAGGTGCCAGGCCTGTTCCTGACGGTGCTCCAGGATCAGTCGACGTTCATCGAGCGGTCGATCGCCTCGGTCCGTGAAGCGGCGTTTCTCGGGGCGTTCCTCGTCGTCGGTGTCATCTTCATGTTCCTCCGCGACTGGCGAGCGACGTTCATCATCTGCACGTCGATCCCGATTTCGGTCATCGGCACGTTCGCGCTGCTCTACTTTGCCGGCTTCACCCTGAACACGATGACCTTTGGCGGCCTGGCGCTCGGCATCGGCATGATCGTCGACGCGTCGATCGTCGTGCTCGAAAACACCTACCGGCACATGGAGATGGGCAAGCCCCGTCTCCAGGCGGCCATTGACGGCAGCGAAGAGGTCTGGTCGGCCATTCTGGCCTCCACGCTCACCCACATCGCCGTCTTCGTGCCGCTCCTGTTCCTGACGGGCGTTTCGAGCGTCATCTTCACGCAGTTGTCCATCGTCGTGATCTTCTCGCTGACGATGGCGCTCTTTGTCGCCGTGACGGTCGTGCCGGTCCTGTCCTCGCGGCTGCTCCGGCTCCCGCCTCCGATCGAGCAACGCCGCGGCATCTTCGGCCGGTTGTTCGCCATGAGCGAGCGCGGCTTCACCGGCCTCGACAACGGCTACCGGCGGTTGCTGCACGCGGCGCTGCAGCATCGGCCGACGATTGTCGGGGGCGCCGTCACGCTGACGGTCCTGGCGTTCATGATTCTGCCTCGCATCCCGTCGGAGCTGCTGCCGCAGACCGACGAAGGCGAGGTGTCGGTGACGGCGCGGATGCCCATCGGCAGCCGCATCGAGTTCACCAACGCCGTGTCGCTGCGCCTGGAGGAGATGGTGCGCACCGCCGTGCCGGAGGCGACCACCCTCGTCGCCTCGTCGCAGGGCGGGGGCTTCTTCGGGGGCGGGGGGGCCAGCTCGAACATCACGCTGAAGCTCGTGCCGCGCGCCGAGCGCGACCGAACGAGCGAACAGGTCGCCCAGGATCTGCGCGCGGTTCTCGTCGGCCTGCCCGGTGTCACGATCACCACGCGGGCGTCCGGCGGCAACAACCAGATCAACCGGCTGCTCGGCGGCGGCAACGACGACAGCCGCGTGGCGGTCGAGATCCGCGGCTACGACCTGGCCGACGCCCGGCGGGTGTCGGAAGGCGTGCTGGCCATTCTGCAGCGGACGCCGGGCATCGCCAACCCGCAGATCAGCCGCGAGGCCGGCCGGCCCGAACTGGCGATTCGGATCGACCGGCCGAAGGCCGCGATGCTCGGCCTGTCCGTCTCGGGCGTGGCCAACACCATAAGGACGAACATCGGCGGGACCCAGGCCGCCTTCTACCGCGAGCGCGGCAAGGAATATCCGATCGTGGTCCGCCTGCGCGAGGAAGACCGCGACCGGGTGCAATCGGTCGACGACATCCTGATCAGCTCGCCGTCGGGCCAGGTGCTGCCGGCCAAGAACCTGCTCGTCGTCGACACGCAGACCGGCCCGCAGCAGATCGATCGCAAGAACCAGGAGCGCATCTTCCGCGTCAACGCCGAACTCGACGGCACCATGCCGCTGTCGGCCGCCATCGACAACGTCCGGGTGCGGCTGCCGGAGCTGGCCGTACCGCAGGGCTTCTCGGTGGGCTTCGGCGCCGAGGCCGAACAGCAGGCGCAGGCCTTCCAGCAGTTGCGGGTGCTGCTGCTCCTGGCGGTGCTGCTCGTCTATGCCGTCATGGCGTCGCAGTACGAATCTCTTAAGGATCCCTTCATCATCATGTTCTCCGTGCCGGGCGCGTCGATAGGCGTCGTGGCGCTCCTGCTGCTGACGGCAACGTCCTTCAGTCTTCAGGCGTATATCGGAGTGATCATGTTGGCCGGGATCGTCGTGAGCAATGCCATCCTCCTGGTCGACTACACGAACATCCTTAGGCGCCGTGATGGCCTGGCGCTCCGCGAGGCGGTCGAGCGGGCGGGCCGGACCCGATTGAGGCCGATTCTGATGACGTCGCTCACGACGATTCTGGGGCTCCTGCCCATGGCCCTCGCCCTCGGCGAGGGCGGCGAATTGCAGGCGCCGCTGGCGCGTGTGGTGATCGGCGGGCTGGCGGCGTCGACGCTCGTGACGCTCGTGCTCGTGCCGACGATGTACACGGTGTTCGAAGAGGGTCTGAGTGGACTGCGGCGAGGCTTGCCCCAGTCCCAACCGGAGCGAGTGTAGAGGATTAGCGGATCATGAAGAAGCTGGCGACGTTACTGATTCTGATTGCGGCCGGCGCAGGCGGGTACTACTGGTACCAGAGCACGCGCCCCGTCGAACAGCCGGAGATCGTCCGGGCGGCGGTCACGCGCGGCGACGTGACCGAAGCCGTCAGGGCCACCGGCACGATCGAGGCGCTCCGCACCGTCAACATCGGCTCCCAGGTGTCGGGCATCGTCATGACCATTCATGCCGACTTCAACGACATCGTGACGAAGAACCAGCTCCTCGCCGAACTGGATCCGAGCCTCTTCCAGGTACAGGTGCGCATCCAGCAGGCCAACATTGAGCAGCGTGTGTCCGACATCGAGAACCAGAAAGTGCAGCTCATGGACGCCGAGCGGACGCTCGGGCGCAGCCAGGAACTCTACGAGAAGGGCCTCGTGAACCTGCAACAGGTCGAGGCGGCCGACCTGGCCGTCAAGAACCGCAATGCCCAGATCGCGTCTGCCGAGAAGCAGCTGGTGTCGGCGGAGGCGAACCTGCAGCAGGCGGAGCTCAACCTGGCGTACACGAAGATCTACTCGCCCATCGAGGGCGTCATCGTCAATCGCCTCGTTGACGTCGGCCAGGCCGTGCAGTCGAGCGTGAACGTGGCGCAGTTCTACGTGATCGCCACCGACCTGCGCGAGCTGCGCCTCACGGGCGGCGTCGACGAAGCCGAGATCGGCAAGGTGCGGCCGGGCCAGCTCGTCGAGTTCCGGGTCGACGCGTATCCGAACGACGTCTTCGCGGGCACG
>DATKDF010000205.1:0-42692 GCA_035512795.1 Vicinamibacterales bacterium
GTCGCGACGTCGAAGGTGATCGTCGGCACGTGCGTCTGGTTGTAGAGCCAGACGTCGGCCTGCGTGAAGGCGCCGCCAAAATTGAAGCTGTGCGCGCCACGCACCCAGTTGACCGTGTTCTCGAGGATCTTCGTCGAGGCCTCACGGGAACTGGTCGACGACCCGCTGCTCGGGTTGCTGATGTCCGCCGCGCTGATCCCGAGCTTGTAGCCGGCCTCGTTGCCGAACGGGCTGCTCCACATCGAGCTGCCAATCTCGTTGGCGAAGTAGGTCGGGCCCCCCGTGCCGCCCACCTTGAACTCGTTCACGATGCTGCCGCGGAGCGTCGACCGCAGCGAACCGTAGATCGTGTAGCGATACGAGTCCTGCGTGCCCTGCACCGCCATCCCCGGGAACTGCGGATCGCGGCCGTTGAGCGTGTCCGGGTTCGAGTTGATGTGATGCCAGTTGCCCGACACCGTGAAACGGTGGTTCTCGCTGACGTTGAAGTCGATCTTGCCCGTCGGATACTTGTTGAGCGAGCGCTGGTTCACGTTCCAGCTGAAGCGCTGCAGGACCGGGTCTTCCAGATCGGTGATCGAACCGGCGCCGCTCGTCGAGCTGCGGATGTCGGCCAGAAGCTGCGCCACGGCCGGGTCCATCGTCGGGATGTGTCCGTTGGCCGCCGCCAGCGCCAGCAGATCGACGCTTCGGACACCGGCCGCGCTGTTGTAGCTGAAGACGCCCGCCTGCGCCGCCGGCGTCAGAATCGTGCGGTTGCGCCGGATGGTCTGCGGCTGCCGGAACTCCTCGTAATTGACGAAGTAGAACATCCGCCCGGTGCCGTCGTACACGCCGGGGATGTTGATCGGACCGCCGGCCCGGAAGCCGGGCTGATTCTGGAGCAGCTCGGGCTTGTCCAGCCCGTCGCGCTCGTTGAACCACGTATTCGTGTTGAGCGCATCGGATCGGAAGTAGTGATAGACCGAGCCGCTGAACGCGTTGCCGCCCGACCGGGTCACGAACCGGATTTGCACGGCGCCCTGGCCGGCCGCATCGGCGCCCTGCGCCGCGGAACTGACCGTGACTTCCTCGACCGCGTCGAGCCGCGGGGTGACACGGGCGAAGAAGCCGTCACCGGTCTTCAGGTGATTGTCCTGCACGCTCATGCCGTCGATCGTGATGTTGATGGCGCTGCGAGGCAGGCCATTGACGGTCGACTGCCGATTGCCGGACGGCGTGTTCACGCCCGGCAGATTGACGACGAAGTCGAGCGCGCTGCGGCTGATGAGCGGCAGGTTCGAAATCTGGTTGACGTCGAACGTCGTCGAGACCGCCGAAGTCTGCGTCTGCACGATCTCGCTCCGCCCCTGCACTTCGACGACTTCTTCGATGCCGCCGACTTCGAGTGTCGCGCGCACGTCACCCGGCACGCCGGCACGCACGACGACGCCGGTCTGGACGACGGTCTTGAAGCCGGAGAGGGTGATGGTGACCGTGTAGGTGCCCGGGGGCACGGCGCCGAACGTAAAGGTGCCGTTCTGGGACGTGACGGCCGTGTATTCGAAACCGGTCGCGTTGTTTCTGGCAACGACCGTCGCGCCGGGAATCGTACCGCCGGATATGTCTTCAACGACACCGGCGATCGAGGAGGTGACACCGCCCTGAGCAAAGGCGGATGTGCTGCCGACCGCGATCATCAGGCCGAACAGCAACCCCGTGCAGTAGTGCTTCATGATGTGACTGACCCTCCTGGGAAACGGCCAGCGGCCGGCGCCGGGGAGACTCACATCTTCCTCGATGCCTCCGTGGCCAATAGTACTATATACCCAAGTAGAGTACCAATAGTACTCAAGATATGTATCGTGCAGACCTGGCCTGCTAGCTGATAAATTTCACTGTATTAGAAACAAAGAAAAAGCGAATGTAGACATGCAATGCTGACGTGGCATCAGATCTGACACGCGATCATCCGGCCGCAAGCCGGACCCGCGGCCCGGACTGACGACCCCGTGCCATAAACTGTCGGCATGCTCCACGTCCCGCTGCTCCGCCGTGGTCGTGCGTATCGCAGCCTCGACGTCGCCCTCGCGCCGCATCACGCCACCGGCCGGCCGTTTGCCGAAATCAGTCAGGCCAACGTCGGCCTGATTCGGCGTGACCTGCTCGCCCAGGACGAGATGCGGGCGGCGCTCCTGGCAATCCCGACGAGCCGGCTCATCGACCTCACCCGCGCCGCGGCCGACATCTTCCTGAACGACACCCTGCCCCTCGGCGACGACCGCCAGCGGCCCGACGACTACGTCGAGCAGCTCTCGGCCACGACGGGCATGCCGTACGTGATGGTGCGGCGCAACATGAATCGCGTCGCGTCGGTCATGCAGCACGTCGGTGCAGTGCTGGGCGGGCTGACGCGCGGACTCGATCCGGGCCTCCTCGACCGCGGCTACGGCGACGTGGACGGCCGGGCCGTCAGCTTCTTCCCGCGCACCCGCGCCCTCGGTGTCGTCCTGCCGAACAATTCGCCCGGCGTGCACGGCCTGTGGGTCCCGGCCATCGCGCTCAGGATGCCGCTCGTACTGCGACCGGGCAGCGCCGAGCCGTGGACGCCGTTCCGGGTCATCCAGGCGATGATCAAGGCTGGGGTACCCGCCGACGCGTTCACCTTCTTCCCGAGCGACCACGCGGGCGCCGGGGAGATCGTCCGCCGGTGCGGCCGCAGCATGTTCTTCGGCGACGTCGGCGCGGTCGGCTCGTTCGCGGGCGACCCGCGCATCGAGCTGCATGGCCCCGGCTACAGCAAGCTCCTCTTCGGCCCGGATCTGGTGGACGACTGGCCGCGCCATGTCGATCTGCTGGCCGGATCGGTGGCCGACAACGGCGGCCGGTCGTGCGTCAACGCCTCGGGCGTCTGGACCCCGGCACACGGACGGGCGATCGCCGACGCGCTGGCATCACGCCTTGCGACGATCGGGCCCCGGTCGGCCGACGACCCGGCGGCGGCCATCGCCCCGTTCGTCAATCCGAAGGTTGCCGCGCACATCTCGCAGCAGATTGACGCGGGCCTGGACGAACCCGGCGCCGAAGACGTGACGGCGCAGCACCGCGGACCGCGGCTCGTGACCCACGAGGGCAGCACGTTCCTGCTGCCGACGGTCGTCCACTGCACGTCCTCGTCGCACCCGCTTGCCAACCGGGAGTTCCTCTTCCCGTACGTGTCGGTCGTCGACGTGACGACGGACGAGATGGCCGCAATGCCGGCCTGCCTCGGCTCGACGCTCGTCGTGACGGCGCTCACCAAGGACCCGGCCCTGACCCGGGCCCTGCTCGAATCGGACCTGGTCGGCCGCCTCAACCTCGGTCCGATCCAGACCAACGCCATCGTCTGGGATCAGCCTCACGAGGGGAACCTGTTCGAGCACCTGTACGGACGGCGCGCATTCCAGAAGGCGGGCTGAGGTCAGATGCGCCTGCTCTACCTGACGGCGGGCGCCGCGGAGATGTACTGCGGCTCGTGCCTGCGCGACAACGCGCTGGCCGCCGCGCTCAAGGCGCGCGGTCACGACGTGCTGCTCGCGCCGATCTACACGCCGACGACGACCGACGAAGCCAACGTCAGCGACGCACACGTCTTCTTTGGCGGCGTCAGCGTCTTTCTCGAACAGCACGTGCCGCTCTTCCGGCACACGCCGGCGATGCTCGACCGGCTGTGGGACAACTCGACCGTCCTGAAGCTGGCCTCGAAGCGGCAGATCAAGGTCGATCCGACGGTCCTCGGCTCGATGACCGTGTCGATGCTGCAGGGGCTGGCCGGTCATCAGCGCAAGGAGATCGTGAAGATGCTGCGCTGGCTCGAGGGCCTGCCGCCCTTCGACGTCATCAACCTGCCCTTCACGCTGCTGATCTCGCTCGCCCGTCCGCTCAAGGACGCGCTCGGTGTCCCGGTCGCCTGCACGCTCCAGGGTGAGGACCTCTTCCTCGACAACCTGCGCGAGCCCTGGCGGTCGCAGTCGATGGACCTCATCGGCCGGCACCTGGACGACGTGGATGTGTTCATCGCGGTCAGCGACTACTACCGCGAGTTCATGTCCGGGTACTTCGGCCTCGCCCCGGACCGCGTCCGGACCGTGCGGCTCGGCATCACGCTCGACGGCCACGAGGCGCAACCGGCGCGGACGTCGCCGCCGTACACGATTGGCTTCTTCGCGCGCATCGCACCCGAGAAGGGCCTGCACGTGCTCGTCGAGGCCTACCGGCGCCTGCGCGCACGGCCCGCCGTGCCGGACACGCGCCTGCTGGCCGCCGGGTACCTGCTCGACGAACACCGCGGTTACCTCTCCGACATCGAACGCCAGATGGCTGGCGACGGACTGTCCGGCCACTTCACGTACGCCGGCGCGCCCGACCGCGCCGGCAAGATCGCGCTCCTGCATCAGATGGACATCGTGTCGGTGCCGTCCACCTACGCCGAGCCCAAGGGACTCTCGGTGCTCGAGGCGATGGCCAACGGCATCCCGGTCGTCCAGCCACGCCACGGCGCGTTCCCCGAAGTCATCGAACGCACCGGCGGTGGTCTGCTCGTGCCGCCCGGCGATCCGGACGCCCTTGCCGCTGCGCTCTTTGGCCTGCTGACCGATCGCGACCGCGCCGCCGTGCTCGGCCGCGCCGGGGCCGCCGGCGTCCGGGCCCATTACAGTGGCGCCCACATGGCGGAGAGCGCCGAGCGCGTGTACGCCAGCCTGGTGGGATAGCGCCGTCGCCTTGAATCGAGAGACGCCCGTGCTGATCGTCGATCACCTGTCGAAACACTACGCCACACCCCGCGGACCACTCGCGATCCTCGACGACGTGTCCTTCACGCTCGAGCCGGGTCAGTCGCTGGCCGTGATGGGCCCGTCGGGCAGCGGCAAGAGCACGCTCCTCTACACGCTCGGCGTGCTCGAACCGCCGACGAGCGGAACGGTGACGATCAACGCGCAGAACCCGTTCGACCTCGGTGAGCGCGAACAAGCGGCGTTTCGCGGACGGACGATCGGGTTCGTCTTCCAGGACCACCTGCTGCTGCCGCAGCTTTCGGCGCTCGACAACGTCCTGGTGCCGACCCTGGCCACACGACCCGCGTCGCCAGCCGAGCTGGTGGCGCGCGCCCGCCAGCTCCTCGGGGACGTCGGCCTTGGCGCGCGCCTCGACCATCGCCCCGGCGAACTGTCGGGTGGCGAGCGACAGCGCGTGGCCATCGCCCGCGCGCTCGTGCATCGGCCGGCCCTCGTGCTCTGTGACGAGCCGACGGGCAACCTCGACCGCACCGCGGCCGAGGCAGTCGCGGACCTGCTCGTCGCCCTTCACACAGAGCAGCAGACGATGCTCGTAGCCGTCACGCACAGCCCGACGTTCGCGGCCCGGTTCGGCCGGCGAACCGAGATCGCCGACCGGCGCCTGCACGACATCCCATGACGCTCGTCCACCTCGCGCTCGCCAGCCTCTGGTTCTACCGGCGCACGCAGCTCGCCGCCGTGGCGGGCGTGGCCTGCGCGGTTGCGGTGCTCGCTGGATCGCTCCTCGTCGGGACATCGGTGCGCGCCAGCCTGGCGGATCTGGCGGCGAGCCGTACGGGCCGCACGGCCACGGTAGTCGGAACCGAGATTCCGTTCGGATCGACGCTGGCCGATCGGCTTGCCGTGCAGTCCGATTTGTCCGATGTCTCGATCGTGCCGCTCCTGTCGCTCCAGGGCGTCGTCGAGCATCCGGGCTCGGGACGCCGGGCGAGCAACGTCGCCGTCTACGGCATTGACGACCGCTTCTTCGCGTTCCACGGCGTCACGGCGCGGGCGCCCGACTCGAGTCATGTGCTGCTCAGTCCCGACCTGGCGGCTGAGCTCGGGCCCGAGGCCGACGACGTGATCCTGGTGCGGGTGGCGCGACCGACCGACGTGCCGCTCGATTCCCTCCACGGCCGCAAGGACGAGGTGGGCCGCACCATGCGCCTCACGGCGGGCGGCACGCTCGCCGTCGACGCGATGGGCGAGTTCTCACTCAACCCGAGCCAGGGGCCTGTGCGAGCCGCGTTTGTCGCCGTCGACCGGCTCGAACGTGACCTCGGCCTCTCCGGACGCGCCAACACGCTCCTCATCAGCGCCGGGGCGGCACGCTCGAACGATGGCACGCTCGACGTCAGAAACGCCCTGTCGGCCGCCCTCACGCTCGACGACCTCGGCCTGTCGATCGCCCCTCCCGGCGATGGCTCGCCCCTCATCGTCGAGCACGATGCGGGCCTGATTCCGGATCCGATCGTCGCGGTCGTCACGCGCGTCGCCGGCGCACGCGGTCTGCTGGCAACGCCCGTGCTGTCGTGGCTGGCGACCCGCCTGACGATCGACGGCCGCTCGGTGCCGTATTCGCTCGTGACGGCGCTCGGACCGGATGGCGGCGGCGACGCGCGGCTGGCCGACCTGCTTGCGACGCAAACCGGCGAGGCGCCACTCGTCCTGAACGACTGGGCCGCCCGCGACCTGGGCGCGTCGGCCGGGGACGCGATTGAGCTCGAGTTCTACCGCTGGGCCGACGAGGGGCGTCTGGTCACCGACCGCGCGGTCTTCCGGGTGGCCGGCGTCGTGCCCATCGCCGGCGTGGCGGCCGACCGGCGGCTGGCCCCCGACTACCCGGGCATCACCGACGCGGCCAGCTTCTCCAACTGGGATCCCCCGTTCCCCATCGATCTCCGCCTCGTGCGTCCGGTCGACGACGAGTACTGGGAGCGCTACCGGGCGACACCGAAGGCGTTCATCCCACTGGACGCCGGCCAGGCGCTCTGGCAGACGCGCTATGGCCAAGCGACGTCGATTCGCCTGCGGACCGGGTCCGGAGACGTGGACGCGCCGGAGCTCGTCGCGGATCTCAGCGCTGATCTCGCACGCGAGATCGGTCCGCTTCGCGCGGGTTTCAATATCGTGAACGTCAGCGCCGAGCGGCGCGCCGCCGCGGTGGGCGCCACCGACTTCGGTCAGTACTTTTCGTACTTCAGCTTCTTCCTGATGGTGTCGGCGCTGCTCCTGGCGGCACTATTCTTCCGGCTCGCCATCGAGCAGCGGCTGCCGCAGGTCGGCGTGCTTCGCGCGATCGGACTGCCACCGGCCGCCGTGCGGCGGCTGTTCCTCATCGAGGGTGGCGTGATCGCCCTGGCGGGGGGCCTTGCCGGCATCGCCGGCGCCGTCGGCTGGGCGTGGCTCATGATGTACGGCCTGCGGACGTGGTGGTCGGGTGCGGTCGGCACGTCTCGACTGGTGCTGCACGTCGACGCGATCTCGCTCGTAGCCGGTGTCGCGGCCGGCGGGCTGGCGGCACTCGTCTCAATCGGCCTCACCGTCAGCCAGATCAGCCGGCTGACACCACGCCAACTGCTGACCGGGTCCGGTGACGCGCTCGCCGGCGTCGTCGCCACGCGCCGAGCCCGCCAGGTCGCGGCACTCGGGCTGGGTGGAGCGCTGACGCTCTCGGCGCTCGGCGTGTCCACCGTGATGCCGGCGGCGGGTGCGTTCTTCGGCGCCGGCGCGCTCGTGCTCGTCGGCGGACTGGCGGCGTTCAAGGTCTGGCTGGGGCGCGAGCAACCGGGCAGCCTGGCCTCGGGATCGGCGGGCGTGGCGCGCCTCGGCGTTCGTAATGCGTCGTGGCGCCCGGGCCGCAGTCTCGCCGCGGCGGGGCTGGTCGCCGCAGCCGTTTTCCTGCTCGTGTCGGTGGACTCGTTCCGCAAGGACAGCGACGGGCAGACGGGCCCGCACTCGGGCACGGGCGGCTTCGCCCTGCTGGCCGAGTCGCAGCTCCCGATGGTGCACGACCCGATGACGGCTGAGGGGCGCGATGCCCTCGGCCTCCAGTACTCGGCCGACGATCCGGACATGGCCGGCGTCACGCTCCTGCCCGCGCGTCTGCGCGCCGGCGACGACACGAGCTGCCTGAATCTCTATCGCCCGCAGCGCCCGCGCCTGCTGGGCCTGCCGGCCGCGTTCCTCGACGCGAACCGCTTCCGCTTCGGCCGCACGACGACCGAGACCGACCAGACCCGGGCCAATCCCTGGCACTTGCTCGGGCCCGCCGACGCCGACGGCATCGTGCCCGCCATTATCGACCAGACGTCGCTGCAGTACGTGCTGCATGCCGCCGTGGGCGACGTCATCACGATTGACGAAGACACGGCCCGGCCCGCGCGGTTGCGCGTCGTCGCGGCCCTGTCGGACACGGTCCTCCAGGGCGAGATTCTAGTCGCCGAGCCGGCCTTCCGCGAGCTCTTCCCCGACGTGGCCGGCTATCACGTGCTGTTTGTCGAAGTCGCGTCGGCCGACCCGGCGCGCGTCCAGGAGGTCGCCGCGATGCTCGAGGAGCGCCTCGAGCCGTTCGGCCTGGACGCGCAGGAGACGACGCGCCGGCTGGCCGCGTTCCACCAGGTCGAGAACACCTACCTGTCGACGTTCCAGACGCTCGGCGGGCTGGGCCTCGTGCTCGGCTGCCTGGGCCTGGCGGCCGTCATCGCGCGCAATGTGCTCGAACGGCGACGCGAGCTGGCGCTGCTCGGTGCGGCCGGCTACACGGGACGCGACCTGCAGACGGTCGTCCTGGCCGAGAACGTCACGCTCATCAGCGCCGGGCTGGGTATCGGACTGGTGGCGGCGATCGTCGCCATCGGGCCCCTGCTGCTCGAACGGGCCGGTACGCCTCCCCTGCTGCCGCTCATCTGGCTTGTCGTCGTGGGTGCGACGGGGCTGCTGGCCTCGATGGCGGCCACGCGGCAACTCCGGCGGCTGCCGCTCGTTCCGTCCCTTCGAAGCGAGTGAGCGGGCGGATCGCGGCCAGGTCCATGGTTTACTGACAGACTTCTTGCACGGGGCCCACCCCGACGCGGACGCGGTTTTCTACGCTCGGTGGCATGGAGGTCTCCATGCCACGCACGCTGTCCCGACTGTTCACCGCTTCGGCCCTCGCGGTCTGGCTCCTCGGCGCCGCGATCGTCTTCGGCGCGCCGCAGGTGGCCGCGCCGTCCACCGACCCTTCGCGCATCGGCATCGCCGAGCTTGCCCGGCTCATCGCGGCTGATGCGGTCGTTATCGTCGACGTCCGTGACGAAGCGATGTACCGCCGCGGTCACCTGCCGAACGCGCGGCTTTCGCCGCCCGAACGCTGGCGCGAGACGGCGCTCGAGCTTCGCACGTCGAGGCGCGACATCGTCACCTACTGCAGTTGCCCGGCCGAGGAGACGAGCCTGCGGGCCGCCACGAGGTTCGAGTCGCTCGGCGTCACGCGCGTCCGCGCGCTCACCGGCGGTTACGAAGAGTGGGCGGCCGCGGGAATGCCGGTCTCGGCACCCACACCGGCAGCGCAGGCGGCCTCGCGCGAGTCGTGGCAGCGGATTCCGGACATCTTCGCGGCGATGGGCGTGCAGCCCGGCGCCGTGGTGGCTGACGTCGGCGCCGGCGACGGGTTCTTCACGACGCGGCTGGCCGCGGCTGTCGGACCGGCGGGGCGCGTGTATGCCGTCGACATCTCGCCGGCGTCGCTCGATCGCCTGCGCCGGCGCGTTGAGGCCAACGGCCACAGTAACGTCGAGATCATCCAAGGTGCGACCGACGACCCGCGCCTGCCGGCCGGCGCGCTCGACGGCGCCCTCATCATCAACGCGTATCACGAAATGCGCGAACACCAGGCGATGCTCGCGGCACTTCGACGAGCGCTCAAGCCGACAGGCCGCCTCGTCATCGTCGAACCCGTCGCCGATGGGCGTCGCGGCATCCCGCGTGAGGCACAGGAACGCGATCACCAGATCGCGCCCCACTTCGTGCAGCAGGACGCCCTGGCCGCCGGATTCCTCGTCGCGAGGGTCGACGACCCGTTCACCCGGCGTGGCGGCAACATGCCCGAGTACTTGCTGGCGTTCACCCCGATGCCCGACGCGATTCCCGAGTCGGCCGCGCCGCCACACGCGCACACCGGGCCTGGCACCGGGACGGCCCGGCAACCGGACGCTGTCGTGGCCGCGCTCGGCCTGGAGACTGGTCAGACCGTCGTCGACATCGGCGCCGGGGCAGGCCACTTCACACGCCGGTTTGCGCGCGCGGTCGGTCCGACGGGACTGGCCCTGGCACTCGAGATCGACCCGGGCGCCGTGAGCGCGCTCGAGCGTGACGCGGCCTCGCTCGGACTGTCGAACTACCAGGCTCGCCTTGTCGCCGAAGACGACGCCGGCCTGGCGCCGGCGACAGCCGACGTCCTCTTTCTCAGCAACACGTACCATCACATCAGCAACCGGGTTCCGTACTTCTCCCGGCTTCGCGCGGCGCTCAAGCCGGGCGGCCGGCTGGTGATCGTGGACTTTCCGCCGGGACCGGATCGCCGGGAGGTCACCGATCACCCCGACCGGGACCGCGTGATCGCCGAGCTGCAGACCGCAGGGTTCGCATTACTCCGCGAGCACACGTTTCTGGCCGGTCAGTTCTTTCTCGAGTTCGGGCCTGCCGATCGGGAGGTCAGCAACATGAAGACGCGATGAAGAAAGCGCGAGAGGCGCAACTCGCCCCTGGCCGGCACCGGCCGCTGACGGCGAAACGCTCCTTGAAGTACCGCGTATCTACGCGGTACGGTTAGGAACGCCAAGGGGTGATGTCCATGCGCAAACAGCTCTCCGTGATCGGTGTCCTCAGTCTCATGCTCAGTCTCATGCTCATGGCTGGAGCAACGCTCCTAGCCGACAATTGGCCGCACTGGCGCGGCCCGTCGCACAATGGCGTGAGTGCCGAGACGGGGCTGCCCGTTACCTGGGGTGCCAAGTGTATTCCGGCATCCGAGCGGCCTGAAGTGACGGGCGCGGCGTTCGAGATGCCCGACGGTGCCCAGCGCGGCGGCCGCGGAGGCCAGCGCGAGGGCCGGCCGCTCACGCCGTTGGCCTGCGCGAGCATCGAGACCGACAACGTCGCCTGGAAGCTGCCCCTGCCGGCCTACAGCGGCTCGACGCCGATCATCTGGGGCGACACGATCTTCCTGAACGTCGCCACGGGAGCCAACACCGGCGACCTCGAGCTCTGGGCCGTCGACCGCGCCAAACAGGCCGTCTCCTGGAAGCGCCCGATCGCCGGCGGCAACAACATGCAGCGCAAGCAGAACATGTCGTCGCCTTCGCCGGTCACCGACGGCCGGCATGTCTGGGTGCTCACCGGGGTTGGCGTCCTCAAGGCATTCGACTTCAAGGGCACCGAGGTCTGGTCGCGTGACATTCAAGCCGACTACGGCGAATTCGGGCTCAACTGGGGCTATGCCTCGTCGCCGCTGCTGCAGGACGACGCGCTGTACGTGCAGGTGCTCCACGGCATGAAGACGGACGACCCGTCCTACGTGCTGAAGATCGACAAGGCCACCGGCAAGACGCTCTGGCACGTCGAGCGGCCCACCGACGCCATCGTCGAGTCCCCCGACTCGTACACGACCCCGCTCTGGGTCGATCTCGGCGGCGGGAAGGTCGAGCTCGTCATCACCGGTGGCGACGTCATCACCGGGCACGACCCGGCCACCGGCCGCGAACTCTGGCGGGCCGACGTCCTCAACCCGCAGAACAACCGCAACTACCGCATCGTCGCGTCGCCGACCTTCGTCGGCGGCCTCGTCATCGCCCCGACGCGCAACAACCCGATGACGGCCGTCCGGCCGGGCGGCAGTGGCGACGTGTCGACGAGCCATGTCGTGTGGCAGTTCGCCCAGGGTCCGGACGTGCCGACGCCGGTAAGCGACGGGACGCTGCTGTACGTCGTGCGCGACGGCGGCGTGGTCTACGCCCTCGACGTCAAGACCGGCGCCGTCGTCTACGGACCCGAGCGCCTGCCCTCCGGCACCTATAGCGCGTCGCCGATCCTGGCCGACGGCAGGATCTACGTGACGACCGAGGAAGAGGGCCTGACGACGGTCTTCCGCGCCGGGCCGAAGTTCGAGGTCCTCTCGTCGAACTCACTCGCCGGCGACTGCTCGCCGTACTGCCTGAGCACGGTGGCCATCTCGGACGGCCAGATCTTCATGCGGACCGCCTCGTACCTGTGGGCCATCGGGGAGAGAAGGCGCGGGAACTGACGCGAGGGTTCGACCCAGGTGGTCGAGACTGCCTGCCGGTCTCAAGGCTCGTCGCCACTCGGCCCGTAGATCTGCGGCACCGTCGACCCCATGGGACGCAGGTAGGTCGAGATCTGGCCGCGATGATGGACCAGGTCGAAGAGGAAGCTCCAGACCATGGGCGATGCCGGGCGGTGTGTGCCGAAGAACGCCAGATTGCCTGCCCAGCGGTCCGCGGGCAGCGCCTCCCAGCGTCGGCCGATGTCCTCGCGCTGGCGATCATAGGCGGCGAGTACGTCGGCCATCGCGGCCGGCATCGGCTCGGCCACCCACTCCAGCGTACCGGTTTCGAGCGCCTCGATGATGACTCTCTCCTCGCAGACGATCTGCCACGCGATCTCCTGCGCGGTGCGCGAGCGCGGGTCGGGCCGGTAGTCCGAGCCGTCAGGAATACGCGACAGCACCGTGCGCGTCGTCTGCGACTCGGCAGCCCAGAACTTCGCGAACAGGGATTGCTCGTCCATGTCAGCCTCGTGCCGAAGACCGGCGCTGCTAGCCCTGTGGCTTGAAGTACAGCACGAGCGAGGCGCCGATCGCGACCATCGCGAACCCCACCCAGAGGAGCGGGTTTGGCGCCACCTTCGGCGGGTGCAGGTACATCGAGAAAATGACGTTGATGAGCGGCGCGAGGCCGAAGACGAGCGGCATGACGTAGGTCGGGAGGCCGCCGGCGCGGAACGCGTAGATGATGAAGATCGCGCCGAACGCGCCGAGCGCCCCGGCGATCGTCGCGCCCGTCGCCCCGCTCAGGCTCCACCCGCGGGTGGTCAAGTCCCCCTGCGTGGCCAGCGCCACGAGCGGCACGACCATCCCGATGATCATGTAGGCAAAGCCCACGCAGAGCAGCGCCCGGAACGGACTGCCGAGCCTGACCTGGCCCGCATGGAGCGCCGGCCCGTACATGCCCCAGGACACCGCCGCGCCCAACGCGAATCCCACCCAATGCATGGGGGAATCATACGACGGTCCGACGGTTCAGGGGTCCTGACCTCAGGACCCCTGAACCGCCAGTGTCAGTACGCGAGGCGAAGCCCCAGTTGGAATCGTCTCGGCGCCCCGGCCGACAGGATCTGCCCGAAGGTCGGCGATCCGAGGAAGCTGTCCGGCAGATCGAAGTTCGTCGAGTTGAACAGGTTGAACGTCTCGATCCGGAGCTGAAGCCTGCTCGCACCAAAGTTCACGTCGCGCACGAGCGCCAGGTTGACGTTCCTGAAGCCCGGTCCCTCGAGCGAGTTGCGGCCGACGTCACCGAACGAACCGAACGGCGGCATTGTGAACGCCGCCGTGTTGAACCAGCCGTCGTGGGACGGATCGGCCAGGTCGGGGCTGCCCGTCTGGTTCGGCCGGTCATTGAAGCCGAAGCCGAGGTTGGTGCGTCCGGTGTTCGAGATGTCGATGTCCGGGTGGACGGCGACCGTGAACGGCCGGCCGCTCGCAAACGTCGCCACGGCATGGACGTCCCAGTTGCCGAGGCAGAGCCCGGCGACGCCGTCCTTCAGCCACCGGCGGCCCGGACCGAACGGCAGTTGCCACACGCCGTTGACCGTCATCCGGTGACGCACGTCGAAGTTCGACCGCGCCCATTCGGCCGACGGGTTGTTGCTGTCCTGCGGAAAGTTCGCATCGGCCGCACTCGAGAAGAACCCAGAGGCATCGTCCATCGACTGGCCCAGGGTGTACGCGGCGGCAAAGGCCAGCCCGCGATCGAGGCGCTGGTCGAAGCGGACCTCGAGCGCGTCGTACTCGGACCGGGCTCGCGACTCGATCATCAGGATGTCGGCAAAGAACGGGTTGGGCCGCGGATTGAACGGACTCGTACTGGGCGCCGGCTGATTGATGTCGCGTGCGGCCACCAGACTCCGGCCGCGCGACCCGACATACGCCAGCTCCACCGAGCGGGTGCGGCCGAGCTGCTGCGCCAGGCTCACATTCCACTGGTGCAGGTAGCCCGTGGCGAGGTCACGCTGGACGGCCGTAGCCGAGTCGGGCAGCGGCAGCGGGAATCCGGCCGGAAACGGATCGGTCAGCGTCAGCAGGAAGTCGGGCGGCAGCGAGAAGAAGAGGTTCAGGTCGAAGTACGGCGAGTTGAAGTACAGGAACTCGTTCGGCGCCAGCGACGCCTGATCGTAGCTGATGCCGTATCCGCCGCGCAGCACCGTGGAGTCCGACAGGCTCCAGGCCAGGCCCAGCCGCGGCGCGACGTTGTTGCGGTCGGGGCGGTAACCCCCGCGCGGCACGCCGCCCTGGCCGACGGGCACAATCGTGCCTGACTCGGGGTCGTACAACGTCACGCGGTTGTTCCGATCCACGGGCGGCTGATTGAACTCGTAGCGCAGCCCGGCCGTGAACGTGACGTGTGACGCCACCTGAATCGAGTCCTGCACGAACAGGGCGTAGCTGTGCGTCCGCAGGTCCTGCGGGTTGTCGACGATGGCCCCGCCGGTGACCGTGGGTAGACCGAGCAGCAGATCGGCCAGCCCATTGCCGGTGAAGGCCTGGTTGGTGAACTGGAGGAAGCCACGTGACTGCACGTCGCGGTACGCGTCCTGGCCGAGCAGACGCACTTCGCCCCCCCTCCTCACCAGATGCCGGCCACGCGTCCAACTGAGCGAGTCGGACACGTGCAGCATGTTGGTCGTGCTCTCCTGCGGGTTGTTGAACTCGTCGCCGAGCGGCGAGAAACCGGCCACCGTGATGTATGACAGCCCGAAGTCGCGCGGGTCGTCGGACAGTTCCGGAAGCCCGAGTTCCTGATTGAGACTCGTGCCCTGTCCTTCGTGAAACGCCCCGAGCTTCACGCGCGTCCACCCGGCGCGCACTTCGTTGACCATCGCGCCACCGAGCGGCGTCGTCGCCGAGACGACCAGGTTCTGGGCCCGCCGCGGCACGCTTGTGCCGAAGCCGGGCACGGCGGCGAACGTGGGACCGGCAAACGGCTCGAACAGAGCGCGGTTGGCGAAACTGTAGCGGACCATCCACTGGGACCGGCCGGCGCGGTCGATCCGGACGTCGAACTGGTCCGTGTCGTCCGCCAGAGCCGGCGAGGACACGAAGTTGGCGACCTGCCCCGGCCGGTTGGGCTCGGGATAGAGCGCCGCGATGGCGGCGCCGGTCGGGTGCTGCAGGAAATCGGGAATCTGTGCACCCGGAAACGGCTGCTGCGCGAACGGGTTGAACGGTGCCGGCAGCCGGCTGTTCGAGAAATTCCCGCGACGCTCCTCGAGCGTCGGCACGGTGGTCAGCCGCGTGATGCCTTCAGTCAGACGTGTGCCTTCGTAGTCGGCGAAGAAAAACCAGCGGTCCCGCGCGATCGGCCCGCCAACCGAGCCGCCGAACTGGTGGCGCCGGTATTCGGGCGCCGGCTCGTTCTCCGGCGCGAAGAAATTCCGCGAGTTGAACGCGCTCGTCCGGAAGAAGTCGTAGGCCGTGGCTCCCATGCGGTTCGAACCCGACCGCGTGATGACGTTCACCTGGGCGCCGGCCGACCGGCCGAACGACGCGTCGGGCAGGTTCGTGATGACTTCGAATTCGCGGATGGCATCGACTGGAGGTCTGACCGCCACCGTGTTGAGCTTCGGATCGACGTTATAGGCGCCGTCGAGCAGGAACACGTTGCTGTCCTCGCGCGCCCCGCTCGCGTTGAACGTGAAGTCGCCGCGGACCGACCCGGCCGAGCCCTGCGCCGGCGCGGTGGTACCGGCCGAGAGCAACACCAGGTCGAGGAAGTTGCGACCGTCGAGCGGCAGGTTGGCGAGCCGGTCCGGGGCGATGCGCGTCACGCGCGACGCCGACAACCGGTCGAGGATGACGTCGGAGGCAGTCACCGTGACCGTCTCGGACACCGGGCCAGGCTCCAGCACGACGTCGGCCCGCACGCCCTGATTGACGGCCAGCGTGACCGGTCGCACGTGGCGGCGAAAGCCGTTCTGGGTGACTTCGAGCTGGTAGCGCCCGGCCGGCACCAGCGTGAGGTGGAACCAGCCGCCGTCGTCGGAGCGTGTCGCCAGGCGTGCGCCCGTGTCGACGTTCGTCACGGCGACCTGCGCGCCTGCCACGACCGACCCGGTCGTGTCGGTGACGAGGCCCTGGACCGTGCTCCCGATGGTCTGGGCCGACGCCGAACCGACGGCCAGCAGCCACACCGCAATGACCACAATTACGTTGCCCTTCATGACTCCCCCACTCCAATCAGAACACGATGCGTGCGCCAAGCTGCACCTGGCGCGCCGAGGTGATGGTGCTGCGAACCTGACCGAACGACGCGAGCGGCGTCGTGTCGCCAACCGTTCCGCTGAAGGCCACGAGCGACGGTGGACCGAAGTTGACGCGGTTGAACACGTTGAAGATCTCGACGCGCACCTCGACCCGTCCGCCGGCCCCGATGGCCGTCCACGGGACGCGGCGCGTGAACGCCAGGTCCATCGTCCGGAGGTCGGGCCCGATGAGGTCATTGCGGCCCACGTCGCCGTACGTGCCCTGCGGCGGCAGCACGAACGCGGCCGGGTCGAACCAGCGATCGGGATGACCGGTCACCGCATCGTCGGGCCCACGGCCGGGCGCGTAGCTCGGCCGGTCCGGCCCCGTACCCGGCCCGAACGACGGCGCCCACTGCGATCGCGACCAGTTCGTCTGGATGAAGACGGTCAGCGGGCTGCCGCTCCGCGCGCGGGCGATCGTCGCCACCTGCCAGTCGTTCAGGAGCGTGGCCAGCAGGCCGCTGTCGGCCACGTCGGGCAGTTCCCACACGGCGCCGAACACCCAGGTGTGCTCGGCATGGAAGTCGGACAAGCCCTTGTTATATCCGGGAATGAATTCGGGCATGGCCGACACGACGCTCGTCGTCGAGTCGGAAAAAAACGTCGCGTTCTGCGTCGTGTCTTCGGTCCTGGACCAGGTGTACGACGTCTGCACCTGGAAGCCCCGGCTCCAGCGCTTCCGCAGCTCGAGGATGAGCGCACGATACCAGGAGTCACCGTCGCTCGACTTCAGTTCGATGGCCGAAAAGTTCGGGTTGGGTCGCTGAAACACGGTCGGATAGAACGGTGTGCCGTCGGGCAGGAACGTCGGTTGGGGGACGTTCACGTCGGCATTGCGCCAGAGGTGCCGGCCGCGGGCCCCGGCGTAGCCGACCGTCGCCGTCCAGTCCGCCCGGAGTTCATGCTGCAGGTTCACGTTCCAGTGATGCACGCGCGGGTACTCGATGTCGTTCTGGATCGGCCGCACCGAGATGCCTCCGGCGCGCTCGAACGGCGGCACGGGAAACGACGGCCCGCCGCCGATGACCACGCGCGGCGTAGCGGGCGGATTGGTCACCGTCACGATCAGGTCCTGCTGCGTGTTGAGCTTGTAATAGAGGCCGTAGCCACCCCGGAGCGACGTCCGGCCCTGCCCGCCGATGTTCCAGGCCGCCCCGAGACGCGGCGAGAAGGTGCCGCCCGGGTTCTGATAGAGCGGCCCGCTCGTGGGCGCGGCGGCCAGCAGGTCCGGCATGTTGATGTCGCGCGGGTCCACCGGAACGGTCGCGGCCTCGAATCGAAGGCCGGCGTTGATCGTCAGGTCGGGCGCCGCCTGCCAGTCGTCCTGCACGTACGCGCCGACGAGCGTCCAGTTCCACGCGCGGTTGACGTCGCCCTCGGGTGTGAGGCCGATGAACGTCGCGGCGTTTCCGGCCAGGAACGAGTTCAGGTCCGCGAACCGGAAAATGCCGCGACTGAACGTCGGGTTGAACTCCCTCGCGCGGTAGTGCTCCACGAGCGTGCCCATCTTCAGGAAGTGACGGCCGCGGCTCTGCACGAGATCGAACTGGCCACTGTAGACGTCCTGGTCGAGCTGCACGTCGGCCGAAATCTGCGGGCCAAAACGCGGAATGCCCCCGATGTCGATCGCGCCCATCGTCGGCCGGCCGGGGACGAAAGGCGTCACCGCCTGCGTGGTGTTCGACTCCACCGACTGGCCGATACGCGTGCGACTGTGGCCCAACCGCGAAGTGCCCACCGAGGTCGGCGACAGGATGAGCCGGAGCTCGGCCGTCAGGAACTGGTTGGTTGACTCGAACGCGCGCGGAAACTGTGGAAACTCGGTCGGCAGCCTGTGCAGCGCGTCGTCGGCCGTGTAGCGGACGAACCACTGCATATCGGCACGCGGAGCCCCGTCGATGCGCGCCTGCAGGAAGTCCTGCTCGAGCCGCTGGTCGAATCCGAACGTGTGCTGGGCCAAACCGCCGCCAAGGTTCGCCCCGTTGGCCCGCGGAAACTCCAGCAGGTACGGCAGCACGGCCGGGTTGACCGCCACCGGGCCGGACGGCAGCAGGCCCGTCCGCGCGTTGTCGTCGGGCACGGTCGTGACGACGGTGCGCCCGAGCGATTCGTAGAGACCCTCGTAGCCGGCGAAGAAGAAGAGCCGGCCCTCACGAATTGGCCCGCCAATCGTTCCGCCGAACTGGTTGCGCGTGAACGCGGGCTTCGGACCGACATCAAAGAAGCTGCGCGCGTCGAGCGTCTCGTTGCGGTGGAACTCGAACACGCTGCCAGACAGCCGGTTGGTACCCGACTTGGTGATCGCGTTCACCTGGCCGCCGATGTTGCGGCCGTACTCGGCGCTGTAGGTCGACGACTCGAGGCGGAACTCGCGAATCGTCTCCATGCCGAGCGCGGTTCCGGCTGCGCTCCCGGCGGGACTGTTCGTGAAGTCGTTGAGGAGCGTGCCGTCGAGCAGGTACACGTTGGCGCGCGGATCCTGCCCGTTGACGCTCATCGCGAGACCGTGCGCGACGACCGACCCGTTGTCGCGATTCGGAAACGGCACGACGCCCGGCTGCAACTGCATCAGGTCGGTGTAGTTGCGGCCGTTGACCGGCACCTGCTCGATCGTGCGCTGATCCATCAGGTAGCTCAGGTCGCCCGACCGCGTGTTGACGAGCGGCGCCTCGGCACGCACGGTGACCTCTTCGGCGGCACCCGGTTCGAGCACGAGTGTCACCGAAACGGTCTCCCCCACGGTCAGGCGTAACCCGGTCCGCAGCAGCGGCCGGAACCGCGCGAGCGACGCGCGCAACTCGTACTCGCCGACGGGCAGGGCGCTGGCCGCGAAACGGCCGTCGCGATCGGTCGTGACCTCCCGGACCAAACCCGTTTCGACCAGCCGGACCACGATCGTGGTGCCCGGCAGCACGCCGCCCTGGGTGTCGACGACGGTGCCGACGATCGTCGCCGTCGTCTGGGCGGTCGCAAGTGTCGGCGAGGCCGCGCAGACGCACAGCAGGAGCACAATCAAATATCGCATGGTCAGAAGACGCGGTCCTCCACTATCGACGGCCGTAGCTCACCGGCAGGCGTCTGTAGGGCCTAGTGACGTTCTGGGCGCGGCGGGCGTTTCGACTCCCGTCCCACCACTGGCGTCGGGCGGCGTTCGAAATCGGACGGTCACCGGCGGCACACCCGATTCACTGAAACAGAACCGCGACCGTGCAAGTATAAGCCCATAGGGCTCTTGGAGATACGCGCCGTCGCACGCAGGGGAAATGACAGAGGCCACCGCCACAGGACTGACTGAGCCGGACGTCGGCAGCTACTTCGTCGCCAACTACCCGCCGTTCTCAGTCTGGTCGCGCCAGACGCTCGTCGACGATACCGCCCGTGCGCTCGATCACGCGCCGGCGCCGGTGCCGCTAGGCCTGTACCTGCATATTCCCTTCTGCCGCAAGCGCTGCCATTTCTGCTACTTCCGAGTCTATACGGACAAGAACGCGCGCGACGTCGAGACGTACCTGGATCTGGTCGCGCGCGAATGGGACCTGCTCGCCAGCCGCCGGGCCCTCGAAGGCCGGACCATCGACTTCGTCTACTTCGGCGGCGGCACCCCGTCGTTCCTGTCGACGACGCAGCTCAGCTCCCTCGTGGCCCGTCTGACCGCCTCCACCCCCTGGACGTCGGCTGAAGAGATCACGTTCGAGTGCGAGCCGGGCACGATCAGCGAAGCCAAGCTCGACGTCATCCGCGACCTGGGCGTCACGCGCCTGAGCCTCGGTGTCGAGAACTTCGACGACCACCTGCTCGAGCTGAACGGCCGCGCGCATCGGTCTCCCGAGATCGATCGGTCCTACGCCTACGCCCGCAGTCTGGGCTTTCCCCAGATCAACATCGACCTGATTGCCGGCATGCTCGGAGAAACCGAGAGCAACTGGCGCGACAACATCCGCCGGACGATCGACATGGCGCCCGACAGCGTCACCATCTACCAGATGGAGCTGCCCTACAACACGACCATCAGCGGCGACCTGCTCGAAGGCAGGGGCCAGTTCACGCACAAGGTGGCACCCTGGGACACCCGGCGCCGCTGGGTCGAGGAAGCGTTTGCGGCCCTCGAAGGCGCCGGCTACACGATCGGCAGCGCCTACACGGCCGTGCGCGATCCCGGGACGACGAAGTTCCTGTATCGCGACCGGCTCTGGGAAGGCGCCGACCTGGCTGCGCTCGGCGTCGCATCGTTCGGGCATATCAACGGAGTGCACCTGCAGAACCTCGACACCTGGGAGGCCTACGCCGCCGCCATCGACGCGGGCCAGTTGCCACTCGGCCGGTCGTACCGGCCCACGCCTGACGAGCGCCTGATTCGTGAAGTCATCCTGCAGCTCAAGCGCGGCGCCATCCGCCCGGGATACTTCCAGGACAAGTTCGGCGTCGACGTGACCGAGCGGTTCGCCGCCGTCTGGGCCTCGATCGACCAGGACGGCTGGCTCGCCGAGTGCACGCGCGAGCGGGTCGCCCTCACCCGCGAGGGATTGCTGCGCGTGGACATGCTCCTGCACCGGTTCTTCCTGCCCGAGCATCGGGGCGTGCGCTATACGTGATGATTCGCGAGCGACCATGAGCTACGACGCCATCGTCATCGGGGGCGGCCCGTCGGGCTCGACGGCCGCCGCGCTCCTGGCCGAGCAGGGCCACCAGGTGCTGCTCCTCGAGCGGGAGCCGGTTCCGCGGTACCACATCGGGGAGTCGCTCATCCCCTACACCTGGTTCACGCTGAACCGGCTCGGAGTCGTCGACTGGCTGCGCAAGTCCGCAGCGCCGAAGAAGTACAGCGTCCAGTTCGTGTCGATCACCGGCAAGGTCTCGCAGCCGTTCTACTTCTTCCAGACGATCAAGCACGAGTGCGCCCAGACCTGGCAGGTGTGGCGGAGCGAGTTCGATGCGATGCTGCTCGACAACGCCCGGGCGAAGGGCGTCGAGGTGCGGCAGCCCGTCACGGTGCGCGACGTGCTCATGGACGGCGCGCGCGTGGTCGGCGTGCGGGCCGATACGAAGGACGACCGGAAGGGCGACGAGATCCACGCGAAGGTCGTCGTCGACGCGACCGGGCGCGACTCGCTCCTGTCGCGCAAGTTCGCCTGGAAGGACCGCGACCCGGACCTCAACAAGATCGCCGTCTGGACCTACTTCAAGGGCGCGCGCCGCGATCCCGGCCTCGACGAGGGCGCGACCACGGTGGCCTACGTCCCGCAGAAGGGCTGGTTCTGGTACATCCCGCTCCACTCGAACGTCGTGAGCGTCGGCGTGGTCGGCGAGCCGGGATACCTGTATCGCGACACGCGTGACCCGAACGAGATCTACTGGCGCGAGGCCAACGCCTGCGCCTGGATCGCCGACCATATCCGTGGCGCCGAACAGGTCGAACCGGTGCGGGTTACCGGCGAGTACTCGTACCACTCCAGGCGGATTGGCGGCGACGGCTTCTGCCTGGTTGGTGACGCGTTCGCGTTTCTCGACCCGCTCTTCTCGACCGGTGTGTTCCTGGCGCTCAAGAGTGGTGAGATGGCGGCCGACGCGATCCACGCCGGACTCGCCTCGGGCGGCCCCATCACCGCCGCGCACTTCGAGGCCTATTACGCCGAGCAGCGACGCGCCGTCATGAGCTTCCGGCACCTCGTGCGCGCCTTCTACGACCTCAGTTTCAGCTTCCGCGAGTTCCTGCAGGCCTACCCGCACCTGCACTCGCTCATCGTCGACACGCTCGTCGGCAACGTCTTCACCGACCTGTCGCCGCTCTACGACGCGCTCAAGGAATACCGGACGCGGCACGACGTGTCGAAGGAAATCGACGTCGCGACGGCGTGAGCGGCGCGGCGGCGGCCAGAACGATGACGAGCGTGCCGGGGCGAAGGGCGGTTAACATCTCGTCGTGGCCATCTCCGAGTTCCGCTACACCCGCCGGGTCCAGTTCGCCGAAACCGACCTGGCCGGCGTCGTCCACTTCAGCTGGTACTTCCGGTACATGGAGGAGGCCGAACACGCGCTGTGGCGCGAGGCCGGGCTGAGCATCGCGCCGCCCGGTCAGATCGGATTCCCGCGCGTGGCCGCGGCCGTCGACTTCCAGGCGCCGCTCCGGTTCGAGGACGTCTTCGAGGTGCACGTGCGCATCGAGGCGATCACCCGGCGGTCGATCCGCTACGCGCACCGGATCCTGAAGGACGGGCAGCCGGTGGCCACCGGGACGATGACGGCCGTCTGCGTGACACGGGATCCCGAGCTGCGGGCGACGGAGATTCCCGACTCGATTCTCACGCGGCTCGCACCCGCGACCGGTGCCAGTTAGTCCAGGCCGGGACCGCGGCCACGACGAGGCCGCTCGCGTCGAGCACCGGCACGGCCAGACCGAGCACGGCCACGGTCGGCCCCGGCGCAAGCAGTAACGCCGCCGCCACGAAGAAGAGCAGGCGCTCGACGAACGTGGCCCGCGCGAACAGGCAGCCGGCCATGCCCGCCGCGAACATCGTGATCCCCAGCACCGCAACCGCGACCGCCTGCGCCACGTCGACCGGCGCGGCCGGCCCGTCGGCTGAGAGCAACAGCAGTTCCGGCCGGTAGACGAAGATGAAGGGCAGCGTGAAGCCGACGAGCGCGAAGCGGAAGGCGGTCAGGCCGGTCTTCATGATGTCCGAGCCGGCGATCGAGGCCGCGGCATACGCGGCCAGCGCCACCGGCGGCGTCACCATCGCCATCATGCCGAAGTAGAAGATGAACAGGTGCGCCGCGAGCGGCACGGCGCCGAGTTCGCCAAGGGCCGGGCCGACCAGCGTCGCGAGCAGCAGGTACACGACCGCCGACGGCAACCCCATTCCGAGCACGATCGACGACACCATGACCAGCAGGAGCGCCAGAAAGAGACTGTTCTCCGCGATCGGGAGGATCGCCGACGGCAGCCGTGTGCCGACGCCGGTCAGCGTCACCACGCCGATCACGATCCCGACGCACGCGGCCGCGCAGACGAGCGGGACGGCGTCGAGCGCCGCCGACACCATCGCCGTCCGCAGTCCCGTCCAGCTCATCCGCGTGGAGGCATGAAACAGGCTGATGACCACGGTGGCTCCCAGGGCCATCGTCACGGCGCGGAACGCCGTCCAGCCCAGGAACAGGAACAGCATCAGGCTCGCCAGCGCCGTGAAAAACACGATCCCCTGACTCCACTGCGGCGGCTCGGCGGGCACGGTCGCCCCGCTGCCTGCGCCGGTCACTTCCGGCTGCGTGCCGAGCGGGTTCCGCTTCACGTAGAAGTGCACGATGAGGTAGAGCGACAGGTAGTACAGGATGGCCGGGATGATCGCGGCCTGGATGATCTGCAGGTAGGTCACCGGCGGCTGCACGATCTCCAGCATCATGTAGGCGCCGGCGCCCATCACCGGCGGTACCAGCGCACCGCCCGAGCTGGCGGCCGCCTCGATGCCGGCCGCCAGTTGCGGCGAGAACCCGACGCTGCGCATCAGCGGAATCGTGAAGGTCCCGATCGTCGCCGTGTTGGCCACGGCGCTGCCCGAGAGCGACCCCATCAGGCCCGAACTGATGACGGCCACCTTCGCCGGCCCCGACGTGCCGCGGCCGAAGAGCCGCGCCGTGGACGTGACGATGAAATGGGTGGCCCCGGTTGCGCTCAGCACCGCGCCGAACAGCACGAACAGGAAGACGTAGGTGAACATCACCGAGAGCGCGACGCCGAACACGCCCTGGCTGTGCAGGAAGGTCTGCGACACGATGCGCTCGATCGGATACCCGCGATGCGGAAAGAGCCAGCCAGGCATCCAGGAGCCGAAGTACGCGTAGACGAGAAACGCGCCTGACAGGAACGGCAGCGACCACCCGATCGTCCGCCGCGCCGCCTCCATCACGAGCAGCAGTCCGATGACGCCGACGGCAATGTCGAGCTGCGTCTCGAACCCCGCGCGGTTTCCGAGCGACTGGCCGGTGAACCAGCCCGACGCAAACGCCGGTTCGGTCTGCCAGACGAGGTAGCCGCAGCAGAGCGCGGCCAGGAGCGCAAGCCCCTTGTCCACCGCGCGCGCGACCGGCGACGACGCCAGGCCGGGCGACACCGGGATCCGCAGGAAGCACAGAACCAGCCCGAACAGCGCGAAGATCGCGAGCTCCGAGAGGGGCCCGAGGCGCGGGTAGTTGACCTCGCTCAGCGTGAAGACGCAGAGCGCCAGACTGAGCCCGACCGTGAGCGTCAGTCCGGAGCGTGTGGCGCCGCCAGCCGACGGAACGGGCGGCGTCAGTTCGGCCAGATGCCGATCTCCCGATAGAACCGGATGGCGCCGGGATGAAAGGAGGTGCCCGTGTCACGCACGACGTTGGCCGCGTTGATGCTCCGGCCGGCGGGATGCTTGGCGGTCACCTCATCGCGCCGCTCGTAGAGCAGTTTCGTGACCTCGTAGACGAACTCCTCGTCGGCCTGTTCGGCCGTGATGAGGTGCATCGACCCGACGTCGAGCCCTTCGTACGGCTCCGACTGGTTGCGGTAGGTCCCGGCCGGGATGGTCGCCGGACTGAAGAACAGGTAGTCGGCCACCAGTCGCCCCTTCGGCTCCGGATCGAACGGGATGAAGACGAGGTCGAGCGACGCGGCTGCCTGCGAAATCGAGGCGGTCGGCACCGCGCCGCCGAGGAACACCGCATCGGCTGCGCCATCGGTCAGCATGTCGACGGCCGCCGCCTGCGAAGAGTTGAGCGGGGTGAAGTCGCTGTAGCTCACGCCGTGCGCCTCGACGATCGGTCGCACGAAGTACTCGAAGCCGGCGCCAGCCGGGCCGATGACGACGCGCTTGCCCCTGAGATCCGTGATGCGCGCGATGCCCGAGCCGGCCTTCGTGATGAAGAGCGCCACGTTCGGTGCGAGCGTCATCACGCTCTGCACGGGATAGGCGCGGTCCCACCCTTCGGTGCCGCGCACGGCGAAGAACGTGATGGCGGCATTCGACAGCGCGAAATCCAGCTCGCCTTGTGCGAGCCGCCGGATGTTCTCCTGCGATCCGCTCGTGGACTCCTGGTTGACCTGCCAGCCGCGATCGGCGGTCGCGGCGCCCATCACCTCGGCCAGGGCCCCGCCGACCACGAAGAACGCGCCGCCGGCCGGCGCCGTCCCGATGTTGACGAAGATCCGCTCGGACGATCCGCCGCACGCCAGGGCGAACAGGGCGGTCGCCACCACAGCGAGTTGAAACAGCAATCGACGCATCCGAACATTCTATGCGATGCCTTGCGCCAAGCGGCCGAACGCACCCACGCCACGCCATCCGGCCTGCGGCCACCAGCATGCGAGACCACGACGCGCATGCACTAAGATAGTCGGCCATGCAGGTCGTTCTCAGCATCCTCCTGGTCGCCCTCGTGGCGACCGTGGCCGATTACACGTGGTACACGCTCGGCGTCGAGCACCGGATGGTAGCCGGCATCGTCCATGGCGTGGTGCTGCTCACGGCCGTCGGCGGCGTGCTCGGCTGGGCCGCGGGCCGGCTGGCAGTCGGCCTGCCGCTCGGCATGGCGGCGGGCGCGGGTGGCGCGCTCGCCTACTACGCACTCGCACCGGCCCTTGGCGGCCTCGGCGCGATGGTGGCCGCGTGGGCGATGCTCTGGGTGCTGCTCGCGTTCTTCGACGGCCGGATCCTTCGTCGCGGCGCGACTGGTCCATCCGGCATGCTTGCGCGCGGCGTCGCCGCCGCCATTCTCGGAGGCCTGGCCTTCTACCTCGTCGTGGACATGCTCTGGGGCCGCCCGCCCGCGGGCGGGCGCAACTACGTCGTCCAGTTCGCCGCCTGGACTTTTGCGTGGGCGCCCGGGCTGGCGGTCGTCATGATCAGGAAACCCTGACACATGCATTGAAGATTGACGATCTCACCATTGAAGATTGATTGATGATTGACGCATTGATCGATTGAGGATTGAAGGGCGCACGTCTCTGCCCCGGTCGGTGACGGTGTGATGACTGACGACGAACTCGCTCGCGTCGTGGCGTTGCTCGCAGACTCGCACGATGCGCTCGAGTCGCTCGTCGCCGGCCTGTCGGAGGCCGACTGGCACGTGCGGCCGGGACCCGACGCGTGGTCGCCGGTCGAGGTCCTCGAGCACCTCGCGATCACGGAACGATCGGTCCGAACGCTCGTCACCGAGCGGCTTCCGGCGCGGAGAGCGGTGGCTGACGATCGCCGGTCCGCGGTGCGGGATGACGACGTCGTGCGGGTCACCGAGAGTCGCGCGCGGAGGTTCGCCTCGCCGGAGGGTGTGCGGCCGCGCGGATCGGCGGTAGCGCCGGCCGACCTCCTCGCCGCGATCGAGGCTGACCGCGCAGCCGTCGTCCGCTATGCCAACGACACGACGGACGACCTTCGGGCTCGTACCGCTCCGCATCCCGTCGCGGGGGTGCTCGACGCCTACCAATGGCTGTTGTTCCTCGGAGCGCACACCAGACGGCACGTCGAGCAGATCGCCGATATCAGACGATCCGGGAGCATTGGAATTGACGATTGACGATTGCGGGATTGATGATTTGACGGATTGAGACCTTTCCTACAACTGCCTGAGGACCGCCGCCGGATCGACACGAGCCGCGCGGCGGGCGGGTGAGACAATCGCCGCGGCAGCCGCCCCGGCCAGCACCGCCACCGCCGCCGCATACGATGCCGGGTCGGTCGCGCTCACGCCGAGGATCGGACCGCTGAGAACGTGCCCGGCCGCAAGCGCGAGGCCGACGCCCGTCACGAGCCCGACAAGCACGGGGAACAGGCTCTGACGTGCGAAGAGTCCTGCGACGTTCCGGCCACCCGCGCCAAGCGCCATTCGCACGCCAATCTCCCGTGTACGCTGGCCCACGACGAACGCCGTGATGCCGTAGAGGCCGATGACCGCCAGGCCCAGGGCCACGAACGCCACGGTCGATGCAACGCCGGCAATCGCCTGAACAGGCGCCCTTTCTGCGGCGACGACGTCGATCATGGCTTCAGTCGTCACCCGAACACCGGGCCTGATCGCGCTGACCGCCGCGTGGGCGCGCGGCACGACATCGGCCGCATCCGACCGGGTGCGAACCATGAACGTCGCCGTCGCGCGGTCATCGATCGGCACATACACACCGACCCGTCGCAGGCGAGGTACCAGGCTGTTGGCCGCGTCCGAGGCGACGCCTATGACCCGGAACCCCGCCAGGTTGTCCGAGAGGTGGTCCAACTGCTGCCCGAGCGCGGCGCCTGCCGGCCAGACGATTCGTGCCAGAGCCTCGCTCACAACTGCCACCCGATCTCCTGAGCGCGCCTCAGCGTCGGTATAGAAGCGCCCCTGCGTGAGCCGAAGGGACATCGCGGAGCTATAGTCCGCCGAGGCCGGCACGCGCGCAAAGAGCTCCTGGCCGCCGCCCTGCTGGACGATCAGCGGGTAGAGCGCTCCGACCATCGGCGGGCTCGTCGTCACACCAACCGCCTCGACCTCCGGCAGACCAGTCAGCCGTTCGATCGCCAGCCGCGCATAGGTCATCGAGCACGCGTCGTCGCACGTCCCGCTCGGAGGGACGGCACGGACCATCAGGATCCTTTCCGGGTCGAAGCCGAGATCGACAACGGAAGCGTTCACGACGCTCCGCGCGAGGATGGCCGTCATGATGAGCAACAGCGTCGACGTCGAAGCCTGAATGGCGACGAGCGCCGCCCTGGTGCGCGGGCTACCGGATGACGCGGCGGGCGTCCAGCCCTTCATCGGCGACGCCAGATCGCGCCGCAAGCTGTAGCGAACCGGCGCGATGCCGGCGAGGCCTCCCACGAACAGCGTCGCACCTGCCAGGAAGATGTACACGCGGGCGTCGAACCGCACGTCGACGCCCAATGGCACGCCCAGGAGCTCGGCGAAGAGCGGACCGAGCCAGAGAGCCACGATCAGCCCGATCGCCGCAGCCACCGCACTGAACGTGAGCCCCTCAGTGACGAGCTGAGCGGCCACGCGCCACCGACCCGAGCCCAGCGCAAGCCTGACGGCAACCTCCCGGTGCCGCTCGGCGGCACTCGCAAGGAAGAGGTTCGCCATGTTCGCCGTGGCCAGGAGGAGAACGAGGACGACCGCGCCAAGGACCGCCAGCCCGATCGTCCGTATCTCGCCGCTCCGCGTGTCCATCGGTCCAAGTTGGACGCGTGCCTGCGGGCGCGCTGCGCTGTCGGTCGACTCGAGCGCAGCGGCGAGGGCAGACAACTCCGCCGCCGCCGCTGCCCGCTCCACACCGGGCCGGACACGCACCGTGAGTCGTGCGTACGGCAGCTCGGCCAGGTAGGGCCTGATTCGCGCGCCCACCGGGAACGGCACCCAGACGCCAGGCGTCCCCCACGAGGGGCCTGAGAAGGCACGGTCGACGATGCCGACGATTGTCGCGGGCGTGCCCTCCAGATCGACCGTCTGCCCCAGGACCTCGGGAGCACCGGCTAGACGCCGTCGCCAGAAGCCCTCGCTGATCACGGCCACGGGTGCCGATCCCGGCTCATCGTCGGCGTCGACCAGGAGCCTGCCCAACACCGGCCGAGCGCCGAACGTGTGGAGGTAGCCGCCACTCACGACGTGGAGGGACACGGACTCGCCGCCTCCAGGCGTCGAGAGTTGGCCCAGCGAGACCGACTCCGGCACGAGCGCCTCGACGATCGTCGTCGCGCTTCGTTCGCGGAGCGTCCGCCATTCGGCGGGACTCCACGTGCTACGAATCTGCCCCCTCGCATTCAGACGGCCGATGCTGAAGACCGATTCCGGGTTGGTGACGCCGACGGACCGAAGCGCCGCGGCATTGACGAGGCTGAACACCGCCGTGCTGACGCCAATCGCCAGCCCGAGACCGACGACCGTCAACGTGACCACACCGGGCCGGCGGCGGCCGAGCCGGAGCGCGAAGGCCGCGTCACGTCGAATGCCGGATAGCACCGACGTGAGCGACGTCTGCCGGCGTCCCACCAGGCGGGGCGCGGGCCGGAGCAGGCTTGCGGCATCGCGCACGTACCGCCAGCCAGCCCGGCGAACGCCCGCTGTCCGACGCCGGTGCAGCAACTGTTCCTCGAGGTCCGCAGCAATCTCGGCGCGGCGTGTGCCCAGACGCGTGATCCGCAGGATCAGCCGGCCAAGGAGCGGAGGGCGCGGGTCGCGGCGCCGCACGGTCAGTGCCCTTCCTCGATCGCCCTCCAGATCCGATCGCGCACGCGACGGAGGTACTTGAGCGTCCGCATGCCCTCGGGGGTGACCGAGAAGAGGCGCTTGGCCTTGCCGCCGCGTTCGGCCGTCGGCGCACCCATCGCCGACCGGACGAGCCCCTTCGCCTCGAGTCGATCCAGCGCGGCGTACACCGCGCCCATGGTCACCGTCCGGTTGGTCGCCTGTTCGACGTAGCGCTGCACGGGAACGGCGTAGGCGCCATCCCCGACGGCCCTCACGGCCAGAAGTGCCAGCTCCTCGAACTCGCCCAGATGGTCGCCTTTCACGCTGTCAGTGGTTATAACACAGTTTCAACTCATTTGCAGAGATAATCTAGCCGGGCGTCCACATTAGCGTGACGCATCGCTCTCGATTGGCGATGCCAGGATTCCCTGATCTGAGATGCACCCAGATTGTAGATTGTAAATCGTAGATTCGAGATGACGCCCGGCCTGGGTTCAGCGGCCGAACGCGTAAACCCGTCCGTCGACGTCGCCGATGACGATCCGGCCGTCGGCGACCGCAGGCGACGCGGTGAAGCCGGCGCCGGCTTCGAAGTCCCACACCTGGCGGCCGGTCTCGAGGTCGAGCACGTACACCTTGCCGTCGCCGGAACCGACGACGACCCGGTTGCCGGCGATGGCGGGTGAGGAGTCGACGCGCGCGCGTGTGGCGAATCCCCAGCGGGGCTTGCCCGTGGCGGCATCGAGCGCGCGCACGAACTTGTCACGGCCGCCGATGACCACCGTGCCATTGGCGAACGCCGCCGACGAGTAGAACGGGAACTGCCGATCGGGATCCATGAACCGCCACTTGACGGTCTTCGCCGCGATGTCGACGGCCACGACGTCGTTGGCGAACGTGCCGAAGTAGGCGACGCCGCCGTCGATCGCCGCCGACGCGGCCGTGTAGGCCTCGATACCGAGCTGGACGACCTCGGCGCCGTCCGAGATGCGCACGCCGTGGAAGAACTCGTCGCAGCCGCCGAAGTACGCGATGCCGTTCCAGACGGCGGGGGTCGCGTGCACGTAGTTGTCGGTCGTGACCTTCCAGAGTTCCCTGCCGCTCGCCGTGTCGAGCGCGTAGAGGCTGCCGTCGTACGACCCGATGAGCACCCGGTTGCCGACGACGACCGGCGACGACTTGATCTCGGCCTGCGTCTTGAACGTCCACTTTGCCGCGCCGGTGGCCGCATCAACGGCATGGAAGACGCCATCGAGATCGCCGATGTACACCGTGCCGCCGGCCACGGCCGGCGACGACTCACCAAGGCCGAAGTCCGGGTCCGCGCCCGCGTACTTCCACTCGAGCCGCCCGGTCGCGGCCTCGAGCGCCACCAGTTCGCCGTTGGCCGTGCCCACGTAGACCGTGCCGTCGACAATCGCGGCTGACGACTCGACGGCCGCGCCTGCTTCATACGTCCACTGGAGCCGCAGCGTTGCCGGCAGCGCGGAGGTCGCCTGTCCCGTCAGCCCGGGCGTGTTCCGGAATTGCGGCCAGTTCTGCGCCGGCGCCTGCGCCGACGCCACGACGCCCGCCAGCACACACGCGAGTACGAGTCGAAGAGCAGTCATCGGGTCTGTCACGCGCGTCAGCGCGCGAGCTGCGCGCCTTCCTGAATCGCGAACAGCTCGTTGCGCGTCATGATGTACATCACGCCATTGGCCGTGATGGGCGTCGAGTAGACCGAACTGCCCATGTTGATCTCGTTGATGATCTTCGCCTCGCGGCCGTGCTGCATGATGACGACGTCGCCGTCCTCGTCACCGAGATACAGCTTGCCGTCGACGATGAGCGTCGAACTCCACATGGCGGCGAACATGTCGTGCATCCACACCTGCTTGCCGGTGGCCAGATCGACGCAGTGGAGGAACCCGCTGAAGTCCGGGTAGTACACGAGCCCGTCCTTGACCGACGCCGTCGAGATCGACCGGCGGATGGTGTCGTAGTGCCAGAGCCGGCCCGTTTCGGTGATGTCACCCCGCTTCGTGCCGTCGATGGCGTACAGATGCCCGATGCCCTCGCCGTGCTCGGGGTCCTGCCCGTTGGCGATGATGACCTTGTTGTCGAAGATGACCGGCGTCGAGATGACCTCGTTCCGCGTCTTCGGCCAGACCGAGTCCTTGGGGTTCGTGTCGAACTCCCAGAGCTTCTCGCCGCTCTTCGCGTGGTACCCGCGGATCCAGCCGTCACCCTGGCCGTGCACCACCTGCATGACGCCGCCGATCGAGCCGACCGCGGGTGTCGACCACTGGCCGTGGAGGATGTTCTCGCCGGGTGACGCGTCTTCCCAGACGAGCGTGCCGTCGGCCACGTTCAGGGCGATGATCGCCGGCGCGTTGGGCGACGGAACGTTCACATGGCTCTCATCCTGTCCGTTGCCGGTCGAGACGTAGAGCAGCCCTTCCCAGGCGACCGGCGACGAATTGGCGAGGTTGTGCGGGAACGCGCCCACCTCCTCCATCATGTCGAACTGCCAGATGATGTCGACGTCGTGGCGGCCCGTGAACTTTTCGTCGGTGAACGGCCCGTCATTCTCGCCGTCGTGAAATCCGCGGATGTCGACAGCCAGCACGACGCCACGATTGGACATGAAGTAGGCCACTTCACCGATGATGAGCGGGGACGACGCGATCCCCTGGAAGGGCCAGTCGTTGGCCCGGCCCGACAGCAGCTTCTCGAATGTCGCCTGCCACAGGAACTCACCGGTCGACTCGGCGAACGCCATGACCACCCCACGGTCGCCCCCCTGGTCGGGATCCCGCATCGCTTCGTTGTTGGTGCCGACGAGCACGACGCCGTTGGCTACGGTCGGGTTCCCGTAGCTCTGCGAGCCGAGCGCGGCCACCCACTTGATGTTCTTGCCGGTCTTGACGTCCCAGTCGGTCGGCAGGCCCGTGGCGTCCGACACCATGTTCCGATCCGGCGATCCGCCCCACATGGCCCACTCGGTCACGCCCTTGCCGGCGCCCGTCGCACCGGTCTGAAGTGCGGCCAGAAGCACCGCCACCACCGCCATCGTTTTCGTCATCGATGCACCATCTCCGCCCGCGTGCGGGCTCAGTTGTTCGCGTAGACCCGCAGGTTGTCGAAATACAGATTCGAGATGCCGTCGCCGTAGAGCCCCGGCGCGCCGTGCCGGTGCGGAACCGAGTCGATTTTCTCAATCGTCCAGGCCGCCGGTTCGGCGTCGTCACGCTTCCAGACCTTGCCCTGGACGAGCGTCGTGCCGTCGGCGCGCGGCTCGACGCGCAGCTTCATGCGGTACCAGGTGTCGGCGTCCCAGGCGAATGGCACGCGCACGGTCATCTCATCGGCCGCCTGCCAGGGATGCAGTTCCACTCGCTGGCCGTTGCCGAAGAGCACCATGACATAACGCTGGTTGATGAGCCCGGGGTCGCCACGCTGACGTCGCGCCACGACCCCGTGCACGTCGGCTTCGACCGTGTAGTTGGTCCACTCCCCGCGCCCGATGATGAGCCGGGCACGCCGCCCGACGGTTTCGTCCCGCGGACGCAGCAGCACCTTGCCGCCCTCGAAGTCGGTCACCTGCATCTTGAGGTTGGCCGTCCACCAGGCGGGCGTCGCTGTGAGCGACTCGAAGTCGTAATTGAGCGGCAGCGCCGGCAGTACGCGCAGGCGCGCCTGACCCGTCACGCCACCAACGGTCGCCCTCACGTAGCCGGCCGCGCCACCGGCGGCTGCCGTGTACCGGCCGTTGGCGCCGACGGCGCCCGGCAACTGCTCCACCGACCACTGAATCTCAGTGGCCGCCGCGTCGCGGACGAACACGCCGTTCCCGTCGAAGAGCTTCACCGTGAACGACTGGGCGCCGCCCGGGTCGAGGATGACCTCCTGCGGCAGCACCTGCACCTGCGCGACCTCGGCCCTGCTGCCGGCTCTGGGCGGCACGCTGTAGGACTGCGGCCCTGCCGCACCTGCCCGGCGCGTCCCGATCGCGTAGACGCGATTCATCGACGTCACGTAGATGCGCCCGTCAGCCACCGCCGGTGAGGCGACGATCGGATCGGGATCGGCCGGGTCACCGATGATGTCCTCGTCGAGCACCTCGACGCCTGTGGCGCTGGGGCGCAGGATGTAGAACTTGCCATTCTCGGTGCCCAGATAGATCTTGCCGTCGGCGAGCACCGGCGATCCCTTCTGCAGCGTCCCGAAGGATCGAGTCCAGGCCTGAGTGCCGGTCTTCAGATCGAACGCAGCGAGCACCGCGCCATTGTCGACGACGTACAACCGGTCGCGGTCCATGACGGGTGAGGAGAACGTGGGCATGAACCCGGTGGACTTCCACCTGATCGCCGACCCGGTCCGGACGCCTGACCCGACGGCGTCGACGGCCGCGACCATCCCCATCTCGGTCGTATCGATGTTCTCTTCCCCGTGCGTGATGTACACCGTGTTGTCGCGGAAAAGCACGCTGTTGAGAATCGCGCGCTTGCTGACTTCGAGACTCCACACGGGCTTCCCGGTCGCAACCTGCATCGCGTGGAAGGTGCCGTCGGTGCCGCCGACGATGATCAGCCGCTGGCCGGCGACGTCGGCCACGATCGGCGTGGCGTAGTTGGTGTCGTAATGCTTGTTCTGCGGCGCGCTCACCCAGACGGTGTGCCCTGTCCGCTTGTCGAACGCGAAGTACCGATTGCCGGGCCGCCCGAGATCGCCCCACCCCATCAGAAGGGTGTTCAGAATGACCGTGTCGCCCTCGATAATCGGCGACACCGTGCGGCCGCCGTGCGTCGTGATCGCACCGTACTCCTCGGACAGCGACCGCTTCCAGACTTCCTCGCCCGTCGGCGACAGCGCGATGAGCTCGGCGGCGACCGTGAACATCACGATGTTACCGGTGTCCGGATCGACAGCCGGCGACGCCCATCCCGCGCGGTGCTGCGGGACGTCACTGAGGTAGATGCTGTACCGCTTCTCCCAGACAATGCGCCCGGTGTCGACGTCGACGGCGACGAGCCGCTCCTGTGTGAGCGACGTGGCGCCCGCGGTGATCGTCTGCAGGTACAACCGGTTGCCGAAGACCACCGGCGTCGACCGCCCGCCAAAGGGCAGCGACCAGGCCACGTTCTCGCCTGCCGGCGACCAGCGCTCGGGCAGGTTCGTCTCAGCCGACGTGCCGTCGCGATTGGGGCCGCGCCACTCGGGCCAGTTGGCCGCGCCGACCACGGTCACGCCACACGTGATCACCAACGCCAGAACCATCGGCGAGACCCTGGCCCGCCAGCCGATCCAGGACGGAATCGAAGTCTGCATCTTCATCATTCTGAAGGAGATTGTTACCGAAGGCGCACACATCGACCTTACACCGCGCGCCAGACCGGATCAAGCCACAGAGAGACTCCTGGCGGCTTCATCTCCCGATCATGGAACCGGGAAGGCTCCCGGGTCAGGGTTTCAGTCGCAGTCGATGTGCGCCGGCCTCGTCGACTCCAGTGCGCGAGTACACCAGCGGAACGTACTGGTCGTCGGCCCAGAGCGTCAGCAGGTTGCCGTAGAACGGGCTGCCGGGCTGGCCGGACTGGCCGGGTGTGTTGGTGACCATCGACCGGTCCCAGTCGGCAACGTCGAAGATCTCGCGATAGGACGCGCCGTCGGCCGCGACCGTGCCGGCGCCTCCGGGGCGTTCGACCGTCGGCAAATCCCACGCGGGGAGGAACGCGTGCGGGAACGAGCGTGTGTGCATCCGCCCCCAGCGCCACGCCGACCAGTCGGCGCCCTGCGAAGTGGTGAGCGAGGCGATCGCCGCGGCCAGGCTGGTTTCGTGCATCGTACGCAGCTGGCTCGCCGGCCGGGCCGTGTCGCGTTCGTCGGCCGACGACGCGGTGCGCCAGGCGCTGTAAATGGCGGCGGGGGCACTGTCGCGGTCGTACACCGCGTTCCAGGCGGCCAGCATCGCGCGCGCCCGCTCGACCGACGCGACCGGAGAGGTCCATCCCCTGAAGAGCGCGAGTTCGGCCTGCGCGCGGAGCGACAGCGCGTCGATCTGCATCCGCCGGTGGTCGTCCAGCGTGTACGTCGCGCCGGGTCGGATGAGCTGCAGCAAACGGTCGATCCGCTGATACTGGTCCGTCTGCCGCTTGAACATGATCGGTGGCGAGAACCCCGGTGGCTGGATGTTGTGGTTGGCCGTCGCCACGAACCCACGGGCCGGGTTGAACTCGGTCGGCAGGTCCGTACGGAAACCATCCCACTCGTAGCGGCCATCGCCGGGCACGGGCAGCCGGCCGGACCATTTGCCGTTCTGCCGGTTCGGCGTGAGCGCCGCAGCCACCCACGCGATGTTGCCGTCGACGTCGCCGCAGACCAGGTTCTCGCTCGGGAAATGCCAGTATCGCGCCTCGCCGAGAAACGCCCGGCAGTCACGCGCTTGCGCGAGCCGCAGACTGCCTAGGTACGGCGCCGTGCCCGGTTCGAGGAGCGCCGAGCGGAGTGCGTAGGCCAGATGCCGCTCGCGATCCTCGTGGAAGATCGGGCCGTGACGGCTGAACTTCAGCTCGACCATCACGGGCGCCCCGCCCCTCACCGCAATCTCCTCACCGACGACGCGCACCGGGTCCCAGCCCTCCTGCCACCGCACTTCGAGCGCGTTCGCCGGATTGACCTGCTCGACGTACACGTCTTCCTGGTCGGTCCCCACAATGGTCAGGCCCCAGCCGAGCCGGTCGTTGTGGCCGATCGCGACGCCGACAAACGGCGGCTCTCCGGCACCGATCACATTCCAGCCGGGTGCGTGCAGGTGGACGATGTAGCGCAGCGAGGGATTGGTGACTTCCCGGTGCGGGTCGTTGACGACGACGGGCGACCCGGTCGCCGAGAGCCGCCCGCTCACAACCCAGTTGTTCGATCCCTCCGGGCCATCGATCGCACCGGCATCGTCTCGCAGGGCCAGCACCGAGGCGCCACGCCAGCTCCGATAGGGCTCGATGAGATCGGGTTGACCGCCACGGCCACGGCCGCCGCGTCCGCCGGTCCTCACCTCGGCGAGCGCGGCGACGTCCAGGCCATCTGGAACGACGAGCGCGGCCGGCGGATCGGGGCGGTCCAGACGATTGGCCTCGTCGACGCCGAACTGCGCGACGTTCCGGCCGAGTGCCAGTTCCGCCGTCGCGTTGCCAAACGTCGCCGTCCGCAGCACGAGCGTCTCGGCGGTCCAGCGCGTCGGCTGGATCCCGGTGACGACGAACTCCACGGGCAGGTTGTCGCGATGGGAGTCGATGAACGCGTTCACACCGGCAGCGTAGGCCTCGAAAATGCGGCGCCCCTCGGGGTGGTAGGCAGTCCACTCACGCTCGTCCATCGGCCCCCGATAGCTGAGCAGCCGGGCCTGGCGATCGCGCTCGACGGCCTCTGGCCCGACAATCTCGGCCAGCCGCCCTTCGCGCTGCCGGCGCCACATCTCCATCTGCCAGAGCCGGTCCTGCGCCATCACGTAGCCTTGGGCCCGGAAGAGGTCATCCATGTTCGACGCGTAGATGTGGGGCACGCCCCAGCGGTCGCGAATCACCTCGACGTCGGCCACAAGGCCCGGGAGTCGTGCCTCGCCGTCGAGTTGGGCGAGCGACGTCCGGGCGATCGTCATGAACCGGTCGTCGGCCTGCGCGGCTGGCCAGACGACGGCGAAGAGGACCAGCGCGCCAGCCGACAGCACCACGAATCGGGTCATGGATCGCATCACCGCACCCTCTGTCGCCGAATCCCGAGGTGCCGACTGGTCGACCATCGCCCCAGTCGGACAAGCAAGGGCCGAATCCTACTCCGGCGTCCGGGGCGAGGCAACGCGGGCCGCCTCGGCGACGGCTCCGCATTGCAGATTCTGCAATGGTCCAGCGGCGGGAAGATTGCAGTTTCTGCAATCCGGCCGCCGCGTGTGACGATTCGCGCGCCACGGCCCGTCGGCCCGCCCCTTGCAACTGGTCGGGCATGTCCAGCTTCCCCATCGCCTGGTTTCCCGACACCGACCCCACCCCCAGGCCACCGGTCCGTCGAATGGATGGACCGGTGATGCCGGAGATCAGCCGCTTCTTCGGCATCGCCGTCGCGATGTACTACGAGGACGACGCTCCAGCCCGGCTGCACGTGTACAGCGGCACGTACGCCGCCGCCATCGACATCGAAACCGGCGCGGTCACGGGTCACTTCCCGCCGCGGGCGCTCGGGCTCGTGCAGGAGTGGCGCGAACGCTACCAGGCCGATCTCTGCGACAACTGGCGCCGGACGCGGCTGCGCCTTCCGCTCCGGGCGGTGCCGCCGCTCGAGTGAGTCAGCGCGGGACGCGCCGGCCGCCGATCCACACCGACTCGATCGACCGGCTGGCGCGGATGTCGGCCAGCGGGTTGGCGCCAAGCACCACGAAGTCGGCCCATCGGCCGACCACGAGATCGCCGGCGTCGGGCAGGCCGAGGCAGTCGGCCGTCGTCCGCGTCGCGGAGGCGAGCGCCTCGGCCGGGGTCAGGCCCGCCTGGACGAGCATCTCGAGCTCGAGATGCTCGAAGTAGCCCTGGAACCGGCCGGGCGGACCCGAGTCGGTGCCGAAGGCGACACCCACGCCCGCATCGACGAGGCGGCCGACGTTGTCGCCTGCCACCTCGAGCGCCGCGCGGTACCGATCGGCGGTCTCGCGCGTGGGCGGGCGGGGCCGCCGGGCCGGATCATCGAGCGTCTCGACAATCGACGCGTCGAGACCAGCCACGAGGAACGGGTCGCGCAGAAAGTCGGGCTCGCCTTCGTAGACAAACGCCGACATCTCGCGCGCGAGCGTCGGCACGACGCACACACGGCGCGAGGTGAGCAGGCTGATGAGCTCGGCATCGACGGCCTGGTCGCGCACGCTGTGCGCCACCAGATCGACTCCTGCGCGCACGAGCGCCCTGGCATCGTCCAGATAGAAAATGTGCGCCGCGACGCGGATTCCATGCATGTGCGCCTGGTCGATGACCGCTCGTGCGACCTCGAGCGGCATCTTGCGCGTCGTGCCCAGATTGTCGTCGACGCGGATCTTGATGAAGTCGGGCGACAGGGCGGCCACCCGATTGACGTCGCGTCGGGCCGCCTCCGGCGTGGCCGCGGTGATGACCGGCCCGGCAATCCGGAGGCGGGCGCGCTCGAGCGGCCCGGTGGACAGGTCGCGCAGGCGCGCCGCAGCGTCGCCTTCGCCGCCAAGGCTGACGACGGTGGTCACACCGAAGCGCGCGTACTGCCGGAGCTGCCGGCTCAGGTTGTCACGCGTCTGAAACGCAGGGCTCGACTCGAAGCCCATGGTGTTGCCGACATGGCCGTGCCCGTTGATGAGACCCGGCACGACCGTGCGCCCCGGCAGATCCACGACCGTGGCCCCATCGGGCGCCGCCACGTCGGCCTCGCGGCCCACAGCAGCGATGCGACCGTCGCGCACGACCAGTACGCCGCGGTCGGCCAGGATGGATCCGTCACCGCGGACGAGCCGGGCGCCGCGAAACACCACGGTCTCCCCGGCCTCGTCACCCCTCTGCTCGTCATCGTCCTGGCAGCCGGTCGTCAGGCTGGCAAGGACGGCCAGGCAGACCAGCCTACGGAACATCGGCGCCCGCCAGGATCCAGCCGACGCGCGTCTCGGACAGACGGACGAGGTGGTAGTCGGCGAAGTGACCCAGGATGTCGATGGTCTCGGCGGCGGCCCTGGTCTCGATCACTGCACTCTCGGGCACGGGTCGATCGAGTACTGGCACGGCCGAGGCGAGCGTGGTGGTGGACATCGGGGCGCCGGCCGCCATCACCTGACCGGCCGAGAGCCAGCCCCACGCACCGTCGGGCAGCCGGACGCGATAGAACTGCCCGGAGGCCGACAGGACCTGGACGACCGCGCCGCGACCCAGTTGCCGTCGCACGGCCGATCCCGCCGACGGCCGTTCGCGAAGCGGCGCGTCGGCCGTCGTCACGCGAGCCCACGCGAGCACCAGGTCGACCGAGCCGGAGATGCGCGCCGGCGGGCGATCGTCGGCCAGAACGAACGGGTGCGGATCGACCGGCCCGCGGTCGTAGACACCGAAGTGCAGATGCGGTGGTGTCGTGCGCGCATTGCCAGTGTTGCCCACGTACCCGATGACGTCTCCGGCCCGGACGGTCGCCGCGTTGTCGACCGCCCAGCCGTCCAGGTGGGCGTAATACAACCGCCGGCGCTGGCCGTCGGTCGGACTGAGCCAGATCACGTTCCCGCCCCGCTCACCGGTGTCGGTCCGGACGCGCCCGTCGACGGCCGCGAGGACCGGCGTCCCACGGGGCGCAAAGATGTCGATGCCGTGATGCGACCGACGACCCGCATCCCGTGGCACGCCGAATCCGCTCCGGACCGAGCCGAGCGTGACGCCCTTGACCGGGAAGCCAATCGACGCGAGCGTGCGCTCGCTGATCGTGAACCGCCCGCCGCGAAGCAGCTCCGGCTGGACCCGCAGGACGTGCGTGACGTCACGGCGGGCCTCGTAGTCGAGCTGCCGCTCATCGGGCGCCGTCGACGCGACCAGCCTCGGCTCGGCGTCGTCTTCAACTTCGAACAGGTCGATGAAGAGTCGCGTCGGTTCGACCGTCTCGAACGCGACATCGATGATCAGGCGACGACCGCGGCGCAGGTCGAACTGATACGCGACCGCGGTGGGCTCGTTCGCCGACAGGTACCCCGTTTCGCTGAACGGCAGCAGAATCGCGACCGGATCGGCCAGCGACGAGACGGCCGCGCGCAGCCAGTCCTGTCCGAGAGCGGTCTTGTCGAGTCCGAATTCGGACAACGCCGCGGAGTAGCGCGCGTGCGTCGGCGCCTCGGTGAGCGACGGCCGCGGCAGCTCCGGCTGACTGCATGCGCCCGCGCAGACGAGAGCCAGGGCGACGAGCCCGTGTTTCATGCGTCTCATTGTCGCCGCACCGAATCGAGCTCGGCAAGGGCCGCGTCACTCGCACGGGGCCTGTATCGGATTGACGCCGAGCGCCCGGCGCGCCGGCGCCCAGCAGGCCACAACCGTGGCCGCCACGAGGACGGCCGGCGCGGTGATGAACGCCACCGGGTCGCGGGCAGAGACTTCAAACAGCATCGATTCGCCGAGCCGTGTTGCAAACCACGCCCCCGCCAGGCCCAGAGCGACGCCAAGCACCGCGAGCCGGAGCCCCTGCACGAGCACGAGCAGTATGAGGCTCCTGGGTGCGGCACCAAGCGCGAGCCGGAGGCCGAATTCCTGGACGCGGCGTCCCACGGTGTTCGCGACGAGTCCGTAGACGCCGACCACGGCGAAGAGCAGACGGCCTTCAGCGCCCGCCCCGGCGTGCGGGTGACCAGACGAGCTTGCGCCGGGCCAGGTCCATCACCGCCGCGAGCCGGTCGCACTCGAGCGCCACGACGCGCCGGCCCGGAGACGTCAGCCGGTAGTAGCGCCGGCGGCTGTCCCCACCGCGGCCCGGCCGCGAGTCGTCTGGCTCGATGAGCCCTTCGTCCTGCAGACGCTTGATCGCCGCGTAGAGCGTGCCGGCCTCGAGCGACACGCGGCCGCCCGTCTCGACTTCGACCTGCTTGATGATGGCGTAGCCGTGACGCGGCTCGTCGGCCAGCGCGAGCAGCACGGAGAGGCTGATGGGCGAGAGCACGGATCCCGGCATGAGCTCAGCTCTTCAGTCGGTCACTATACACATGAGTTGACTAGTTAGACGAGGGGTGTCGGGAAAACGTTGGGCGGGGGTCTTGGCGCGAGCGACGGTAGACTGGAATCGTGCGGCCGGGCTTGCGTTGGTCAGTGTTGGTCGGCGTTCTTGTGGCCTTGCGGCTTGTGCTTCCCGCCGGCGCGCGACCGGCGGGGGCGGGGCCTGTCGCACAGCCGGCGCAGCGGGTGTTGTTCGTGGGCAACAGCCTGACGGCTGCCAACGACCTGCCTGCCCTCGTCGAGGCGCTCGGCCGCGCAGCCGGTGGTCCGGCCGTGGAAGCCGTCGGCCTGACGTTCAACAACTTCAGCCTCGAAGACCACTGGGGACGAGGTGACGCCCGCCAGGCCATCGAGCGTGGCGGGTGGACCTGGGTCGTCCTCCAGCAGGGACCGTCGGCGCTGCCCGACTCCCAGGTCTCACTGCGGGACTGGACGCGACGCTTCGACGCCGAGATCCGGAAGGCCGGCGGACGGACGGCGCTGTACATGGTCTGGCCGTCCCGTGCCCGGGCGTTCGACTTTGCCGGCGTGAGTGCGTCGTACGCCGCTGCCGCCCGCGAGATCGCCGGCCGGCTGTTGCCCGTGGGGGATGCCTGGCGCCAGGCCTGGGCGCTCGACCGCTCCCTGACTCTCTACGGCCCGGACGCATTTCATCCGAGCGAGCTCGGTTCGTATCTGGCCGCGCTCGTCATCTACCAGGGCTTGACGGGCCGGTCGCCCGCGGGCCTGCCCGCGCAGCTTGTCGTCCGACCCGGCCGCGCGCTGGTGCTCGACGATCGCACGGCGGGGCTGCTGCAGCAGGCGGCCGCGGCGGTGGCCGCCACCCGATCGCGGTGAGTCGCTGGCGAGGGCCCCTGAAACGACAAAAGCCCGTCTGGCCTGGGGCCAGACGGGCTCGAGAGAAAAATAATCCCGGCAGCGACCTACTCTCCCACACAGTTACCCATGCAGTACCATCGGCGGTAGTCGGCTTAACTTCCGTGTTCGGAATGGGAACGGGTGTGACCCAACTCCTATGACCACCGGGAAACTTGACGTGCAAAGAACGATGGAGCGGTGAAGCGCGCTCCAATTACAACGTGGCGACGGGACATACGCCCGTCGGCACTGCACGCCGGTCGCCCGAAGGCGCCCGTCATGCAAGACGATTTGACAACTCCCGCCTACGCTGGCAACGAACGACCAGCTACGGCGAGGTCTCGCCGAAGCCAGCCGCTTCGCGGCTGGCGAAGGCGGAAATACCCTGCAAACGGCAGTTTCTTCATCCCCACGTAAGGGGAAAAAAGAATCAATAGACAAGCCTCACGGCTGATTAGTATCGGTAAGCTTCACACATTGCTGTGCGTCCACACCCGACCTATCGACCTGGTAATCTTCCAGGAGCCTTCAGAGACTTACGTCTAGGGAGATCTCATCTTGT
>DATKDF010000206.1:0-13225 GCA_035512795.1 Vicinamibacterales bacterium
CTTTGCGCTCCTCAGCGAGGCCTACTCGTACGCGACATTCGAAGATCGCATCAAGGCCACGAGCTACTTCGTCGAGGAAGCCCTCGCCTTCGCCCGCCAGCACGCCGACCGCCTCAAGCAGATCGTCGCCGCAGCCGACGCCGAACCGCTCGTCGGGCGGACGCTCGCCACGCGGGCGACGATGGCCACGGCCGGGATGATCGAGATCCTCATGGGCGAAGTGGAGGAGGAGATCAACCCGGTCAGCGGCGCCGTGATGAACCGGCGCCGCGACGTGTCCCGGCCCGAGCGGATGCTCGACCGCCTGTGGTTTGCGCCGTCGGCGTTCGAAGAGGTCGGCGCGAACTACTACGTGCCGGCCGCCGCGGCGAACGCCGTGGCGCTGCTCCAGGCCCATGGCATCCGCCTCGAACAGACGACGGTCGCCACGCCCGGCCTCGACCAGTTCGTCATCACGAGCAACACCGCGCGGCCGAGCCGGGGCGGCATCGATTTCGGCACGCACGAACTGCGGACGATCACCGGGTACTGGCAGCCGGCCGCCGCGACGGCGCCGGCCGGCACGTGGGTCGTGCCGATGACCCAGCCGCTCGCGCGGCTCGCCTTCATCCTGCTGGCACCGACGTCCGACGACGGCCTGCTGACCTGGAACGTGCTCGACGAGATGCTCGCGAGCGGCCGGTACCCCATCCTGCGCGCGCCCATCGCCCGCTGACGGCCCTGCGCCGGGCCGGTTCTGGCCGCGCGCCTGCTGGCGTAGCTTGCGCCGCGCGCCTGGCGTGAGACGCTGCCCGGGGTCCTACCACGCAACACAATCCGTTGCGCAGCATCTGCTGTTTGCGCTACAGTCTGGTCAATGCCTGTTGCCGTCGCCAGGAAGGTCGAAGCGCTCGCAGCCGATTTCCGTTCGGCGGCACGGCTGGCTGACCTGCTCGGCGTCAATCGCTCCCAGGTGACGCGGTGGCTCCGAGGAGCGGGCATCGATCCGCTGAACGCCGAAAAGGTCGAGCTGCTTGAACTGGTGTGGTCGAGCGTCCTGCGCCTCTACGAGCGTGAAGCCGCCCTGCAGTGGCTGGTCGGCGCCAACCCGCTTCTGGGCGATCGCCGACCCGTCGATCTCATCCGGATGGGGCGGGTGGAAGAGCTGATGCGGGCGATCCGCGCCGAACGGGCCGACTCGTTCGCGTGATCCTGTTCCGCTGCTTCGCCTGGAACCCGGGTGCCGGTGCCGCGGAACCGGACGGACCGCTCTGGTTCGCGCGGCCCTATCAGGGCGACGGACGTCACGACAATCCCGAGGTCTACGGCTGCCTCTACTCGGCGGATCGGCCGTTGTCGCCGGTCGTCGAACAGCTCGCACGATTTCGCGGCACGGCGCTTCATCCCTCCCTCCTGTCGAGGCGAGGCTTGACGCTCGCGCTGGCCGAACTCGAACTCGACAACGATGCCCGGCTGCTCGACCTCGACGACCCGGTCGTCCTCCGACGCGAGGGCCTGCGGCCGTCACGGGTGGCCACGCGCGACCGTGCCGTGACACAGCCCCAGGCGCGACGGCTGTACGACACGCACGAGAACGCGGTCGGCCTGCGCTGGTGGTCCGTCCATGAGGCCAGTTGGCTGAACGTGACGCTGTTCGACCGCGCGTCGGCCGAGCTCTCGATTCGATCCGTTCATCCGCTGGCAATCACCGATTCGGTGGTGGCCGCAGCGGCCGAGTTCTGCGGATTGGCCGGAGCCTGACCGGCAAGCCTCCTGCGCCCGTCCAGTGCCCAGCGGCGGTAAGATGCCGCGATGCGACGCCCTGCGATTCTGACGCTGTCCCTGTTGTCGGTCGTTCTTGTTCTCGCGGCTTGCGGCGGAGCGGAAACGCCACCACCCGCCGGGCCGGTACCCGAGGCGACGTCGCTTCTGGGTGAGCCGCTCTTCAGTCCGCCGATTGGCGACGAGGCCAGGGCGCGCATGGAGACCGACCTGGCCGAAGCCCGCCGGGCGTTCGAGGCGGCGCCCGACGACGCCGACGCGATCATCTGGCTGGGTCGACGGACGGCGTATCTCGGCCGCTACCGCGCGGCCATCGACATCTTCACGCGCGGCATCGAACGGCATCCGACCGACGCGCGCCTCTACCGGCATCGCGGCCACCGGTTCCTGACGGTTCGTGAGATCGACCGGGCAATCGCCGACTTCGAGGAAGCCGTCCGGTTGATCGAGGGCCAACCCGACCAGGTGGAGCCCGACGGCCAACCGAACGCACGTGGCATCCCGACGAGCACACGGCATTCGAACATCTGGTACCACCTGGCGCTGGCCCGGTACGTCTCGCGCGACTTTGCGGCGGCCGCCGAGGCCTGGACGCGTGCCCGGGCCGCAGGCAACAACCCGGACAACCTGGTGGCCGCCAGCCACTGGCTGTATCTGTCGCTTCGGCGGGCCGGCCGCGACGCCGAGGCGGCCGCCGTCCTCGGGCCGATCACGGCCGATCTCGATGTCATCGAGAACACGAGCTACCACACGCTGCTGCTCTTGTATCGGGGCGAGCGTCAGGCTGACCAGTTGCTGGCGACGGCCGCCGAAGGACCGAGCGGCTCGGCGCTCCGCTACGGCGTCAGCGCCTGGCTGCTGCTCGAAGGGCGCGAGGCCGAGGCCCGGACGATCTGGGAACAGCTGGTGGCACTGCCCGACTGGCCGTCATTCGGGCATCTGGCGGCCGAAGCCGAACTGAGAAACTGACAAGGGGTCGGACAACGACGTGGCCCGACGGCTGCTAGCGCAGCAAGCGGGCCACGTCGTTGTAGATCACCGTCACCATCAGCAGCACGAGCATGGCGGCGCCGGCCATGAGCATCCGCTCCTTGACGCGGATGCTCATGTCGCGGCGCGAGAGGCCTTCGACGGCGAGGATCGCGATGTGCCCGCCGTCGAGCACGGGCACGGGCATCAGGTTGATCAGCCCCAGGTTGAGGCTGATCATCGCCATCAGGCTGAACAGACTCGCCCAGCCGAGCGTCGCCGCGCTGCCCGAGAGTTCCGCGATGCCGACCGGTCCCATGAGCTGCCGGACCGGCGTCTCGGCGGTGAACAGGCCCGCGAGCGTGCGCCCGATGAGCAGCGTGTTATCCCAGTTCTGGCGCGCCGACAGGCCGAATGCCTGCCACACCGTCGGGTTGATGGGCTCGACCTCGGCGCCACTGATGATGGCGCCGATGCGGCCCGTGCCTCCCTCGTCGGCGGGGACCACCGGCACCTCCAGGACGACGCCGTTGCGCTCGACGTGGAATGTCATCGGCTGGCCCGGGCTCGCCTGGATACGGTCGATCACCTCCACCTGCGGCAGCGCCAGGTCACCGTTCACGCCGACGATGACGTCGTACCGTTCGAGGCCGGCGAGATCGGCCGGTGAGCCGACTACGATCTGCGTGAGTTGCGGCCGCGTTACCGGGCCGACGCCCAGGTCCCCGAGCTCGTACTTGGTCACCGCCTCGGGCGTGATCGCGACCACCATCGACTGGCCGTCGCGCACGATGCCGAGATCGAGTTCACGATTGGCTTTGGGCACGACCTCGATGTCGAGCTGATCCCAGGTGGCGACGGGTCTGCCGTTGACGCTGGTGATGAGATCGCCCACACGAAGACCCGCCGCGGCCGCCGGGCTGTTCTGGGCGAGCGCGCCAATCACGGGCGGCTGCTTGTGGTAGCGCGGGATGTCGGCGCCGGCCGAGAGCGCCGCGGCCAGCGCGAAGAAGGCCAGCAGGAGGTTCATCACCGGCCCGGCCAGATACACCTGGAAGCGGATGAACTTGCTCTTCGACAGAAACTCGTCGGGCGCACCGCTCCGCTGGTCGTCGACCGTCTCGCCCGCCAGCTTCACGTAGCCGCCGAGCGGAATGGCACTGATGCAGTACTCCGTGTCGCCGCGCCGCAACTTGACGATCTTCGGACCGAAGCCCAGCGAGAACGTGACCACCCGAACGCCGTACCACCGCGCCACCATGAAGTGGCCGAGCTCATGAACGAAGATGAGGACACCGAGGACGAACAGGAACGCCAGAATTGTAATCACAGGGCCGCCTTCAAGGGTTACGACGATGGTAGCGTACCGAGAGTTTCGGACGCGAAGGCCCGGGCCCACAGGTCGGCAGCCCGCACGTCCGCCATCGACCGGGGCGGGTGGGTCTCACGGTCCGCGCGCTCGAGCGTGCACCGGATCAGGCGCGGAATGCCGCCAAATGACAGCCGCCCCTCGAGAAACGCCGCCACGGCGACTTCGTTGGCGGCATTGAGCACGATCGGCCACGCCCGGCCTTCCCGGAGCGCCTGATAGGCCAGATCGAGGCACGGAAACCGCTCGCGGTCGGGCGCGTGGAACTCCAGCGTCCCGAGCGTGGCGAGGTCCAGCCGCGGCACGGGCGCGGGCCAGCGATCGGGATACGAGAACGCGTACTGAATCGGCAGCCGCATGTCGGTGACGCCGAGTTGCGCGATGACCGACCCGTCGACCAGTTCGACCATCGAGTGGACCACCGACTGCGGGTGGATGACGACGTCAATCGCGTCGGCGTCCTGGTCGAAGAGCCAGCGTGCTTCGACGACCTCGAGCCCCTTGTTCATGAGCGTCGCCGAGTCGATCGTGATCTTCCGGCCCATCCGCCAGGTCGGATGCCGAAGGGCGGCGTCGGGCGTCACCCGTTCGAGCGCGTCACGGTCCAGGCCCCGGAACGGGCCGCCCGAGGCGGTCAGCACGAGTCGTCGCACCTCGGCCGGCAAGCGGCCGTGCAGGCACTGGTGAATCGCGTTGTGCTCCGAATCGACCGGCAGAATGGCCACGCCGCGGCGCCGGGCGGCCTCGACCATCAACGCGCCGGCCATCACGAGCACTTCCTTGTTGGCGAGCGCCAGCGTCTTGCCCGCATCAATCGCCGCCAGGGCGGCATCCAGTCCGGCCGTCCCGGACGAAGCGCACAGGACGACGTCGACGTCGGGATGGGTCGCCGCCGCGACGAGCGCGTCGTCGCCGGCGAGCCGTTCGCCCGGCACCGAGCCGGCCGGCAGCAGCGCGTCGAGCGCCGCGCCCGCCTCCGGCGCCGCCAGCCCGTAGACCGCCGGCCGGTGTGCGCGCACCTGCTCGGCCAGAAGCGGCGCGTTCCGCCCCGCCACGAGCGCGACGATGGCCAGCCGATCGGGGTGCGCCTCGACCACCGACAGCGCGCTGCGGCCAATCGACCCGGTCGAACCCAGGATCGCGACCCGCGTCATCCGGCACACCTCACGAACACGAAGTAGACCGGCACGGCGAACAGATAACTGTCGATGCGATCGAGCACCCCGCCGTGGCCGGGAATCAACGACGACGAGTCCTTCACGCCGGCACCGCGCTTCAGAAGCGACTCGAACAGGTCGCCGGCCATGCCGACGAGCGCCAGCAGCAGCCCGAGCGCGCCGAAGATCACGGCCGATCCGCCGGCCGTGTCGACCAGTCGCGGACCGACCAGGGCCGCCACGACAACCGCCGCCACAATCCCGCCGACGGCGCCTTCGACGGTCTTGCCCGGACTGATGATCGGTGCCAGCCGGCGTCGACCGAACGTACGGCCGGTATAGTACTGCGCCGAGTCGCTCACGGCGAGAATGACGAGGAGCAGCAGCACGGCTTCGACACCGTCGGTCGCGCGGAGCGCGGCCAGCGCGCCGAGCGGCAGCCCGGCGTAGATCGGCGCCATCAGGGCGACGGCGGCCCGCGTGAGCGTCGAGGCGTCCGGTGCCGTCACGAGCACGACGCACCCGGCGGCGACGACGAGCGAGAGCAGGACGACGGCGAGCGATGACACCCGGGCCAGTCCGGTCTCGTCGACGACAAACGCCAGCGCCACGATGGCGGCCGCGGCTCCGACGAAGATCGGCGACACCCGGGCACCCTGATGGGCCGCCATGGCGGCGACCTCACCGGCCGCCAGCGCCGCCACGACGGCGGCCAGAGCGACGGTCGCCCAGGGCGGCAGCCACACGAGCGTGGCCAGCACCAGGACGATCAGGAGCAGGCCGCTGGCGAGGCGGATCAACCGGTCAGTCCCCGGAACCGTGGCCGGCGCCGACCGCCTGCGAGGCGACGGCCCCGTAGCGCCGGTCGCGCTTCTGGTACTCCACCACGGCTTCGAGCAGGTGGCGGGCGCGGAAGTCGGGCCAGAGCGCGTCGGTGACCCAGATCTCCGCGTAGGCAATCTGCCAGAGCAGGAAGTTGCTCACCCGCAGTTCGCCGCTCGTCCGAATCAGCAAATCGGGGTCGGGCTGCCCCGCCGTGTAGAGAAACGAGGCGAACGTGGCTTCGTCGAGCGCTTCGGGATCGATCTGCTGGCGCAGGGCCCGCCGCGCCGCCTCGACGATCTCGGCGCGGCCGCCATAGCTCAGCGCGATGTTGAAGACCATGCCGCCGTTCTCGCGCGTGCGCTCCTCGGCGCTGGCCAGCTCGCGACGAATCTCCGGGCTGAGCCGCGACGGCTCGCCGATGACGCGGAACCGGATGTTGTTCTTCAGCAGCGTCTTCAGTTCGAGGCGCAGGTAGTGCTTGAGGAGCCCCATGAGCGCCGACACTTCCGTGTCCGGGCGCTTCCAGTTCTCCATCGAGAAGGCGTAGAGCGTCAGGCACTCGAGGCCGAGCCGTGCGGCCGTTTCAACCGTCTCGCGGACGGCCGTCGTGCCAGCCCGGTGGCCTTCGATGCGCGGCAGGTGACGCCCCGCGGCCCAGCGGCCGTTGCCGTCCATGATGACGGCCACGTGACGCGGCAGTCGACTGAAGTCGATCCGCCGGACGAGTTCGTCTTCCGGCGAGCCCGGCGGCGAAACGGCCAGGATGTCGGCACGAGCCATAGGAGGTGCCTGCCGATCTTAGCAGACGGCCGGGTAGCGGACGGCGACGAGTGTCAGGCCAGCCGCCGGTGCGGTCGGCCCGCCGGCCTGGCGATCGCGCCGGGCGATCATCGGGTCGAGCGACTCGGGCGGCCGCAGCCCGCCGGCCACCTCGATGAGCGTGCCGGCAATGGCCCGGACCATGTGGCGAAGGAAACCGTCACCCTCGACCTCAATCGTGAGACCGCCGGCCCCGTCGGCCGCGACGTCGAGTCGATGAATGGTGCGCACGGTGTGTCGGACCGTGGCGCCGCGCGCCTGAAACGAGGCGAAGTCGTGCGTGCCGACCAGCCGCCCGGCCGCCGCGCGCATCGCCCCGAGATCGCGCGCCTCGGGCGCATGCCACGCGTACAGCCGCTCGAAGGGTGAGAGCACGGGCGTCGTGACGACGCGGTATCGGTAGAGCTTGCCGGTCGCATGATGGCGGGCGTGAAACCCCGGCCGCGCGTCGACGACGCCCAGCACCCGGATATCGGCCGGCAGGCGCGCGTTGAGCGCCCGCTGAATGGAGAGCGCCGGCACGTCGATCTCCACGTTCACGCTGGCCACCTGCCCGAGCGCATGCACGCCCGCATCGGTCCGCCCCGCCCCGGCCACCGTCGGCCCGCGCCGCCCGGCGGCGTCGTTGCCGCCGCAGAGCAACGGCACGAACGCGTCTTCGACCATCTCCTGGACCGAGACGCCGTTCTCCTGGCGCTGCCAGCCGACATAAGCAGTACCGTCGTACGCCAGGGTCAACTTCAGGGATCTCACGAGAGTCTCGCCTGCTTCGGTCACTCTCATCTGGGCGTGACGATTCGCGACCCCGGTCTGCTGACCGCTCGTCCCGCCGCGCACATCGGGCAGCTGTCGGGCTGATACGTGGCCAGGTTCAACGTCTCGAGTGCCTGGTACGGGACGTCGAGCGACGCTCTGCCGCCGCTCCGATCGATGATCGAGCCGGCGCCCACAACGGTCGCGCCCGCCTCTTTCGCGACGGCGATCGTCTCCGTCGTCGAGCCGCCGGTGGTCACGACGTCCTCGATGATGACAACCCGGTCGGCAGCAGCCAGCGAGAAGCCCCGCCGCAACGTGAGCACGCCGTCCTGTCGCTCGGCGAAGATGGCTCGGACACCGAGACCGCGCCCGACTTCGTGGCCGATGATGAGACCGCCGAGGGCCGGCGACAGCACGACCGTGGGCCCGAGCGGCCGCAGCCGCTCGGCGAGCGCCCGCCCGAGTGTCTCGGCGTGTGCGGGATGTTGCAGCACAAGCGCACACTGCAGGTAGCCGCCGCTGTGCAGGCCCGACGACAGGCGGAAATGACCTTCCAGAAGTGCGCCCGAGGAGCGGAAGAGATCCAGGACTGAGGTCATGTCGAATTCAGTGAATGAGCGAGTTGAGTGGATTAGTGAATGAAATGAGTGGATTGGTTCGTGAGTGAATGAGCGGATGCGGATCACGCCGAGAACGCATGCGTGCCGACCCTCCCGGCACGCGGACGGCGAACGCGGGCGAGGAGTCGCGCAATCGGCACCCACTCATTCGCCACCCACTCATTCGCTCCACCCGCTCTTTCGGCATTTCATTCGCTAATGCCACTAATTCGCTAATCCGCTGACTTCTCATCGGCTCGGCCTCAGCGTCTCCTCGAACATCCTGAGAATGCGCCGGTACTCATCCGCCCAGCTCGTCTCCTCCGTGAAGCCGTGGCTCTCGACTGGGTAGCCGGCCAGTTCCCAGTTGTCCTTGCGGAGTTCGATCAGCCGCTGCGCCAGGCGCACGGAGTCCTGGAAGAACACGTTGGTATCGACCATGCCGTGCGCGATGAGGAGCCGGCCCGTGAGTCCCTCGGCGAAGTAGATCGGCGAGCTCTTCTTGAAGGCCTCCGAGTCGGTCTGCGGTGTGTTCAGGATGTTCGACGTGTAGCCGTGGTTGTAGTGCGACCAGTCGGTCACGGGCCGGAGCGCGGCGCCGGCGGCGAACGTGTCGGGGGAGGTGAACAGCGCCATGAGCGTGATGAACCCGCCATAGCTGCCGCCGTAGACGCCAATGCGCTGCGGGTTGACCCGCTCGGTCTCGACCAGGAACTTCGCGCCGTCGACCACGTCGTTCAGGTCGTGGCCGCCCATGTGCCGGTAGATGGCCGTGCGCCAGTCGCGGCCGTAGCCCGAGCTGGCGCGGTAGTCGGGGTCGAGCACGACGTAGCCGCGCGCGGCCAGAAGGTTGTGGAACATGTACTCGCGGTAGTAGGTGGACCAGTACTTGTGCGCGTTCTGCAGGTACCCGGCGCCATGCACGAAGACGACGGCGGGACGGTTGCGATCGCGCCGGGCGCCGATCATCTCGGGGGTGTACAGGCGCGCATAGACCTCGACGCCGTCGCGCGCCTTGTAGGTGATGACCTTCGGGTCGATCCACTTGAACGACCGCCACTCGTCGGTCGGCGTCGTCGTCACCTGCACCGGCGTGGCGCCGGCCGCGAGCGGCATGGTGTAGAGCTCGGGCGGCGTGGTGCTGTACGAGTACATCACCGCAACCGCGCCCTCGTCTGGCGACACGGTCACGCTGTGTGATCCGACCCTCGACGTGAGTTTCGCGCGCGCACCGCCGCTGACGGGCATCGTGTAGAAATGCCGCTCGCCGGGATGCGCCTCGTTGGTTTCAAGGAAGAACGTGGTGCGGTCCTTCGAGAGGGTCGCCGAGGTGACTTCCCAGGTTCCGGACGTGAGCACCTCGGCACGCGGCATCGCGGCGGTCGCGTCGAGCGCGTAGAGATGCAGGTAGCCGCTCGACTCCGAGAGGAAGACGAACCGGCGGTCGTCGGCCAGCCAGACGATCTGCCCGCCGCCGTAGGACCACCCGATTGACGACCCGCGGAGCCATGCCTCGTCATGCAGGTGGTCGAGCATCGTGGCCCGGCCGGTCGCCGGATCGACCTTCACGATCCAGCGATCCTTGTTGTCGGCCGACTGCACGGACATCACCGTCTGCGACCCGTCATCGGACAGCACCGGGTTGGCCCAGTTGAGAATGCGCGGCACGTCCGGATCGGTCGGCGCCGCCTTGTGCTCGATACCGGCGAAACCCGACGCATCGGCCCACACCGACTTGCCCGACTCGACGTCGAGGGCCGCAAGCAGGCGTGTCGGCTGCACGTCGCCCACGTTCGGCCGGCCGGAGATCATCTCCGGGTACGACGACTCGGTGACGTAGTTCGGGGTGTCCTGCCCGCGCGCGGTCTGCTCCGGCCGCTCGACCACGCCAATCCAGACATGCTTGCCGTCGCCGGAAAGTCGCAACGCGGCGACGCTCTGGCGCGCGCCCAGATCGAAGCGCGCGATGGGCGTCGCGGGCGCGCCGGCCGGGCCGCCACCACGACCGCCCCGCCCGCCGCCGCGACCACCGCGGCCGCGTTCGCCGAGCTGCCGGATGTACTCGATGAGGTCGCGCTCCTGCTGTCGCAGGAACTGCTGCGACGCGGTCAGATCCCCGCCTCGTCCGCCCGCCGCGCCACGCCCGCCACGACCGGCCGCCGGGCCGCCCGCGCGGCCAGCCGCCGCGTCGTCGTCAGCCGCGCGGATGTCGGTGATCTGTTGATACGCCGTGCCCTCGCCGTTGAGGCTCATCACGAACAGGTTGTTGTTGCGGACGAACGTGACGGCAGTGTCGTCACGTGCCCACTCGGGACTCGACTCGGCCTCGGTCGTGCGCGTCAGTTGCCGGCGCGCGCCAGACGAGGTGTCGTACATCACGATGTCACCGCTCTCGACGACGAGCACGCGGCGATGGGCGCGATCGAACGCGCCCGAGCGGGGCACATCGAGGGCGCGCACCTCGTCATCGGACAACTGCCGCAGGCCCGTGCCGTCCCGGTTGACGGCCCAGGTCGCGGCCCGCTCGTCGTCGGGCCGCTGCCACGAGAAGTAGACCGCCGTCGAGTCGCGGGACCAGCGGACCTGGGTCGGTGCCGACCCCACGAGCTTCGGGCCGCGCATGATGCTGTCGACGGTGAGCATCGCGGCCGGCGCGGCGGCCTGCGGGGCCGGGCGGGCCGGCTCGGCCTCGATCCAGATGGTGGCCAGGGCGGCAAGCGGCAGGGCGAGGAGCAGTCGGCGCATCGTTTGCAATCTCTCCGGTGAAGTCGGTAAAAAGCCCGTGAAATCGGCCCTTCACGGGCCAGAAGGGTCCGGCGGACGGGACGCGGTCGTCCCGGAAACGCGAAAAACCCGGCCGACAGTATAAATCGTGGCGAACCGCCGTCCGGCTCCGCACGTCTGACCAACGGACCGGCCCGAGCCCGGGAGTTCGGAGAGAGAACCATGACAGAACGCCTTTCGACGCGCATTCTTCGGCGTGCAACCGTCCTCGGACTGGCCAGCCTCACCGGCTGGGCCCACCTGGCACAGGCGCAGACGCCGGCGGCCACGCCGCTGCCAGCGGCCCAGGCCCAGGAGCCGCAGGGCCCGGTTGTCCGGCTCTCGATGGCCCAGGCGGTCGAGATGGCCATGGAATCCAACCTTGGGCTGCAGGTCAGCCGGCTCGACCTGGACAGGGCTGATCGCCAGATCGCGGTCGCGCGGTCGTCGTTCCTGCCGCTTGCGGGGTTCAATGTCGGTCGCACGAGTCAGGAGAGTCAGAGCCTGACCAACCCGGACGGCACGCGCACGAATCCGACGAGCACGACCGTGAGCGGCGGCACGACGGTGTCGCAGCAGTTGCCGTGGTACGGCACGGCGTACAGTGTCACATGGGGCGGCAACCGCAATGTCGTGTCCGGCAGCGGCGCCACGTTCAACCCGTCACTCGGCGCGTCGCTGAACGTCAACTTCAGCCAGCCGCTCTGGCAGGGGCTGCGGATCGATCCGCAGCGTGCGAATCTGGAAGTCAGCCAGCGCAATCGCGTCGTGGCGGACCTGCAGCTCGAGCAGCGCATCGTGCAGCTCGACTCACAGGTCCGGTTTGCGTATCTGCAACTGGTGTCGGCGATCGAGCAGAACAAGGTCGCCAACGAAAATTTCCGCGTGGCCGAGGAATCGCTCCGGCAGGCGCGGGCGCGCGTCGAAGTCGGCGTCTCGCCCGAGATCGAGATCATCGAGAACGAGGCGCAGGTGGAGGGTCAGCGGGTCAACGTGATCCTGACCGAGGCCCAGATACAGGATGCCAGGGACGCGCTGCGGCGGCTGATTCTCAACCCGAACCGCCCCGATTACTGGACGACCGACCTGCAGCCCACCGATACGATCGACTTGTCCGAACCGGCGATCGACCTCGAGAACGCGGTGGCCAACGCCCTGGCCAACCGGCTGGATCTGCAGCAGCTGCGGCGCAGCATCGAGATCACGGACCTGAACGCGCGCGTGGCGTCCGACAACATCAAGCCCCAGGTGGATCTGAACGTGAACCTGCGGTCCGGTGCGTTCGGCGGTACCCGCTTCCTGTCGCCCGCCGAAACGGAGCGAATCAGCTACGGCACGGTGCTCGGCGACACGTTCGGCTTCGCCTATCCGACCTGGACGGTCGGCGTGAACGTGGGCGTGCCGATCGGTCAGACCGCTGCCCGGGCACAACTGGCGCAGACCCAGATCCTGCAGCGACAGCAGGCCATCACCCTGCGTGATTCGGAACTGGCGATCACTGAACAGGTGCGAGGCGCCGCGCGCGAGGTCGAGAACAGCTACCGCCGCGTTCAGGCCCTTCAGGCCAGCCGACAGGCCACCGAGCGACAGCTCGAAGCCGAAGAGCGCCGGTTCGCCGTCGGCCTGTCAACTGCTTTCCAGCTCCAGCAGCGGCAACGGGACCTGTTCAACTCCCGCGCCCAGGAAGTCAACGCGATGATCGCCCACCAGCGCGCACTCATCAACTTCGAACGCGTCCAGAAGATTAACTGAGGACAGAGGGCAGGGGGCAGACAGCGCGCCCCTCTGCCCTCTGTCCTGCTATAGTCGCTCCCCGTGACGCCCCTGACCGTCACGGTCATCACGCGCGACGAGGCCGCGCACATCGAGGCGTGTCTCGACTCGGTCAAGTGGGCCGACGAGATCCTGGTCGTCGACAGCGGCAGTACCGACGACACGGTCGCGCGGGCAAAGGGCAAAGGCGCCCGCGTCATCGTTCGCGACTGGCCGGGCTACGCGGCCCAGAAGGACTTCGCGGCGGCTGAGGCCGCGCACGACTGGATCCTGTCGGTCGATGCCGACGAGCGCGTGACGCCCGAACTGGCCGGCGAGATCCGCGCCACGCTGGCCGGCGGCCCCGACCAGGCCGGCTTCCGCATCCCCCGCATCGCATTCCACCTCGGCCGCTGGATCCGCACGACCGACTGGTACCCGGACTTCCAGCTCCG
>DATKDF010000207.1:0-2263 GCA_035512795.1 Vicinamibacterales bacterium
CGTTACCGGCCGTACCTGTCGTACCCGCCCGATCCCCTACCCCCTGACATCCCCCGGTATCAAGCTGTCATCGACGGTGATCCTGCGAATCGGCCTGTCGCCCGTGATGGGGTGGTCGATGGCATTGGTCGTGACCGGGACGATGATGGTGGTCGTCTCACCGTCGGCGTACTGGACGTGCAGCGGCAGCGGCAGGTCGAACACGTCGCCAGGTTGACGGATGCGCACGATGGCCGACAGCCGATCCCGGGCAATCTCCGACGTCACCCGGATGGTGGGCAGGCTCGCCCCCAGAATCCACCGCTCGAAGAACCGGTCGAGCGGGATGGGCGTGCCGGCCTGGAAGGCGTCGCGGAGGTTGTCGGTGCCGGCCTTCCGGAAGCGCCACTCGGCGTAGAAGCGGCGCAGGCCGCCGAAGAACGCCTCGTCGCCGATGAGGCCGCGGAGCATGTGCAGCACGACGGCCGACTTGTTGTAGAGGATGCTCCGGAAAATGCCGCTGTCGCCCTGGATGTGTCCCAGTCGATAGCCGAGGTAGATCGGTCCCTGCGCCGACTCGCGCTCGGCCGTGTCGCGCATGCTCGACAGCAGGTTGTGCATGAGGCCCTCGCCGCGATCCTTTTCGGCGTAGAGCACGGCGAAGTACTGGGCGAGCCCCTCGCTCAGCCATTGCTCGTGGTAGTTCTTCCAGCCGACGGCCTGTCCCCACCACTGGTGCGCGACCTCGTGCGCCAGGAACAACCGCGGGTAATTGCCGAACCACACCGGATCCTGCGACCACTGAAACGGCGTGCTCGGCAGCGGCTGGTGCAGGACGGCAAAGAACGCGGGACTGTGGCCGCCCGGCAGGTTGTCGTCGACGGCGGCCAGCGTGAAGTCGGGATAGGGTGCCTCGCCGATCGTGTCGGCGAAGAACCGGATCATGTCCTCGACGCGCGCGGGCAGGTTCTGGTTACGTCCGGCCATCCGCGGCGTCGACACGATCTCGATGTCGACGCCCGGGGCGCCTTCGGCCGGGCCGGTGGTGGCGGAGGCGACCGGCGGCGCCACGGCGGCCACGGCGGCCCGCGTGCGCGCCACCGGCACGAACCGGCTGATCACCACCGCCAGGTACCGCGATGGCCGATCGGCGACGTACTCGACGGTTCGCATCGATCGCGCCGGTTCACCTGACACCTCGTCCGGCATGACGATTTCGACCGACGAGCCGACGGGCGTGCCGCTGGCCACGATCTGGTACTCCGACGGCACCGTCAGCCGCATCGTCGACGTGGCGAAGTCGGTGACTGGCGCCTGCGGGTACCACAGCGCGCGATTGCTGTACATGAACCGCGGTTCGGGCGTCTGGATGATCTGGGGCGGCTCCTGGAACGGGCTCTGGTCGACGACGAGGCTCTCGCGGTCGAGGCCCTGCGGCGCGAGCCGGCCTCCGTACTGCACGTCGAGCACGAGTTCGGAGCCGCCGCCCACCAGCGCCGGCAGGCCCACGAGCAGGTTGTTCTGGCCCGAAATGCGCAGCGTCAGTAGCCGGCCGAACGCCGGTGACGAGACCGACGAGACGCCGAGCGACGAGGCCAGGCGCAGCGTGAGCGAGTGGACGCCGGGCGGCTTGATGCGCAGGCGCAGCGTGCCGCGGCCCGAGACCCATTCGCGGGCCGGGTCGAACGTCAGGTCGAGCGCGTAGGACAGCACGTCGTAGGCCGTGCGGTCGTCTTCGTCATAGAAGCGCGAGTCGCGGCGGGCGAGCGAGGCCGGCGTGGCATAGGCGGACAGGTTGCGGTTGTTGGCGCGGTCGAAGAACGTGATGTCTTCGGCGTCCGACGGCGTCCGGGCGTAGGTCAACCAGCCGTGCCGGCGTGTCCGCGACTCGATCACCATCGAGCCGAAGGTCGGCTCGATCGACCAGCGGTCGGGCGCAAGGTCGTCGAGCTCGAGGTTGAACGTGAGCGGGGCCATGCTGCCGAACACGTCGGCCGCCCGCTCGAACTCGCGTCGATCGACCGGCGTGGTGACGAGCCCTTTCTGCGAGACGCGCGTCATGAACTCGGCCGAGTTCATCCGGATGAAGGCGGCCTCGATGTCGGTGACGTACTCGGGCTCGCCGGCAAAAATCCGGAGCTGACCCTGTTCGGCCGGATCGGGTGGCGTGAAGCGTAACTGGCCGCGGCCGCGCAGCACCATGCCCGTCACCCCGCCCGGCGACCGCGCCACACACGCCGCGCCCGACCGCATCGTCAGGCGAAGGTCGGGCGCGTCGAGCGTG
>DATKDF010000208.1:0-4958 GCA_035512795.1 Vicinamibacterales bacterium
AGACTTCAACAACGGTGTAGGGCAGGTGGGAGTGCGTATACTGTCGTGGAGGGAAATCAGGTGAGTCCGGTCTGGCATGCGGCGATGGCGCTGGCGGTGCTCGTCACCTGGCTGACGACGCCACCGAACGGGCTGGCCGACATCGCCCGTCGCGAAGCCCTGCGCCGCGCATTGGCGGGGCCCTCGGGTGCGACGTTCTCCGACGACCAGTTGCCGGCCACGCCGGTGGCCGCAGCCGTGTCCGGCATCCCGGCGCTGACGCCGCCACCCGCCAGTCCACCGGCGACGGCCTCCGGCGCCGAGGGCGGGGCAGACGAGCCGCGCGATGAGGCCTGGTGGCGTGGCCGTATGACTGCGGCGCAGAACTCCCTCGAGCGGAATCAGGTGCTGGCCGAGGCAATGCAGTCGCGCATCAACGCCCTGCAGACCGACGTCGTCAACCTCGACGACCCCGCGCAGCAGGCCCAGTCCCGCCTGTCGCTCGGCCGTGCGCTCGGTGAACTGGAGCGGCTCCAGAAGGCGATCGAAGCCGGGCGGCAGGAGATCGCCCGCATCCAGGACGAGGCCCGCCGGCAGCGCGTGCCGCCGGGCTGGATTCGCTGACGCGCCGTCTCACCGCATTGCAGTTTCTGCAAGCCCGCCACGGTCACCGCCTGGCGGATTTTTCAATTCTGATCGACTGAGCGACCCGTTTCCCTCGACTTCCATCTGGATCGCGCGTTGCAGCCATGGCGCGCATGGTCACAAACGCGCCCTCGCAGTCGTCCTCGGGCTTCACGCTCGCCGAGGTGGCCCTCGCCATGCTGCTGCTCGCGCTGGCCGCCGTCGGGGTGCTGCGGCTGGCCGCGGTGTCCATTCGGGCGGCCGAAGCGGCTCGGGCGCAGACGTCGACCACCGCGCTCGCACTCGACAAGGCCGAGGCCCTCCGCGCGCTGACCTGGGCGACCGATGGCACAGGGCAGCGTGTATCGGACACGTCTACGGATCTCAGTCTGGCGGTGCCGGGTCCAGGCGGGGCCGGACTGTCGGCCTCGCCGGCCGGTTCTCTCGAGACCGACGTGCCCGGCTACGTCGACTACCTCGACGCCCGTGGCGGGTGGCTCGGTCGTGGACCCTCGGTGCCGCCCGGAACGGTGTTCGTCCGCCGCTGGAGCATCACGCCCCTTGCCGAGGATCCGGCCGACACGCTCGTCGCCCAGGTGCTCGTGACGACCCGTGCGCGCGCCGCGTTGGGGGCGCCTGCGGCCGAGCGCAGGCTGCCGGGCGACAGCCGGCTGGTGCTGGTCCTCACACGGAAAGGCAGGTGAGAGGTGCGAGAGGCAGGTTTCTCCTTGACCGAGGCGCTCGTAGGCGTCCTGTTGTTCCTGGTCATCACCGGCGCCGTGTTCGCCCTTGTGCTGCCAGACATCCAGTTGAGCCAGGCTGGTCCCGTGGCGGTCGACCTGCAGCAACGGGCCCGGGTCGCATCGGCAGCGCTCGACGCCGACCTGAGGCGCGCCGGCGCGGGGCTCACCTCCGGCGCGTTTGCCGGGTCGCTCGCGCGCCACTTCGCGGCGGTCGTCCCGCGACGGCTCGGCCCGGGCAGTCCTGACGGGCCGTACGACGTCCGCCCGGATGCGCTCAGCATCATCGCGGCGGCCGACGGCGGCCACACCGTTCTGGCCGACCCGCTCCTGGCCGACGGCGTGCTCTCGGTTGCCCCTGGCGGGGCCTGCCCGCAGGGCCGTCCGTTCTGCGGCTTTGGCACGGGCGATCTCCTGATGGTGCTCGCCGCCGACGGCATTGTCGACCTGGTCACCGTCGAGTCACTCGCGGCGAGCACGGGACTGGTCAGCCCGTGGCAGGGAGCGCGGAGCCGCGTGTACGACGCCGGGTCGGCGGTGGTCGGTGCCGACGTCCGAACGTACGTGTTCGACCAGGCCAGGAGGCAGTTGCGGCAGACGGTGCAGCGCTCGTCGAGTCTTGCGCTCGTGGATGGCGTCGCCGAGGTCCGGTTCACGTACTTTGGCGACCCGCGACCGCCCACGGAGCCGCGACCGCCGACGGGCGTCGCCAACTGTCTCTATGACGAAGCGGGTGCGGCGGTGCCTCTGCCGGTGCTGCCCGGCGACCCCGTGGGTCTGGTCGAACTGCCGCTCTCGCTGTTCGGGGATGGTCCCTGGTGCGGCAGCGGCGACTTCCAGTACGACGCCGACCTGCTCCGCGTTCGGCGTGTCGCCGTCCGGCTTCGCCTGGAGGCCCTCGTTCCGGGTCGTCAACTGCGGCAGAGCCCGCACGCGTTGTCCGGGGTTGCCGACTTCGGACTGTCGACAGGGGTTGCGCCGAGCAATCTGGGGGCAGGCCGATGAGCCGCGCGCGTCGAGTGAGGGTACTTGACGAGGATGCGGGCGCCGCGCTGGTCGTGGTTCTCATCGCCTCGGCCCTTGCCGCGTCGATCGGCCTCGGTCTGGTGACGCTCAGCAACACCGAGCGGGCGATCGCGGCCAACTATCAGGCCGCGGTCGAATCACGACACGCGGCCGAAGCGGTGCTCGAGCGCGCGCTGGTCGACGTGCGCCAGGCCGCGGACCTGACGACCCTGACGTCGGGCAGCCTGCAATCGACGTTCGTCTGGGGTGGGCTGACGCCGGTCACGCCTGCCGGGCGCCAGCTCGACCTCTTCGCCCTGACGGCCGCCGTGCAGGCCGGCGTCGACACGACGCGCTGGGGGGCCGATTCGCCTGAATGGCGCCTGTTCGCCTACGGCCCGCTCGCGCGCCTGGGCGTCGCGGGCGACGTCCCGAGCCTGTACTACGGCGTCGTCTGGCTCGCCGACGATCCGGCAGACGGCGACGGCAACCCCTCGGTGGATACCAATGGCGTCGTCATGGTGCTCGCCGAGTCGTTTGGTCCCGGTGCGGTCCGGCACGCGGTCATCGCTACCGTCGAAGGGGCCGGCCGGCTCGTCGTCCGAAGCTGGCGCGACTACTGGCCGTGACGGCGGGCGGTTCGGCACCCGCCCCGGTCGAGCGTCTCGGGACGTTCAGGCCCTGAGGCCGATGTGCCGCAGCGCCCGCCGGATTTCCGTCGTCGTGACGTCGGTGGCCATTGACGTCGCGCCGATCGCGGTCGCGAGCACGAAGTGGAGGGTGCCATTGACCACCTTCTTGTCGTGGCCGATCGCGTCGATGACCCGGGCGGCTGACAAGTCGCCCACCGCGGGCAGCGGGCCCATGCGCCGGATGAGATCCCCCAGCGCGGCTTCGTCATCGGCCCCGAGGAGACCCCGGGCGGCCGAGAGCCGCGCGGCGGCAAGCATGCCGTAGCCGACGGCCTCGCCGTGCAGGAGACGCCGGTAGCGCGTGACCGCTTCGAGGGCATGCCCGATCGTGTGGCCGAAGTTCAGGATGCGGCGGGGCCCGGCCTCGCGCTCGTCCTGCACGACCGTGGCCACCTTGAGGGCGCAGCAGTCGGCGATCACCTGGTTGAGCGCGGCCGCATCCTGGCGGAAGAGCAGGTCGAGGCCGGTCGACACGCGGTCGAAGAGCGGACGTGACGCGATGACGCCGTACTTGACGACCTCGTACAGACCGGCCCGGAACTCGCGGCGGGGGAGTGTCGACAGGAGCGTGGGGTCGCAGACCACGAGCCGGGGCGGGTAGAACGCGCCGACCAGGTTCTTGCCCGCCGCGAGGTTGACGCCCACCTTGCCGCCAATGGCGCTGTCGACCTGGGCGACGAGCGTGGTGGGCACCTGGACGAACGCGACACCCCGCAGGTAGGTGGCCGCGGCAAATCCGGTGAGGTCGCCGAGCACACCGCCGCCGAACGCGATGATCGTGGATGCCCGGTCGAGCGAACGCTCGACGAACACGTCGTAGAGTCGCGCGACGGTCGCGAGCGACTTGGCCCGCTCGCCGTCGGGCACGAGCGCGGGACCGCGGCGGCCGGCGATCGACCGCAGGTGCCGCCCGTGCCGTCGCCAGATCGGGTCGGCGCTGACGATCAGGCGCGACCGGCCGAACGGCCGCGTCAGCACGTCGACCTCGCGCACCACACCCGGGCCGATGACGACCGCGTAGGCACCGTAGGCGCTCGAAACCTCGAATCGAATGGGCGTCATCGGCAGGCGCGAGGCCAGGGGCGGCCGTCAGGTCCGTGTAGGATAACAGGCGAGGTTCGCCGTGGCCGACGCTTTCGTGACCGAGATCACGCCCCGCTCCGAAGACTTCTCACGCTGGTACCTGGACGTCGTTCGCCGGGCCGAGCTGGCCGACTACTCGCCCGTCAAGGGCTTCATGGTGATTCGGCCGTACGGGTACGCCATCTGGGAACACATGCAGCGGCTGCTCGATGCGCGACTCAAGGCCACCGGTCACGTCAACGCGTATTTTCCCCTGCTCATTCCGGAAGGCCTGCTCACCCGCGAGAAGGAGCACGTCGAGGGATTTTCGCCGCAGGTCGCCTGGGTCACGCGCGGTGGCGACGAGGAACTCGAAGAACGGCTGGCGATCCGGCCCACCTCGGAAGTCATCATCGGCACGATGTACGCCAGGTGGATCCAGTCGTGGCGCGACCTGCCGATTCTCATCAACCAGTGGGCCAACGTCGTGCGCTGGGAGAAGGTCACCCGGCCGTTCCTGCGCACCACCGAGTTCCTCTGGCAGGAAGGGCACACGGCGCACGAGACCGCCGACGAGGCCGAGGAGGAGACGCTCCGCATTCTCGCCATCTACAAGGACTTTGCCGAGCGGGACCTGGCCATGCCGGTCATCGACGGGCTCAAGAGCGACAGCGAGAAGTTCGCCGGCGCCGCGCGCACCTACTCGATCGAGGCGCTCATGGGCGACGGCCGCGCCCTGCAGGCCGGCACGTCGCACAACCGCGGGCAGAACTTCGCGAAGGCGTTCGAGATCCAGTTCCAGGGCCGCGACAAATCGCTGCAGTACGCCTGGACGACGTCGTGGGGCGTTTCCACG
>DATKDF010000209.1:0-18693 GCA_035512795.1 Vicinamibacterales bacterium
AGGACAACGCGGGCATAACTATGCGTATCTACATAGCATGGCCGGAGCGGAGACGCAAGGCCTCGACCCCTGAACTAGCCGTCGCGCAGCACGGCAAGCGGATCCACGGCCGTCGCGCGGCGGGCTGGCAGGTATGAAGCCACCACCACGGCGGCGAGGAGCGCGGCGGGTGCGAGGGTGAACGACGTCAGGTCCGCGGCGCTCACCCCGTAAAGGAGGCTCGCGAGAGAGCGGCTCGCGACGAGCGCGCCGCCGAGGCCGACGGCCAGTCCCACGGCGGCGGTCGTCACGCCCTGCCGGATCATCAGCTTGACGACGCCCCGCCCGTCGGCGCCCATCGCCAGCCGCACCGCGATCTCATGCCGTCGTCTGGCGACCGCATCGGCCGTCACGCCATAGATCCCGATCGCACCGAGCAGCGCGCCCACCAGGGCGAAGCCCCCGAAGAGGACGGCGAGAAACCGCGACGTCCCGGCCGACGCATGCACCCGGGCGTCGACCGGGGCGATGCGATCGACCGGGACGTCGGCGTCGATCGTGCCGACCACGCGGCGCAGGTCGACGGCGAGCGCATCGGGGCTGGCATCGGCCGACGAGCGCACGAGTGCGGTCATCGCGTCAGGCGCCGACTGGCCGAGCGACAGGTACATCGCCCCGAGCGGCGCCTCGGCCAGCGTCTGCCACTTCGTGTCGGCCACCGTCCCGACGATGGTGAGCCACTGGCCTTCGGGCATGCCGGGGAACCGGATGCGCCGGCTGATCGGACTCTCGTCCGGCCAGTACCGCCGGGCCAGTGTGTCGTTGAGGATGACAACGGTCCGGGCGGTGGGGTTGTCGGCGGGCGTGAACGCGCGTCCCGCCGTCACCGGGATGCCCGTCGTGCTGAAGTAGCCGGCGCTCACCACCGCGCGGACGTCGGCCCATGGCCATTCGCCGCTGACGGTCGCCGGGTCGGGCCGGCCCTCGATCACGAACACACTGCCCCAGGGCTCTCCGGCAAACGGCGCCCGATCGGTCAGTGCCACGGCCGTGACGTCTGGCAGTGCGGCGACTCGGGCAGCAACCTCGTCAAAGAACGCCTGACGGGCCGCCGGGGTGTTGAACCTCTGGGCGGGCGGCGTGATGGTCGCCGCGGTGAGAGACGAGGCGTCGAACCCCGGGTCGACGTCGAACAACCGGCCCAGGCTTCGCGTGAAGAGTGCCGCGCCGACGACCAGGACGACCGCCAGGGCCACCTCGACGGCGACGAGCGCGCGCGTGGCCGCGCGTGTGGTGCGGTCGCCGCCGGAGGCACGCACCGAGGGCGCCGGCTCGGCGCGGGCGCGCGCGACGCGCACGACCGGCGCGATGCCGATGAGCAGGCCCGCGCCGACCGTGAGGAGCAGGACGAGCGCGGCCAGCCCGGCGTCGGGCACGACTTCGGAGAGCCGCGGCGCATCAGCCGGCAGCAGTCGCACGAGCGCACTCGTACCGGTGATGGCCAGGACCAGGCCGAGGACACCACCGAGGCCGGCGAGCATTGCCGATTCGGCGAGCACCTGTCGGCCGAGGCGCACGCGCGACGCGCCGAGCGCGGCGCGCGTGGTCATCTCGGTGCGCCGTGCGAGCGCGCGGCCCACGAGCAGGATGCCGACGTTCAGGCAGGCGATGACGAGGACGACAACGACCGCACCGAGCGCGGCGGTGAGCATGCCGGTGACGTCGTCGACCGTGGCTTCCTGCAGCGACAGCGCCGACGCGTTCTCGCCGTACCCCGGTGGCATGCGCCAGGGGAACAGCGCGGCAAACGACGGTGCAAGCGCCCGGACCTCGGCATGCGCGTCGGCGAGCGTGTGCCCGTCGCGCAGCCGGCCGACGATCGTTCCCGCGCGCGACCAGGTGGCGATCCGGTCGGCAGGGTTGATGGTCGCCGGAATCCAGATGCCGGTCGTGGCGGCCGGAAACGCGAACGTCGCGGGCATCACACCGCGCACGCGGCGGGGCACGCCATCGAGGACGAGCAGGCGGCCGACGACGGAGGGCTCGGCGCCGAGCTGGTCCCGCCAGATCCGGTGGGAGAGCATCACCACGGGCTCGGCACCTGGCCTGCCGTCGTCGGAATGCAGATCGGTCCCGAGCGCGGGTGCGATGCCGAGCGTGTCGAAGATGTTCGGTGTGACGACGGCCGTGTCGAGGCGGACGGGCTCGCCCCGGCCGGTGAGGGTGAGCGGCTGGATTCGGGCGTGGCCGGCTGCGTCGAACGTGCGCGCGCGCGCGGTGAACTCCAGGTACTCGCCGATGTAGCCGTGGCCCGACACCTGCAGCAGCCGGTCGGCCTCCGGATAGGGCAACGGCGCCAGCACGATGGTGCGCATGGCCCAGCCGATCGCCGCCGTCGTCCCGATCGCCAGGCCGAGCGTGAGGATGGCGCTTGCCGCAAACGCCGGGGCGCGTCGAAGCACCCGAAGGCCGTAGCGGCCATCGCGGAGCGCGTCCACGAGCCAGGCGCCGGTTCGCGAACCGCGGACGGCTTCCTCGACCGGGGCGCGACCACCCATCGCGATGAGCGCCTGACGCCTTGCCGTGTCCGGATCCTCGCCGCGGCCGACCGCATCGTCGACGACGAGATCGACGTAGGCGTCCAGTTCGTGGTCGAGTTCCCGATCGAGCGCGCGGCCGCGCGTGAGCGTGCGCCAGAGTGCCCGGAGCCACGTGAGCACGTCAGGCCCCTCCGGGCCGTGCGGCCAGGGCGCTGGCCATCGCGGCGACGACGCGTTCCCAGTCGCGCGTTTCGGTCTTGAGCTGGCGCCGGCCGGCGGTCGTGAGCGCGTAGTACCGCGCCCGCCGCCGGTTCTCGGATTCCCCCCAGTGCGACGCGAGCCAGCCGCGGTCCTCGAGCCGGTGGAGCGCGGGAAACAGCGAGCCCGGGCGCACGTCGAACGTACCGCCGGTGATCTGGCCGATGCGGCGCGAGATGCCGAGGCCATGGTCGGCCTGGAGCGCCAGGCTCTTCAGAATGAGCAGGTCGAGCGTGCCCTGGAGCAGATCGCGCGGCATCGAGTCTCCTATCGACGGTCTATAGGGAGTCTGACGCCGCTCCTATCGAATGTCAATAGGTGGCGGAATGATCCTGGACGATTGACGATTGAGCGCGCGCGATTCGCCGCAGGGCCCTCTGCCCTCTGGCCTCATAAATACAGTTCCGCGCCCGGGCCGAGGGGCAGGCCGAGCGCGATCCAGATGACCAGCAGGATGGTCCATCCGACGATGAACGAGACCGAGTAGGGCAGCATGGTCGCCACGAGCGTGCCGATGCCGGCCGTCGGCACGTACCGCTGCATGAACGCGATGATGAGCGCGAAGTAGGTCATCATCGGCGAGATCAGGTTCGTCGTGCTGTCGCCGATCCGGTAGGCCGCCTGCGTGAACTCCGGCGTGTAGCCGAGCAGCATCAGCATCGGCACGAACACCGGCGCCATGATCGCCCACTTGGCCGAGGCGCTCCCCATGAACAGGTTGATGACCGCCGAGACGACCACGAACGACACGATGAGCGGCACGGTGCCGAGCCCCGAGGCCTTGAGGGCCTCGGCGCCCTTGATGGCGACGATGAGACCGAGGTTCGTCCAGTTGAAGAACGCGACGAACTGTGCGGCGAAGAACACCAGGACGAGATATACGCCAAGCGTCTCCATCGACTTGCCCATCGCCTTGACGACGTCGTTGTCGCTCCGAATCGTGCCGGCGCCGAGGCCGAAGGCCAGGCCGATGATCAGGCCGCCGGCGAAGATGACCGCGACGATGCCCGTGAGGACGGGAGAAGTGAGCACGCCCCCGGTCGCCTGATCCCGCAGAAACCCGTCCCCGGGTATGAGGCCCCAGAGGAGCACGGCCGTGAACGCCAACGCCGCGGCGAGCGACCACACGAGACCCCGCCGTTCGGCTGGCGTGAGCGTCGTCGCGCTGGCATCGGTGTGCGCCGGCCCCATGAAGCGCCCGAGCCGTGGCTCCACGACGCGCTCGGTCACCACCGTCCCGATGCCCGCCACGAGGAGGGTGGAGACAGCCATGAAGTAGTAGTTGGCGGACGGATTGACCAGGTAGTCCGGATCGAGGATTCGCGCCGCCTCCTGTGACAGGCCGGCGAGAAGCGGATCGACCGTGCCGAGGAGCAGGTTGGCGCTGTAGCCGCCGGACACGCCGGCGAACGCCGCCGCGAGGCCCGCGATGGGATGCCGACCGACGGCATGAAACGTGATGGCCGCGAGCGGAATCAGCAGCACGTACCCGATCTCGCCGCCCATGTTCGACATGACGCCGGCAAAGACGATGGCGGACGTGAGCAGGCGGGGCGGCGCCGAGAGCACCACGAGCTTGAGCCCGGCCCCGATGAGGCCGCTGCCTTCGGCAACGGCCAGGCCGAGCATCGCCACGAGCACCGTGCCGAGCGGCGCGAACGAGGTGAAGTTGGTGACGAGACTCGTCATGATCCGGTGCAGGCCCGAGAGCGACAGCAGGCTCACCGGCTCGACCACCCGTCCCGTGCCCGGGTGCGTCACCTGGAGATCGAACTGGGTCGCCAGACCGGAAATGACCACCACCGAGAGCGCCATCAGCGCAAAGAGCGTGGCCGGGTGCGGCAGCGCGTTGCCGCCGCGCTCGACGATGCCAAGGAAACGCGAGAGCAGCGTGCGGCCAGCTTCGGGCTGAGGCATGGGGCATTGTAGGGCAGAGGGCAGAGGGCAGAGGGGCGGGCGGAGGGCGCGATCCTCGAGCGCGCCGATCGGGCCGACTGGCGTGCCGGCCACCGGTTCTCGTTGAGTTAGTGTTCAATGTGCACTATATAGGCCCATGCCTGAATACCTTGGCGAGTTCGAGCAACTGGTCCTGCTGGCGCTGGCGCGGCTGGGCGACGAGGCGTACGGCGTCACGATCCGGCGGACGCTCGCCGAGCGCGGCGGCCGGCGCGCGTCGTTCGGCGCGATCTACAGCACCCTGCGGCGTCTCGAGGCGAAGGGCCTGGTGCGATCGCGGCTGGGTGCTCCCGAGCCCGTCCGCGGCGGTCGTGCCCGGAAGATGGTGTCGCTGACGCCGCGCGGCCGCGCCGCGATGCGGGCCACGCACCACGCCTTCGCGCGTATGGCGGAAGGAGTTGAGGGACTGTAGAGGGCAGCTTCAGTCGGCCCGCATGGCGCGCGCGGGATCGATCCGTGTGGCGCGGAACGCGGGCACGAGTGAGCCGATGCACGTGACGACGGCAATGAGGAGCGTGACGGCGACGATGGTCATCGGATCGGTCCGCGGCACGCCGGCGAGGGCCGCGTCGAGCAGCCGGCCGAGCCACCAGGCCGCCGCGAGGCCCAGCGCGAGCCCGGTGCCGGTGACCGTGATGGCACGCCGGAGCACGAGCGCCAGCACTTCGCCCCGCTGCGCGCCGAGCGCCATCCGGACGCCGATCTCCTGCCGGCGCTCCGACACGACGAACGACAGCAGTCCGTGGATGCCAACGCCAGCCAGAAGCAGCGCGACGCCGGCGAAGATCGCGAGCACGCGCACCTGCACGGCGCGCGGCGCGGTTTCATGATCGACAATCGACGTCAGCCACTGGACGTTCGCGATGGGCAGGTCGGGATCGGCGCGCCGCAGGATCTCGCGGACGGCCGGCAGGATGCCGGTGCGGTTGCCGGCCGCGCGAATCACCATCTCCTTCGGTGCGTAGAACGTGAGCGAACCATCCCAGACCTGACCGGCCGGCAGGTAGACCTGCGGCTCGCTGTCGACCTCGAGCCCGCGGACGCGGATGTCGCCGACGAGGCCGACGATCTCCCGCTCGGCAAACGCGAACGTGAACCGCCGGCCGATCGCCGCCTCGCCCGGCCAGTACCGCTCCGCAAACGACTCACTCACCACCGCCACGCCGCGCGCGTCGCCCAGCGCCTGCGCCAGCGTGTCACTGACGGCCACGTCGCGGCCGGCCAGCCTCGGGATGCGCATGACCTCGAAGAAACCTGGCGTGATGTAGCGCAGGCTGGCGACCTGACCCTGCTGGCGAGCGAGTTCGTCGCCCTGCATCACGACCGGCCAGATCCCCCCACGCCAGGCCATCGGCAGGAAGCTGACGTAGGCGGCGTCGGCGACGCCGGGAACGGCCCGCACCTGGTCGAGCACGTCGTGGTACCACCGCGTCCGGACGTCGGTGACGGCGTACTTCGGCATCGGGAGCGCGGTCCGGATCGTCAGCACATCCTCGGCGACGAACCCCGGGTCGATCGCCTGCAGCTTCCACATCGCGCGCAGCAGGAGACCGCCGCCCGAGAGCAGCACCACCGCCGCGACGATGCTGACGGCGACGAGGGTGCCGCGCACCCGTTCGCGCGCGCCCCCGCCCGCACGCGTGTCGTCGCGGAGCGCCGCGGTGTCGGCGCGGCCGCGCAGCAGAGCGGGCAGCACACCGGCCAGGACGCCTGTTCCAATCGTCGCTGCCGCAGCGTACGCCCAGACGCGCCAGTCCACGGTGGGGCCGCCCGAGAGTGGAAGCGTGTTCGGCACGAGACTCGCAAAGAGCGGAACCGCCCCGGCCGCGATGCCGATCCCCACGAGACCGCCGGCGCCGGCGATGATCGCTGTCTCGGTCAGCTGTTGCCGCGCCAGCCGCTCTCGACCGGCGCCGAGCACCGTGCGCACGACGAGCTCGCGCCGCCGCGCGAGCTGGCGGGCCAGCATCAGGTTGAGCAGGTTCACGCACGTGATGACGAGCAGGCACGCGGCTGCGCCGAAGAGCGCCAGCACGAGTGTGCGCGACCGCGACGAATAGCCCTCGCGCAGGGGAAACACGTTGGCGCCTGCGTTCCGGTTGGTGGTCGGATGCTCGGCCGCCAGCGCGGCCGCCACGCCCTGCAGATCACGCCGCGCCTCGTCGATCGACACGCCCGGCCGCAGGCGGCCCAGCCCGTGCAGGTAGTTGTTGTTGCGGTCCAGATAGTCGTCGGCGTCGAGCTGCAGCGGCTTCCAGTAGTCGGCGGCTGGTGTTGGAAAGGCAAACGTCACCGGCATGACACCGACAATCTCGTGTGCCTGGTCATCGAGCCGGATAACCCGGCCGAGGGTGTCCGGCGCGCCGCCAAACCGCGTCTGCCACAGCGAGTAGCTGATGACGACGACGGGCGGGGCGCTCGGGACCTCGTCGGCGTCAGTGATGAGCCGACCGGCCAGGGGCCCCACGCCGAGCGTGTCGACCAGCTCGGCGTCGACGGTCGCGCCGTCGAGTCGCACCGGATCGCCGGCACCCGTGATGTTCGCCGCCTGCACGGAGAACAGACCGAACGTGTCGAGTGAGCGCTGACGTCGGCGCCAGTCGCGCGCGTTGGCGGCCGACAGCTCCATCTGTCCGTACCCGGGATGCGTCTCCCAGAGGCGGACGAGTCGATCGGGTTCCGGAAAGGGCAGGGGCCGGAACAGCACGAACTCGGTGATCGAGAAGGCGGCCGTGCTGGCGCCGATGCCGAGGCCGATGATGACGACGGCCGTGAGCACGAAGCCGGGCGCCCGGCTGCACGCGCGCGCGATCTGACGCACATCCTGTCGCAAGAGGTCGGCATGGACCGCGGCGGCGTTGCCGGCGACTTCGAGGACCGCACCCGGCCAGAGCGCCAGGCGTCCGAGCGGGCCGCGCGCACGACGCCGCGCCGCGAAGACACCGGTCATCTCACGGCCGTACTCGAGCCTGAACGATCGGGGATAGAGGTGCAGGAGCGCGCGGTAGAGCCGCATCAGGCCCGTCCGGTGGAGAGGCCGCGCGCGCGCGCGAGCTTGACGAGCGTCGCCAGGCGGGTGGTCTCCGACTCGGCCGCCTCGCGCCCGGCGCGCGTGAGCCGGTAGTACCGGCGCCGCTCGTCGTCCATCTCCGGCTCGGGCCGCTCATCGACCTCGACGATCAAGCCCTGTTCGAGCAGCCGCTGGAGCGTGCGGTAGAGCGTGCCCGCCGAGAGCCGCACGGCGCCGCGCGTGCGGGCTCCGACGTCCTGGATGATGGCGTATCCGTGGCGATCGCCGTCGGCGAGCGCCATCAGGATGTGGAAGGTAGCCGGGAGCAGCATGGCCTGAGTATAGCCACTGTGGATATATTGTCAATGGCTACAGGAGGGCAGAGGGCAGAGGACAGAGGGCAGACACCGACCGGCTACGAGATCCGTTCCGGCTCGAGCACCTTCTCGATGGCGCGTCCGTTGACGACGCTGACGTGGTACACCCTCGCGCCGGCGCGCGTGGCGACGACGCGCCGGACTTCGTTGTCCTCGAAGTAGATGCCGGCGTCGTTGTCGCAGGCGTAGCCCGGCTTCATCCGGCCCGACGCGATGAGCTGCTGATAGAGCGGCCGCCGGCCGGGTTCGGCGTCGTAATGTGGCGAGTGACTGCCGCGGAGGAAGCCGAGGCCCTGGACGATCGTCAGTTCCTTCGGCCGTGAATCGGTCGTCCCTTCTTCGAACCAGCAGAGCGACCCGGCGCTGGCGCCGCCGAGCACGATGCCGCGATCCCATGCCTGTCGCAGCACGACATCGATGCCCTGGGCCTTCCAGATCGCCTGCTGGTTCAGCGTGTTCCCGCCGGACGCGACGATGCCGTCCACCGAGAGGAAGACCTCGTCCCAGCTCCGGCTCTGGCGGGTGCTCGCGATGAAGCTCTCCTGCACGGACGGTTCGACGTCGAGCGTCGCGCAGTTGCGGAACCACGCGATGATGCTCGACTGGGAGTCGGCGGCCGCGGTGGGCAGGTAGCAGAGCTTCGGCCGCTGCTTGCCGGTCAGCTCGGCCAGGTAGCGGATGAAAGCGGTGCCGAACCCGCCACCCGCGACGAGGATCTTCCGCGTGGCGGCCTGGCCTCGGCGTCGCCGCGGCGCGGCGTCCTCGCCGGCGGCCAGGCGCACGCCGGCGCCCATCGAGCCCAGTATTGAAGTCACGAGAAAGTCTCTGCGCTTGACCATGGCGGTCTCCTCCGAATGACGTCAGGCCCGGCCGGCAAACTCGTGCGTCTCGGTGTGGACTTTCACGCGGTCGCCTTCCTTGACGAAGAGCGGCACCCGGATCTCGAGTCCGGTCTGGAGCGTCGCGGGTTTGGTGACGCCGCCGCTCGCCGTGTCGCCCCTGACGCCGGGCTCGGTTGACGTGACGGTCAGCTCCACGTGCGGCGGCAATTGCAGGGCAATCGGCTGGCCGTTGTACTTGAGGACCTGTACCGGCAGGTTGTCGACCACCAGGAGACGATCGTCGCCGAGTGTCTCGGCCGTGAGCGTCAGCGTCTCGAACGAGCCCTGGTCCATGAAGTGCAGACCCGTCGCGTCGGCGTAGAGGAACGTGGCCTCGACCTTGACGAGGTCCGGTTCGACGAACTTCTCGGCCGCCTTGAAGGTCTTGTCGAAGACCGCGCGGGTGATGAGGTTGCGCATCTTCACGCGGACGAGTGTCTGACCGCCCCGCGCCGTGGGTTTGGAGACATCGACGTCGAGGCACACGTAGGGTGCCGATTCGAACTCGAAGTAGAGCTTCCGCTTGATGTCGATTGCTTCGATGAGGCCGGCCACGCCGGGAGTATATCGAAGTGATGATCGTTGTAGCCGCGCGAAATTCCGCGCGGTGCGGGCATCGGGGGCCGGCCTTTGCGCGACCCGGCGAGATCCCGATGACGGCCCAACGGCGTCGCCTTCGTCATTCTCGGGCTTGCCTTCCGGCGGCCGTCGGCGGCGCGGGGGGCGGCCGTGCTCATCTTTCTGTGGGCGTCGGTCGTCAACACCCAGACCGCGCTTGACGAGCCGCGCGTGTACCTCGAGTACGCCGCGCTGACGCCGTCATCGCGCTACCGCGACTTCATCACTGGCTGGTTCAGCCAGCACATCACCGCAATGGTCGTCTCGATTGCCGCCGGCCAGTTCGCGATTGCCGTACTGCTGGCGCTCCCCCGGCGCTGGCGGCTCGCGGGCGTCATCGGTGCCGTGACGTTCCTCCTGGCTATCGCGCCGCTCGGCGTGGGCTCCGGCTTTCCGTTCCCTCTCACGTTCGGCGCTGTCATCGTCGTCGCCGACCGTTTGCTGATTCGCCAGGCGCAGGCCCGGCTCGCCGATTCGCCCGCCGCGCGGTTCTTCACGCGCATGGACGTGTACGAGCGCCACGAGGTCATCGTTCGCGCGCCGGCCCCGCTGGTCTTCGAGACGGCCGTGCTTCTGGACGTGATGTCCCTGCCGGTCGTACGCACCATCTTCGGGCTGCGCGCGCTGGTGATGCGATCGAGCCGGCCGCCGGCGTCATGGCCGGACGGGCTGCTGGCCGAGACCAGGGCGCTCGGCTGGCGCCAGCTCGACTTGAAGCCCGACACGCTCGTCGTCATGGGTGCCGTGACGCAGCCGTGGCACGGGGACGTGCAGTTTCGCGGTCTGTCGGCCGACGAGTTCACCCGATTCGCCGATCCGAATCAGGTGCGAATCGCGTGGACGCTCGAGGCCACGCCGCTCGGGCCCGCCCGCACGCGCCTGCGGACCGACACGATCGTGGCCGCCACCGACGCGGCGGCCCGCCGGCGGTTCCGGCGCTACTGGCTCGGCGCCGGCTTCGGCGTCATCGCCATCCGCTTGTTTCTGCTCCCGGCCATCCGCCGCCAGGCCGAGCGGCGCTTCCGGTTGCGGGCCGAGCCGGTGCCCGCCGGGCCCCGGGCGGATTGACGGCCCGGCGGCGCCGGGCCATGATGCGGGGACTCCCGGTCCCTGATGCATCTACGTTTTCGCAAGCCGTTCCTCGTCGGCCTGGTCGTCGCGATTTCGGTCGCCTTCGTCTTCATGGTGCGATCGTTCCTGCTGACCATCCTGATGTCGGCGATCTTCGCCGGCCTGGCCTATCCGCTCTACGCGAGGCTCCTGCGGGCCTTCAGCGGGCAGCGGGCCGTCGCGTCGGGCGTGACGATGCTCGTGCTGCTCGCGATCGTCTTCGGACCGCTCATCATGTTGCTCGGCCTCGTGGTGAACGAAGCCATCGCCGTGACGGAGGACATCCGGCCGGCGGTCGAGCGCCTGCTGAACGAGCCGACCTATCTCGAGCAGGTGCTGCAGGGACTGCCGGGCTACCAGGTCATCGAGCCTTACAAGGGGGAAATCGTCACGCGCGCCGGCGACCTGGTCAACGCGCTCGGTGGTTTTCTGGTCAACTCGCTGTCGAACACGACGCGCGGCACGGTGTCGTTCGTGTTCCACTTCTTCATCCTGCTCTACACGATGTTCTTCCTGTTCGTCGACGGGCCGGCCATGCGGGATGCCTTTCTCGATCACCTGCCGTTCAGCGCCGACGAGAAAGAGCAGATGAAGGACCGGTTCATGTCGGTGACGCGTGCAGCCGTGCGTGGCACACTCGTCATCGGCGTCGTGCAGGGGACGATGGCGGGGTTCGCGTTCTGGGTGGCGGGCATTCCGAACGTGATCTTCTGGACGGCCATCATGGTCGTCCTGTCGGCCCTGCCCCTCATCGGATCCGCGTTGGTCTGGGTGCCGGCCTGCATCATCCTGGTCGCGACCGGTCAGGTGTGGACCGGGTGGATCCTGGCGATCTACTGCGCGATCGTCGTGGGCTCGGTCGATAACATCCTGCGACCGCGCCTGGTCGGCAAGGACACCCGGATGCACGACCTCGTGATCCTGTTCTCCACGCTGGGCGGCATTATCACGTTCGGTCCGATCGGCTTCATTGTCGGGCCGGTGCTCGCCGGGCTGTTCGTGACCTCGTGGAGCATCTTCGCGATGGCCTACCAGGACGCGCCCCCGGCGGTCGTGGCCGAGCCGCCCGTGCCACCGCCGTCGCCGCCCGGCGAACCCGACGTGCCGGGAGTCTGACCCCGCTGTCTTGATGAGATCTTAACGAAAGACGCCGGGGGTCTTTGCTTCGACGTGCGACAGCGCGCGGTCAATCATCGCAAACCCGTCGTCGAGCTCGGTCTCGGTGACGATGAGCGGCGGGTTGGTGAAGAACGAGTGCCAGCGCACGAACGTGTAGAGGCCCTCGTCGCGCAGGTGCCGGCTGAACGCGGTCATCTCGGCCGACGTCCCGCCAAACGGCGCCAGCGGCTCCATCGTCGCGCGGTCGCGCACGAGTTCGACGATGCCGAACAGGCCGATGGACCGGATGGCGCCGACCGAGGCGTGCGACGCGGCCAGTTGCTGCAGGCGGGCCGCGAGGCGCGTGCCCATTGCCCGCGCCCGCGCCACGAGCCCGTCCTGTTCGATGACGTCGATCGCCGCGAGCGCCGCCGCGCAGCCCAGCGGATGGCTGTTGTACGTGAGGCCGCCTCGAAACACGTTGGTGCCGAAGAAGCTGGCCACGGGCCGGCGCAGGCCGACGGCACCGAGCGGCGCGTACGCGCTCGTGAGACCCTTGGCCATCGTCAGCAGGTCCGGCACGACGTTCCAGTGATTGACCGCAAACCAGGCGCCCGTGCGGCCGAAGCCGCTCATCACTTCATCGGCGATCATGAGGATACCGAAGCGGTCGCAGAGCGCACGCACGCCCTCGAGATAGCCGTCGGGCGGCACGAGCACGCCGTTGGTGCCGACGACGGGCTCGAGCAGCAGGCCGGCGATCGTGTTCGGGCCCTCGAGCCGGATCACTTCGTCGAGGTAGGCGAGCGCGTCGGCCGCCGAATCGATCGGGCGCCCGAGGCCGTGAAACGGGTTCAGCACATGGACGATACCCGGCACCTGGGGTTCGCTCCAGCGCCGGGGATCGCCCGTCGCGGAGATTGCGCCGGCCGTGGCTCCGTGGTACGAGCGGTAGAACGCGACAATCTTCTGGCGGCCGGTCACCCAGCGCGCAATCTTCATCGCGTTCTCGTTGGCGTCGGCGCCGCCGTTGGTGAAGAAGAAGGTATCAATGTCGCCGGGTGCGATCGCCGCGAGCTTCGCGCCAAGCCTGGCCCGCGCCTCGGTCGCCACGAACGGACTCGCGTACGGCAGCACGTCCAGTTGCCGTTTCATGGCCTCGACGACCCGCGTGTCGCCGTGGCCGATGTTCACGCACATCAACTGGCTGTTGAAGTCGAGGAAGCGGCGGCCGTCGGGCGTCCAGAAGTACACGCCCTTCGCGCGCGCCACGGGAATCGGATCGACGGCCTCCTGCGCCGACCACTCGAAGATGGTGTGCGCCTTCGACAGGCGGACGATCTCGTCGGACGTCATCACCACCTCGAGATCGTGACCTTCTTGTCCGTGTAGAACTCGAACGCGTCGCGGCCATGCACCTTCAGGTCGCCGAAGAAGCTGTCGCGCGCGCCGCCGAACGGAAAGTACGCCATCGGCGCGGCCACACCGACGTTGACGCCGACCATCGAGGCCGTGGCCCGATGGGCGAACTCGCGGGCCGTGCGGCCGCTGGTCGTGAAAATCGATGTCGCGTTGGCGTTCGGGTGCGCCTCCATCAGGGCACACGCCTCGTCCAGGTTGCGCGCGCGGGCAATCGACGCCACCGGCCCGAAGATCTCGTCGCGCGCGATCTGCATGCGTCCCGAGACCTCATCGAACACCGAGGGTCCGACGAAGAAACCGCCAGGCCGCGCCGGAACCGTCGCGGCTCGGCCGTCGAGGAGCAAGCTGGCACCCTCGGCTACCCCGCGCTCGACGTAGCTCTTCACCCGATCGCGGTGCCGGGCGCTGATGACCGGGCCCATCGTGACGCCCGGCTCGAGACCGTCGCCCAGGCGAAGCGCGGACGCCGCGGCCACCATCCGCTCGCGCACCTCGCCATGGGCGTCGGCGACGGGCACGAGCACGCTGCCGGCCAGGCACCGCTCGCCGGCGCACCCGTAGAACGACTCGGCAATCGCCGGGATCGCCCGATCGAGATCGGCGTCGGGCATGACGACGATGAAGTTCTTGGCGCCACCGAGGGCCTGCACGCGCTTGCCGGCGCGCGTGGCACGCGCGTAGACATCGCGCGCGGCTGCCGTGGACCCGACAAACGACACGGCCCGGATCCCGGGATGGTCACAGATGGCCTCGGCGGTCTCACGTCCACCGTTGACGAGGTTGACCACGCCGGGCGGCAGGTCGCACGTGGCCAGGAGTTCGACGATGCGGCGCTGGGTGAGCGGGACCTGCTCGGACGGCTTCAGCACGAAGGTGTTGCCGCACGCGATGGCAAACGGCAGGAACCAGAGCGGCACCATCGCCGGAAAGTTGAACGGGGCAATGGCGGCGCACACCCCGATGGGCTGGCGCATGACGGTGCAGTCGATGCCGGCGCCGACGTTCTCGAGGCCGTACCCCATCAGGAGCGAGGGCGCGGCGCACGCCACGTCGACGCAGTCGATGCCGCGGCGCAGGCTGCCGCGCGATTCGTCGAGCGTCTTGCCGTGCTCGGTCGTCACGAGCCGCGCAATCTCGTCGAAGTGGGTTTCGAGGGCCGTGCGAAACGCGAAGAGCACCCGCACGCGCGCGACCGGGGGTGTTTCCGACCAGGCCGGATACGCCCGCGCGGCGGCACTGACCGCAGCGTCCACATCGGCGGCCGGTGAGCACGGCGCGCGCGCGATCACCTCGCCGCGCGCAGGGTTGAAGACGTCGACCGTGTCGCGGGCCGACGAGGGCACCCAACCGCCGGCGATGAAGTTGGGGAGGGTTTCGACCGGCTCGGGGGGCACGGGCGGATTTTACAAGGTCCTGGGTCCTGGGTCCTGGGGTGCTATGGTTCGGTTTGGTTCGAGGGTTCGAGCTTGGGTTCGAGGGTGCCGAGGGTGCCGAGGGTGCTGAGGGTGCTGAGGGTTCGAGGGTTCGAGGCGGCAGGGCAAGATCGCGGCTAGACTGCTTGGCAGTGTTGCTGCGCGTTTCCACTCTTCTGTTGCTCCTGACGGCAGTTGCGCCGCAGGGCTGGCCGCAGTTTCGCGGGCCGTCCGGGCAGGGGCTGGCTGGCGATGCGGACGTGCCGCTCGAGTGGGCGGAAGGGAAGAACGTCGCGTGGAAGACGGCCGTGTCGGGCAAGGGCTGGTCGTCACCGGTCGTCGTGGACGGGCGCGTCTGGCTCACGACGTCGGTGTCGGCACGCGACGGGTCGTCGCTGCGGCTGCTGGGTTTCGACGCGGGAGAAGGCCGTCCGATCGTCGACGTCGAGGTCTTCCGGATCTGGCGCGACGCGCAGAGCACGAACCTGAAGAACAGCGACGCGTCGCCGACGCCGGTCGTGGCGGGCCACCGCGTGTACGTGCACTTCGGCGCCCACGGGACCGCGGCGCTGACGACAGCCGGCGAGATTGTCTGGAAGACACGCCTGCCGTACGAGTCGCAGCACGGCAACGGCGGGTCGCCGATTCTCCACGGCGACCTCCTCATCATCAACTGCGACGGCTTCGACCAGGCGTTCGTCGTCGCGCTCGACGCGGCGACCGGACGGCAGAAGTGGCGCCGCTCGCGGCGGCAACCGTGGAGTCAGGCGTACTCGACGCCGCTCGCCATCCGTGTCGGCGACGCCGATCAGATCGTGAGCGTCGGCGCGTCCTACACGACGGCGCTCGAGCCGCTGACCGGCCGAGAGATCTGGCGCGTGTACTATCGCGACGGCTTTTCGAATGTCCCGCGGCCGGTGTTCGGCCACGGGCTCGTGTACATCACGACGGGCTTCCAGCAGCCGTCGCTCCTCGCCATCCGGCCGGACGGCACGGGCGAAGTGACGAAGACGCACGTCGCGTGGACGCACGCGCGCGGCGTGCCCTTCACGCCGTCGCCCATCCTCGCCGGCGACGAGCTCTACGTCGTCAACGACCTCGGGATCCTGCAGTGTCTCGAGGCGCGCACGGGGGATCCGATCTGGATCGAACGGCTCGGCGGGACCTTCTCGGCGTCACCCGTGCTCGCGGCCGGGCGGCTCTACTTCTCGAACGAGGAGGGCGCCACGACCGTCCTCGCGCCCGGCCGCACCTTCACGCGGTTGGCCGTCAACACGCTCGACGGCGCCATCCTCGCCTCGCCGGCCGTCGCCGACGGGGCGCTGTTCATCCGGACGGAGTCGCACCTGTACCGGGTGCAGGCGGCCGGACGCCCGGCGGCGTCGCCGGTCAGTCGCCCTGCCTCAACGCCGTGGCCGGCTCCAGCGTCGCCGCGCGCCGAAGCGGCGCCCACGCGCCCGCCAGCGCGCTGAACGCGAGCAGCGCCGCGACGAGGGCGCCCGCGGCCGGATCGGCCGGCTCGACACCGTGCAACAGCGCGCGCGCCAGGTGCGACAGCATCACGCCGGCCGCGAGGCCGAGCGCCAGGCCGGCGCCGAGGTTCCGTGCCTGGCCACCCCGCAATAGACCGCCAGTTGGTAGGCCAGCGGTCCGGGACATGCGGCGGCAATCGTCAGGCCCAGCTCGAACTCTGCACGCGAGACCCACCGGCGGTTCTCGACGAGATCCTGCCGCATGCGATCGGTCAGTGCGGCCGGTCCGCCGAATCCGACGGCGCCGAGCCTGAGGAAGTACAGGCCCAGCGCGCCGAGCGTCGGCGGGGCGGTCATCGGGCGCCGATCGACACCGCGAGCGGCGGTGCCTCGCGCACGCGTTCGTAGACCAGCACCGCGGCGGCCACGTCCTGGAGCGCCGTTCCCGTCGAGTCGAACACGAACACGTCGTCCGGCGACATGCGGCCCGGCCCGCGTCCAGCCACGACGGCCGACAGCTCACCATGTACATCGTCGCGCGTCATGAGCCCGGCCGCGATCGCGTGGTGGAGATCTCCGCCTGTCGCGCACGCGTCGATCGAGTCGACGACGACGGAGCACCGGGCGAAGAGCTCCGGGTGCACTTCCTGTTTGTCGGGATTGTCCGCACCGACGGCGGCGATGAAGAGCCCGGGATGAAACGCCCAGGGACCGAGAATGGGCTCACGCGACGTCGTGCAGGTAACGACAATCTGGCTTCGTGCAACCGGGTCCTCGAGATTCGACGTGTCGATCACGTCGATGGCGAGTTCGGCTGATGGTGACCGGGTCGGCATCAGGCAGGGCCAGGTACTTGGCGGCCACGGCCGCTACGGCGCCCGTCCGGACGCTCGTGATGACGATCGAATCCATGATGGCCAGCGGCAGGCCGTCGCCGGCATCGAGGAGGACGAGGACGCCCTGAATCGTCGGCCGGCCGTTCCGGACGGGATTGCCGGGCAGGTTCATGTTGGCCTTGGCGGCGATGTACGACCGGCCGCCGGTCGTCAGGCCGGCGGCCTTCACATGGAACGTGCCGTCGGGTGTGCGAAGGCCCAGCGACGTCGGACCGACCACCGCGCCGGCTTCGTGCAAACAAAGGCCGCGTTCGACGGCGTCGATGCAGGCGAGCGTGTCGAGTCGCGTGTCGACGTCGCGCGCCGTGAGGATGACGGTGCCGGCGGTCATCGGCGCGCGCGTGGCTGCGCCGCGCGTGTTCGCGGGCGCGACCCGGAAGGCGAGCGGCCGCCGAACGAGGCAAAGAGCGCATCGAACACGGGTAGTCCCGCGGCGACGCGCGAAGCCGAGTCCGCATGCGCATCGGTCAGCCCCTGCAGGAGCTGCTGGATGCCGGCTGCTTCGGGCCGCCCGAACTTGCCGTCCTTCAGATCGATGTCGTGGATGACCTCGGAGATCTGTCCGAGCGCCGGATCGGTCAGGCTGAGGCGTGCCAGGACCGTCTCGAAGGTGCAGTGGTCGCCTTCGTGGCCGAACGTCGCATCGACCATGTCGAACGAGATCTCGTCGGGGCGAACGCCGCCTCCGGGCGCCGGCACGAATCGGAACTCGGCGGCCGGGTCGATGAAGCGGCGGACGAGCCACGCGGTCGCCAGCCGATCGCTATGCGGATCTTCGCGGGTGACCCAGACGCGCCCGCGAAGATCGCGCGGCTTGAGCCGGGCCGTCGTGGGGCGGCGTCCAGCGGGTCGGCGGGCACGGTCGAGTGCAGTCATGAGGGCCTCCACCTCGCGGCCGGCGGGTGACTGAAAGAAATCGGTCCGGCGAATCTCGTCCACCTGCCGGCGGAACGCGGTCAGGTTCGCGGCCGTTCCCGGCGCGGACGGCCGGCGTGGCGTCCGCGTGCGGGCCAGGAGCTTCTCGAGGGCGGTCTGAAGGGGCTCGTACCGCGACGTCACCTCGGCGCGGAACCGGTCGACGAGCGCATCGGCCGCAAGGCCCGTGACGAGCTCGACGCGGCCGACGAAGGCCTCGCCGCCACCGGCGACGGCTTCCTGGGCGATCCACTGGAAATCCTCGAGACACTCGCCGCGGTCGGGCAGGACGTACACGGAGTTCTTGACCGCGATGGCCCCGACGCGGAGCAGCCGCCGGCGGATTTTGGCCCGCAGGTACAGCGGCCGCGGCGGAATCTGGTGTACGAGCAGCAACCAAAGGGGTGGGGAGCCCGGCGACATGAGTGAAATGTAGCAGTACTCATGTCTATATAGCAATTGCTATATTCCTGATCCGATCGCCGGAGACGGTGGCGCCGCGCCGCCTCCGGGACGTGACGCTCGAACCGGTCGCCTCCGTCCGTGCGGATTGCGGACTGACGCCTGGCGCGCCACTCCACATATGTGGAGCTGGCGCGCGCAATCCGCACTCCCTGCGGCACCGGTTCGGCCTGACGCTCAGCGCGTCAGTCCAAGTCGGCGGCGCGACGCCACCGTCTCCGGCGATCGCTAGGCGGGTATGCTGCCTGGCCGATCGCCGCGCTTCCGGCCGGCCGTCATCGCTGGTC
>DATKDF010000210.1:0-20709 GCA_035512795.1 Vicinamibacterales bacterium
CTGTTGATGTCGCGCGGGCTGCCCTACGACAGCGACGCCGGCCGTGACTACGCCGCAGCCATCACGGCCGTGATGCACGGCGCCGCCTACGCCCAGTCGGCGCGGGTGGCGCGCGACCACGGCGGGCCGTTCCCCGGCTACGAGAAGAACCGCGAGCCGATGCTGCGCGTCATGCGCAAGCACCGTGCGGCGCTCAAGGATATCGACCGCACGCACGTGCCGGCGGATCTGTTCGAGCAGGCCAGGGCAATCTGGGACGAGTGCATCGAGCTCGGCGAAGCGCACGGTTACCGGAACGCCCAGGCCACCGTGCTCGCGCCGACCGGCACGATCGGCTTCATGATGGACTGCGACACGACCGGCGTCGAGCCGGACATCGCGCTCGTCAAGTACAAGAAGCTCGTCGGCGGCGGGCTGATGAAGATCGTCAACCACACCGTGCCGATGGCGCTCGCCAAACTCGGGTACACGGCGGCGCAGGTGGCCGAAATCGTCTCGTACATCGACGAGAAGGAGACGATCGAAGGTGCGCCGCATCTCCGGGATGCCGACCTGCCCGTGTTCGACTGCGCCTTCAAGCCGGCGAGCGGCGTGCGGTCGATTCACTACATGGGCCACGTGAAGATGATGGGCGCCGTCCAGCCGTTCATCTCGGGCGCGATCAGCAAGACCGTGAACGTGCCGAAGGACGCCGGCATCGAGGAGATCGAGCAGGCCTACATCGACTCGTGGCGGCTCGGCGCCAAGGCCGTGTCGATCTATCGCGACGGCAGCAAGCGCACGCAGCCGCTCAACACGTCGAAGGACAAGCAGGCCGCAGCCGGCATCGCGGAGGTGGTCCAGCCCGAACCGCAGCGCCGCCGGTTGCCCGACGAACGGCAGTCGATTACGCACAAGTTCGACATCGCCGGTCACGAGGGCTACATCACCGTCGGCCTTTACGAGAACGGCCAGCCGGGCGAACTGTTCCTGACGATGGCCAAGGAAGGCTCGACGATTTCGGGCTTTGCCGACGCGTTCGCGCAGGCCATCAGCTACGCCCTCCAGTACGGTGTGCCGCTCCAGGATCTGGTGGACAAGTTCAGCCACGTCCGCTTCGAGCCGGCCGGCATGACGAAGAACACGGAAATCCGCTTCGCCAAGTCGATCGTCGACTACATCTTCCGGTGGATGGCCGTGAAGTTCCTGTCACCCGAGGCGCAGTTTGCCGCCGGCGTGAACGTGCCGGAGGTCGTGACGACACCCGAGCAGCTGACGCTCGACGTCAAGGCAATGGCGGCTGCCGAAAGCGCCGCGGCACCGGGTACGGAAGCCTCAGGCGCGGTTGGGGCGGCGCCTGCCGCGGCGAAGTCGAGGTTCGCCGCGATCCAGAACCAGGAAGACGCGCCGCCCTGCTCGACCTGCGGCTCGATCATGGTCCGCTCGGGCGCCTGCTACAAGTGCAGCAACTGCGGGACGACGAGCGGATGTGCCTGACCTTGGACGAACCAGAGATACCGGAGGTCCCGGCCATCGAGCGTCAGCACCTTGGCGTTGCGGCGCTCTTCCGGTGACGATGGCGGCGTGACGGCAGGGTTGCTGCCCTGGCTTGGCCCTCCGCGCTGATTCCCGCGCGTCGCGCGGCTGGGGGGTGGACCCGGCCGTCGCCCTTCGCGACGCGTGAGCCGGCCTGCTGATAGTGAAGGCCGATGGGTTGCGGCATCCGCAACGGCGCGATCGCCGGCGCCGTCGCCAGCGCCGTGCCGTGGATTGGCGTCGTCGTGACGCGCGGCACCTGCCTCGACTGCGCCGAGGGACTGGGCGCCGCGACGCTCCTTACGCTGGTCTTCATCGGCGCCGGCGCCGGCATCGGGGCTATGGCCAATGCCGCCAAAGCCGACGGCAACCTGCTCTACCGCGCGCCGGGGGCTTCAGGCACCGTCACGATCGGACCGATCCTCACCGCGACGCGTGTCGGCGGAGCGGCGGCCATTCGCTGGTGAGCGCCGCGGGTCAGCGACCGACCGCATCGAGCCGCACGAACAGCGTGAGTGCCACGCCCGCCCAGCGGTTGTCGCCTCGCGGGCTGCCGGCGGCGTCGGTCCCCATCGGCATCGCGCCTGTCAGAGTGACCTGGCGGCGGAACCGTGTGAGCAGGTACTCACGCACGGTCTCGGCCCGGTCGGCCGACACGAGATAGGCCATGCCGCCCTCGCCGGCATCCATGTAGCCCTCGACGACGAGCGGGCTCTCGCGTGGGTACCGGACGAGATCGGCCATGGCCGAATCGATCCGCCTGCGCCCGTCGGCCGTGAGTTGCTCGGTGCCGTCGGGCAGCGTCGTGAAGAGGCCGGCCGCGTCGATCCAGACGCGCAGGGCCGTCCGATCGCTGCCGAGCAGGGCGCCGGCGGCATAGGCCTCGCGCGACAGCGAGTTCAGGTCAAAGAACCCCCGGTCGCGGAAGAAGCCGCGGAAGAGGAAGTTGCGTTTGAGCGCCTCGGTGTTCTCCGACAGGTCCGACATCACCTCGCGCGTGTCGGCCAGCGTGTCCCTGAGCGACTGCACGATCTGTTGCGCCGCGCCATCGGGCGCGCCGATGCCCTCGACCAGGTCGCGGGCGCGGCCGGTGGTCTCCCGGACACCGACCATCGTCTGCTCGGCCTCGTCGGCGATACTGACGAGCCGCTCGTACAGCGTGTCGTCGGTCAGGAGCTTGCCGACCGAGCCCTGCCCGGCGCGAACGTTTTCCGCCATGCCGCGCGCGTCGGCCAGCAGCCGCCGCCCGTCCTCGACGAACTCGACCGAGGCGGCCGAGATTACCTGCACGTCGCTTCCCACGTCGGTGATCAGCTCGTTGGTCGACCGGGCCACCTCACCGAGATCGCCCACTACGGCGGTCATCTCCTCGCCGAGCGCCTCCACCTGCCGGCTGACGGCTTGGAAGGTGAGGCGGCCTTCCTCGAGGAGGTCCGAAAACTCGACGGCGTCACGGCCGGCAATGGTGTCGCCCGGTTCGACCATCGGGGCAGCGTTGCTGCCGCGGCCGATCTGGATGAGGGCGTTTCCGACGATGCCGTCGGTCTGGACGGCCGACACCGAGTCGGTGCGTACGAGCGGGCGCAAATCGTCGCGCAGGCGCATGCGCACGCGAAACGGATCGGCGGGTTCGGGCGGAATCTGGATCTCCAGGACTTCGCCAGCGTCGAGGCCGGCCACCCGCACCTTGGTGCCGACCTGAAGGCCCGACACCTTCGTGAACGTCGTGTACAGCTCGAACCGCGGCGAGAACAGCAGCCGCCGCTCGCCGATGAGGAAGAGCCCCACCGCAAACAGCAGCACCCCTCCGACGACGAACGCCCCGACGACAGCGGTGCTTTTCCTGCCCATGACGTGACTCCTTGGCTGGCCAATGCGGACCTGGCTACCCGCCGCCGCTCGATCGCATGAACTCCCTCACGAGCGGCACGTCGCTCCGGTCGAACGACTCGACCGAACCACGGGCGAGCACGCGGCCCTCGTCGAGGAACAGCAGTTCGTCGCCAATCGTGCGTGCGCTCGGGATGTTGTGCGTGACGACCACGAGCGTGGTCTGCCCGGCGTCGCGCAGGCCCGCGAGCAGTGCGTCCACGTCGCGGGCGGTCACCGGGTCCAGGCCGGCGCTGGGCTCGTCGGCGAGCAGCAGCGCCGGGCCGAGCGCCAGCGCGCGCGCCAGGCCTGCGCGCTTGCGCATGCCGCCCGACAAGGCGTCGGGCATCGCGTCGTACTCGCGCTCGAGGCCTACCTCGGCCAGCAGTTGCCCGGCGCGCTCGCGGATGGCAGGTTCGTCGAGCTTCGTGTGGCGACGCAGCGGAAACGCCACGTTCTCACCCACCGTGATCGAGTCGAAGAGCGCCGCGTGCTGAAAGAGAAACCCGATGCCCCGCCGGATCTCCGACAGCTCGCGGCCCCTGAGCCGCGTGATGTCGCGGCCGCCGACGAGCACCGTGCCGGCGTCGGGCCGGATGAGGCCGATGATGGTCTTGAGGGTCACGCTCTTGCCCGTACCGCTACGGCCGAGAATGCACAGGCTGCGACCGGTCGGAATCGTCAGGCTCACGCCTTCCAGCACGCGCAGGTCGCCGAACGCCTTCGTGACGCCGCGGAACTCCACCGCCGCTACGGCGTTGGTTGCCATCGATCAGGCCGGGTAGAAGAAGAAGATGAGGCGGACCAGCACGACGTTGGCCGCGATGAGCAGCATCGACGCGAGCACCACGCTGTGCGTCGAAGCCCGGCCGACGCCCGCCGTGCCACCCGACGCGTTGACGCCCAGGTAACTGCCGACGCTCGCGATGATGAAACCGAAGACCGCCGTCTTGAGCGTCGACGGAATCAGGTCCGAGAATTGGACGAGCGAGAAGGCCTGGTCGAAGTAGGCGCCGAGCGGCACCCCGGTCCGGACCGTTTCGGCCACGTACCCGCCCAGCATCCCCGTGAAATTCATGAGCGTCGTCAGGATCGGCACGGCGATGACGCACGCCACGACGCGCGTGACGACGAGGAACTTGAAGGAATCGACGGCGAGGGCCTCGAGGGCGTCGATCTGCTCGGTCACCTTCATGGCGGCCAGTTCGGCGCCGATGCCGGCGCCGATGCGGCCCGACAGCAGCAGGCCGGCCGTGAGCGGCCCGGTCTCGCGGACGAGCGCGATGCCGAGGCCGGCCGGAATCAGCGCCTCGGCGCCGAACCGCTCGAGCGAGGCGCGCGTGTGCATCGAGAGCACGATGCCCACGGCAAACCCGCTGACGGCAATGAGCGGCACCGACCGGCTGCCCATCTCGTAGATCTGGCGGACGGTCTCGGCAAGTTCGTACGGCGGGCGGAATGCGTCACGGATCGCGCGGGCGGAAAACATGGACCAGTCGCCCGCAAACGTGAGCATCCGCATGATTCGTGATGACATCCCTCTGCCCCAACCCAACCACGCCTTAGAACACTTTGTAAACAATCCCCGCCCGCAGCACGAGGGTGTCCGCCGTGAGGCGCCGTTCGATCACCTGGCCGTCCTCGAACACGGTCAGCCGGGGCCGCGTGATGACATAGCCGGCCGACAGGTTGAACGCGGCGCGCGACGACGCGTCGATCCACAGCGACACGCCCGGCCGCCAGGCCAGGCTGTTACCCAGGTGAAGCGGCACGGCGTGGCCCGAGAGGTGCCGGCTCGCGCCCACGGAATTGAACGCCACGCCCGCCACGGCCGAGAGCGACACCGACAGGCGGTCGCTGCCGGTCGTGTAGCCGATGCCGGCCATCACGGGCCTGACGCGCACGCGCCCGACGACTTCGTCCGGGCCGGTTGCAGCACGCAGATCCGTCTGGAACCAGCTGAAGCCAATCGCCGTTCCGAAGCCGCGTCCGGAGCCCAGGCGGACTGCCGGTCCGACTGTCGAGCCGACGGCCAGGGGATCGTTGCGCGGACCGTTCCAGCCAGCCGACAGGCCCACAGCCAGCATTCGCCGCTCGCCCGGGCCCCCCAGCCGGTCGCCTCGGTCAATCAATTCGCCAAGCTGGACCGCAGGGCCATCGGCCACGGCGGTGCCGTCCGGGCGCGGCGCCGTGCCGCCAACACGAAGGTCCGACCGGACGTCGACGACGCCGGGCACCGCGCGCGCCAGCGCAATCGCGCGCGCGGCAGCGGCCTCGGACGGCACGCTGCCCGTCAGCCGCGCGATGCCATTGACGACGCGGACCTCGATGGGGTGGACGCCAATCGCGGCGTCGTTGACAAGCGCGGACTTGACGCGCGCCGCCGTCTGCGCATCCTGAACCGTGGCCGGATTGATCGCCGCGGCGCAGGCCGCCGCTGAGACGGCGGCCGTCGCCACGAGGACGAGCGCCCGCAGAGGGACACGCATACGCGGCATCATATCGGACGCGGCCGTCCACCGCGTCGTCCACGCCGTTTGAGCGCGTTCGGCGCGGAGCGGAAGGGTCGTTCCGTTCGAGTCGGGGGGGCTCAGTTTCCTGAGAGATACTCGAGGAAGTTCGCCCGCGTCACTCGTGCCGTGACGACCCGGCCGGCGGGGCCGAGCGCCTTCGCCGGGCGGCCGTTGATCTCGAGGCGCAGGGCAGCCGGGTCGCCGATCCGCAGCACGGCCTCGTCGCTCGCGCGCAACGTCATCGACTGGTTCGCCTTCAGCAGGCGCTCCCGCGGCTCGCCGCCGTCAATCGTGCTGCGGATCCAGCACTCATTGAGCGCAGTGAGCGTGAGCACGAGGCCGTCGGCGGCCGGCGCCGCCGGGGTGTCCGTGGCCGCACTGGAGGCCGTCGCCGACACGGAAGGCACGACGGCAACCGGTGCGCCGATCGGTCCTGACGACGCGCTCGGTGGCGTATCCTCGAACGGCTCCAGTGCCGCGACCGGCTGCGCGGCGCCACCTGTCGGTGTGCCGGCGACCGACAGCGAGGCGGCCTGCTGGCCGTACTGAGCGATCCGCGGTGCGCCTGCGAGTGCCGACAGCATGACGACGGCGGCCGGGACGATGGCCACCAGGGCGAGTGTGCGAGCCGGTGAAAGCCAGGCCGGCAACGGCCACGAGGGCTGCGGATCCGCGGCGCTGGAACGCTCCGGCCAGACGGCGGTCCCGGGCGCCGGGGCCTGCTCGTTCACGGCCGGCGGGACGAGCAGGAGATCGGCTACGTGCAGCGCGTTGATGCTGGTTTCGAGACAGCGCGCAAGCTCGCGGCGCAGGGCGGCCAGCCGTTCAAGCTCCTGCTGGCGTGTCACGTCATGGCCTGCCAGGGCTGCTTCAAGCTGGGCGAGGTCGTCCTGCAGCCGCTGCCGGTCGGCTGCCGTCCGCTCGAGAAATGCGTCCACCTCGGCACAGTCGTATCCGCGCCAGCTCAGACTGAAGGGCCCAGGCTCTGGCCGGTTGGCGACGATTGATATCGCGCGCGCTCCCACGGCGTGCTTATCGGCCGTTCCGTCGGGCCACCCCAGCCGGACCGAGCGTGCCGTCGGGCGAGCGGCAGCGGGTTGCCACTCCTGCGCGCCGTTGCACGACCCCGGGAGATACCTGACCGTCTTCGCATCCCCGCGGCCTGCGGACGACCGGGTGGCAGGTCAGCGCTTCCGGGCGCCCTTCCTGGCCGCAGACCTCCGGCGGCCACGACGATCAGGCGTCGGTGCGCGCGGCGCGCCTCGGCGGCCGTCAGGGTGTGATGGCCGTCTTGATCCGGGCTCCGACGTCTCCGAGGTGTGCCCGCGTGTAGCCGTCGAGGCCCGACCCGCGCTCGAGCCGGATCGCCAGTCGCTGGCCGATGCGTTCGAGTTCCATCCGCGCCACAGCGCGCGCGTCGTTCGGCATGCCATCGGGCGGATCGGTGACGATGGTCACGAGCGTGGCGAGGTGTGCCCGCTGCAGGTCGCGGCGTATGGCGCTGATGGTCCCGGCCTGGTCCAGTTCGGCCCAGATGGCTCGCGTCATCGTGTCCATCAACTCGGGGATCGACACCACCTCGGCGGCGCCGTACTTGGTCTCGGCGTCGCGGATGCGCGCGAGCCGGTTGGCGTTCAGGAGCTGCCGGATGCTCGACGACTGCAGGTCGACGATCTCCTCGTGGAACGGGAAGTCCAGCCGCTCGCCGAACGTGTTCGACGCGCCCCAGTGCAGCCAGCGGTTCGACCCGAGGTGCGGGAGCAGCCCCGCCGGCATCTGGAACGCCGACTCCTCGAAGAGGTTCTCGACGATGAGGCGCAGCGCACGCCGCTGATCGGCAACCGGCACGTTCTGGAAGGGCAGCCGGCCGCCCGGATCGCCGATGTGGTCGCGGTTCAGGTACTGGCCGCCAAGGTACTTCGTTGCCGGCGCGACGCCGCGGGCGTACTCGCGCAGCAGGCCCTGGAACGCCGTGGTCACGGTGAAGTAGCTCTCGTTGTCCTCCAGGACCAGATCCGGCAGCCGGTTCCAGAGCGACCGCGCGAGGGCGGCCCGCTCGGCACCCCACGAAAGCGGGTCGGCGCTGAGGTCGTAGGTCGAGATGCTCGGGTCGAGCGCGCCGGCGCCGCCCGACTCGGCGTTGGTGCCATAGAGATGCCGCGGGTCGGCCGCCTGCCGTGCGACCTCGGCCGCGCGGGCATCATCGGGTGTGTAGCCGTAGGTGATGACCCAGCGGTCGTACGAGCCCACCCCGATGTTGTAGTAGTGGCCCTGCGTCTTCCCGCCGGGGGCGACGTTGACGTTCGGGTACTCCATGACGGAACTGAAGACGCCGTTCGGGCCGGTGAACGAGGTGTCGTGGAGCCGATCGAACGGCGTGCTCGCCGACGACCGGAAATTGTGCGCGAGGCCGAGTGTGTGGCCGACCTCGTGCATGACGACCCACTTGGCGGCCTGCATCACGAAGTCGTCGGGCACGGGTGTTCCGGGGCCGATGCGGTCCTGGGCGAGCAGGGCGAGGCCCGCGATCGAGCCCTGATCGACGAGCGCTGTCGTGAAGCCGGCCAGCTCGATGTCGGCGGGGGCCAGGGCCGGATCGAACGTGCCGACGCCGAGCGCCTGCTCGAACGCCTCGGATGCCGTCATGACCGGCCCGGCCAGCGTGCGCCACGTCCGCTTCTGGCCGCGGAACAGGTTCGACTCGAACAGGATGTCGGCGTCGAGGATCTCGCCGGTCCGCGGATCGGCGACCGACGGGCCGATGGCGCCGTAGCCGGTGGCATCCGAGGTGTTCCAGCGGAGCGTCGCGTAGCGGATGTCCTCGGGGTCGATGTCCGGCGGCAGGTCGAGCGCGCGGATCGCCCCGGACCAGCCGGCTGCCTCGAACGCGTCGTTCCACGCCTCGACGCCGTCCTTGAAGACCTGCCGGTAGGCCTCGGGCACGCTCGACTCGATGTAGAAGGTGATGGGCGTGATCGGGCGGACGAGAGCGCCCACGCGCTCGCCCGGTTCGAGCCGCCACCGGCGGACGTAGCGGACGAAGTAGTCCGAGTCGACGTCCGAGAAGTCCTTGTGGGTCGAGTTGAAGTTGCCCACGCGGTCGTCGGCCAGCCGCGTCGTCATCGGGCGGGCCGGCAGCGCCGCCAGGGTGTGGAACACCGAAATCGAGAAGGACCGGTTGTCAGGCACGCTCGTGACCGAGGGCGTGTCCGACGGGCGGAAGGTGAGCTTGGTGCGGATGTTCGTGTTCTCGGGGAACGACTTGACCGACTCGATGTAGCTCCGCGGGCGGTCAAACGACGCGTTGCCGCCCGCGGCGCGCCGGACGCGGGTCGAGACCTCGGAGACGTCACCGACAAACCAGTTGTAGGCGGAGAAGACGACTGCGCCGTCGGCGCGAATCGATTCGATGGGCGCCGACTCGACGACCGATGAACTGAACGTGATCTCGACCGCCCGGGCCACATGGGCGTCGTCTTTCGCCCGGAACCGGTGCGGCCGCTGGACGAGGAAGACCCGGTCGCCGTGGCGTTCGATCGCCATGACCTTGCCCTCGGCGCTGTTGAGCATCGTGCCGCCGAACAGGCCGCCCGCGCCGATGCCCTGCGCGACCTTGGCCTCCATCAGGAAGTCGACGCCGAGCTGGGCCGGTTTGACGGCCAGCCAGAGCTTGTCGCCTTTCTCGTAGGCGTCGAAGAACCCTGTGTGCGCCGTGGCGCCCTGGGTCAGCGTGGCGAAGTCCTTGAGTTCACCGGCGCCTTCGGCCTGCCGTTCGCCCTGCTGCGCGAGGGTGGGGGCGATGACGAATGCCGCGGTCAGAATCGCCAGGAGAACCGGCCTCAGTGATCGCATGGGAAACCTCCGTTCCAGATGTCCGGAAGGGGACATGCTACACCGAGCCCCGCACCGCCGAACTTGTCTCGCTGTCGTCATTTTGGTAATGTTGTTACCGTTATGCCAGGCGCCCCGAAAAACCCGGTACTGCGCGACTTCGAGTTGATGGTGATGCTCGCCGTCGTCCAGCTCGGCGACACGGCCTACCCGCTCGCGATCGCCGGCGCAATCGAGAAGAAGACCGGCCGCCGGACCTCCCGCGCCGCGGTGCTCATCACGCTCGAGCGCCTCGAAGACAAGGGGCTGCTGACGTCGTACTTCGGCGACCCGACACCCGTGCGCGGAGGTCGAGCCAAGCGCCTGTTCCGGCCGAAGCCGCTCGCGCTCCGCGCCGTCCGCGAGTCGCTCGCTCGGATCGAGGCCATGAGTGAGGGCGTGGCCGAGAAGCTCAAGGGGGCAGGAGAGCGTCCGTAGGGCGCACTGGTTTCGCATGCTGCCGTCGTTTCTCTCGAGGACCATGCTCCGACTTCTGGTGTCCCGGAAGACGGCCGAGACGATCGTGGGCGACATTCAGGAAGAGCTCGCGCTCCGCATCGAGTCGGGCCAGGCGCCGCGATGGCCGCGGGCGTGGGCCGAACTCCAGGCCTGGCAGTACGCCGCCACGAGCCTCATGGCCATCGTTCCGCGCGCCGGTCGGTCCGCCAGCTACACGCTCCGTGACGCGTGGCGATCGTTGCGGTCCACGCCTACGTCGACGTCGTTCATCCTGCTCGTCCTGACGATTGGCATTGCCGCCGCCACCGTCACGTTCTCCGTCGTCGATACCGTGGTGCTGCGGCATCTGCCGTTCGAGGACGATGAGCAACTGGTCGTCGTGTCGCAGGAACCCGAGCGGCTTGGCCGCATCGCGGCGCCCCAGGAGTACCTCGTCTGGCGGGAAGGCGTCGAGGCGTTCGAGTCGCTGGCGGCCGTGCGCGTGTGGAGCGATCGGATCGATGCCGGAGGCGGGCCGGTTCCGGTCGCCTCGGCGCTGGCTACGGCGAGCCTGTTCGACGTGCTGCGGGTGCGGCCGGCGATCGGCCGGGCGTTCACGGACGAGCACGAAATGCCCGGCCGTGAACATGTCGTCGTCCTCGGATACGGCCTGTGGCAGCGCCTGTTCGTCGGCGACGCCGGCGTCGTCGGCCGGACCGTGTCGCTCCTCCAGTACACGACCGCGGGAACGTGGGCGCGAACGCCCGTCGTGGTATCTGGCGTGATGCCCGAGGGCTTCACCTATCCGGTTGGCCGCAAGAACCCCGTCGAGTTGTGGCGGCCCTACGCGTTGACGACGGAGGAGAGAAGCGTGGGCCCCGGGCGCTCGAGCTATCTCCATCTGGTCGGTCGCCTGCGTCCCGGAGCGACAACGGCGCAGGCCGAAGCGCAGGTGGAGACGACGATCAAGGGCTCGCCGTTCGGCAAGGCGAACGAGCGCGCGTACGCGGACTGGCGGGCGAGCGTGGTCACGGTGTACGACTCGCTCGTCGGCGACGTACGGGGCTGGATGCTGCTCGTGCTGTCCGCCGTCGGACTCGTCCTTCTCGTGGCCTGCGTGAACGTGGCCAACCTGCTGCTGGCCCGCGCGGCGCGGCGCGGGCGCGAAATCGCCATTAGAGGTGCGCTCGGCGCGGGCCGGCGCGCGATCGTCGCGGCCCTCCTGACCGAAAGCCTGATGCTCTCGCTGACGGCCGCGGCACTCGGCCTGCTGGTGGCCGTCTGGGGCATCGACGTGGCCCGAGGCGCGCTGCCGGCAGGCATCGCGCGCGCGACTGACATCGCGCTCGACGTCCGTGTGCTCGGCGCGGCCGTTGCGGCGGCGGTTGTCACCGGCTTGTTCTTCGGAGCCGTCCCCGCCTGGCAGGCCTCGCGAACGGACCTGGCGGCACTGCTCAGGAACCTGTCCGGAACCCTGGCCGGTGGCCGGCAGTGGTGGCGGTCCGTCTTTCTCGTCGCGCAGGTCGCCTTCGTCGGCATCCTGATGGTGGCGACGACGCTCGTTGTCTCGAGCTTCGTCCGGATCGTGAGGGCCGACCTCGGTTTCGACCGGTCGCATCTGATTTCTGTCGAACAGATGGGCCGGTTCTCCGGCACGACCGAGGACGTGGTCGAGACGCTGCGCGCGATTCCGGGCGTGCGCTCGGTGGCGCTCGTCACCCGCGGCCCGGTGCCGCTCGTGACCAACGCGTCGGCGAGCATCAGCGTGAGGGCCCCGGGGGTTCCCGACTCTGGTCCATCGACCACCGCCGAGTATCGCGTGGTGTCGGGCGACTACTTCGCCACCGCAGGCATCAGCTTCGTGCGCGGCCGGACGTTCGACAGGTCAGCCGACGCCGGGACTGCACCGATCGTCGTCGACGAGATGCTGGCACGGGAACTGGCGGGAGACGGTGATCCGCTGGGTCTCATCATCCAGACCGGGAACGTCGGTAGCCTGCCGACAACGATCATCGGAGTCGTCCGGCACGTCCGCCTCGGTGGACCGGAAGCTGGCTCCGGCCCCCAGATCTACATGACGTCGGCCGACTGGCGCGGCGCGCGGTTCCTGGTGCGGACGGCGATCGACCCTGCAGCCGTGACACCCGTCATCCGCGATCGGCTGGCGCCGATGCGCGCCGACGGCACGCCCCCGTCGGTCACGACCCTCGAGGACGCGTTCGGCGTCATCACGGCCGGACGGCGCTTCAACGCGACGCTCATGTCCATCTTCGGCGCGATCGCGCTTTTCATCGGCGCGGCCGGCGTCTACGGCGTGATGGCGTCTACGGTGGCCGAACGGACGCGGGAAATCGGCGTGCGCGTCGCGCTCGGCGCGACGACCGGCCGCGTGACGCGGGAAGTGCTCGGGCAGACGGGACGGTATCTGGTCGTCGGCCTGGCGATCGGCCTGCCGGCAGCGATGGCGATCTCACGGCTGTTCACGGCGCTCTTCTACGAGGTGCGGCCGACCGACGCATTCGTCTACGTCATCGTCACGGCCATCCTGCTCGGCGTCGGCCTCATCGCCGCGTTCCTGCCGGCACGCCGCGCGGCGAGGGTGGATCCGATCAAGGCCCTGCGCGCGGAGTAGGGCGGCCTGGTCTTGCAGGCCGCCGCTCGATCGCGCGCAACGACGACGGCACCGGTCGCCGGGCGATCGGCGGTCCCGAGGTCCTGGGTGCTGCGGTCCTGGGGTTCGCGGAACGCGCTGGCGCTCGCACACATTCTCAACTGAGAACGATGGCGCGAAGCGCCCACCGAGAACCTCAGGACCGCAGGACACCGGACCCTCGAACCACACGGATCTACACTGATCCCGTGCCCCAAGTCCTGTCGGTGCCGACGGCCCTCCGGCCGGTGCGTGCACTTGCGGCTCGACGGCGGTCCGGTGGTCAAGCTGCGGTTCGGCGAGTCGATCACGACCGAACTCCAGCCTGGCCGGCACGAGGTGGACGGCCGGCATGGCCGGCGTGCTGGGCTCGGCGCCGCTCTTCCTCTCGGTAGCGAAACGATCGGCGCGCTGACGGTGTGACGGACCCATCGATAGAGCCATAATCACCACGTGCAGTCGATTCTCGTCCGCCGTGCCGGGGTCGTCGAGAAGGCGGCGGACGTCGATCCGGCCTGGCTCGAACCCGGGTCGGACGTCGTGCTCTGGGTGGATCTCGAGGATCCGGACGATGCAGACCGGGCGCTGCTCGCCGACGTGTTCCGCTTCCACGAGGTGGCGATCGAGCACGCGCTCGCGGAGATCCATCATCCGAAGATCGAGATGTGGGATGGGGTCCTGTACCTCATTCTGCATGGCATCGCGACCGGCGAGGGCGCGGCCGGGTTCGTGACGCAGGACGTGGATTTTTTCGTGGGACCCAACTACCTGGTCACCGTCCATTACGGGTCGTCACGGTCGATCGAGGCCGAAGCGCACGTCTGCGCGCTACATGCCGACGTGCTGGCCGAGGGCCCGGTCAGCGTGCTCCACCGGATCGTCGACCGGCTGGTCGATCACTACGGGCCCGAGGTGGACATCATCGAGAGCCGGCTCGAGGACATGGAGAACAGGGTCTTCGAGTCGGACGGCAATCCCATGCGCGAGCTGCTGGCGCTCAAGCGCGACATCGCGTCGCTCCGGCGCGTCACGTTGCCGCAGCGTGACGCGGTCGGCCGCCTGGCCCGCCGGGAGTTCCCGCAGATCACCGAGGCCCTCGCGTACCGGTTCCGCGACGTGCACGACCATTTCGTGCGTCTGTCGGACGAGGCGCTCTTCCTCCAGGACCGCGTAACGGGACTGCTCGACGCGCACCTGTCGAACCAGTCGAACCGCCTCAATCAGGTGATGAAGGTGCTGACCGTGATCGCGACGATCTTCATGCCGCTCACGGTCCTGACCGGCGCCTGGGGCATGAACGTCCCGCTGCCGCATCTGCCGGGCGGGCCGGCCATGCAGTTCTGGTGGGTGGTCGCGCTGATGATCGCTGCCTCGGGCGTGATGCTGTGGGTCTTCAGGAAGATGCGCTGGATGTAGACGAAGGGAAGAGGGAGAGCAGATGTCACGACTGGTTGCACTGGGGGCGTTCGCCGGCCTCACATGGATCGCGCCACTTGCGGCGCAGGAGTCGATCGAATCGCGGGTGGACCGGGTCTTCGCCGACATCAGCGCCGGTCAGCCGGGATGTTCGCTCGCGGTGACGCGGGCGGGCGAGCCGGTGCACCTGCGCGGCTACGGTACGGCCAACCTCGAGTACGGCGTGCCGATCACGTCTTCGTCCGTGTTCCATGTGGCGTCGGTGTCGAAGCAGTTCACGGCGATGGCCGTTGCGCTGCTCGTCGCCGAGGGCCACGTCAACTGGCAGGACGACGTGCGGAAGTACATCCCGAAGGTGCCGGACTTCGGGAAGCCGATCACGCTGCGGCATCTGGTCAGCCACACGAGTGGACTTCGCGACCAGTGGGATCTACTGGCCCTGGCCGGCTGGCGGTTCGAGGCGGACGTGATCACGCAGGCCGACGTGCTCGACATCACCGCGCGGCAGCGCGCAGCGAACTTCGATCCCGGCGCGGAGTACCTCTACAGCAACACCGGCTTCACCCTCCTCGCCATCGTCGTCGAGCGAGTGAGCGGCGAGTCGCTGCGCGCGTTCACGACGAAACGGATCTTCGGGCCACTCGGCATGACGGCCACGCACTTCCATGACGACCACAACATGGTGGTGCCCAACCGCGCCTACGGGTACACGCGCGCGGGCGACGGCTACCGGCTGAGCATCCCCGACTTCGATACGGTCGGCGCCACGAGCCTCTTCACCACGGCCGAGGACCTGGCGAAGTGGGATCGGAACTTCATCACGGCGCAGGTCGGCGGCCGGGCGGTGCAGGACGACCTGCACACGCGCGGCGTCCTGTCGTCAGGCGAGACGATTGCCTATGCCGCCGGCCTGACGCATGGGCAGTATCGGGGCCTGGCCACTGTGGGCCACGGCGGCGCGGACGCCGGCTATCGATCGGACGTCGTGCGGTTTCCGTCAGCGAACGTGTCGATCGCGGTCCTGTGCAGTTTTCCGAACGCCGATCCGGGCGGCCGCGCCAGGCGCGTGGCCGACGTCGTGCTCGACGGCAAGCTCGGTCCGGCGCCCGCGCCGGCGGCGACGAGCGGCGCCCCGCAGGGCATCACGCTCCCGGCCGCACGGCTCGAGACGCTCGTTGGCGTATATGCGCGAGACGATTCCGACGCACTCGTTTCATTGCGGGTGCAGGACGGCGCGCTCGTCTCGGGAGTGGGGCAGGGCCCCGGGGCACGTGTCGTGGCGCTGGCGTCGGATCGGCTTCGGCTGGGCCAGACCGAAGTGCGCGTGATCGACGGTCCGGACGGCGTCGTGAGCCTCCTCGGCATGGTCGACGGGCGCGAGCGCTCGCTGCAGAAAATCGGTCCTGCACCGGCCGATGCTGCCACGCGCGCCGAGTACGTGGGCACGTACTGGAGCGTCGACCTCGGTGTCGAGTATCACGTGGAGCTGGCCGACGGTCGCCTGCAGCTCCGGAGCCGCAAGACGGGCGCGGCTCCGCTCGTGCCGCGGGCGCTGGATCGCTTCGGCGCCCGCAACCAGTCGATCACCTTCACGCGTGACGCCTCCGGCCGCATCGACGGCTACACGGTCAGTACAGGGCGGGTGCGCAAGGTGCGCTTCGACAGGAACCCGACCGCCGCAGGCCGGGACCGCCTGTAGGCCGAAGATCCCGACGGTCCCGAAGGTTCTATGGTCCTTTGGTTACCCCAGGACCCCAGGACCGCCAGAGACCTTGCCCGTATGCCCCGAATCGACGCCGCGATCGACCGCCTCTACCAGTTGCCCGCCGCGGAGTTCACCTCCGCGCGCAACGCGCTCGTGAAGACCGCGGGCGCCGATGCCGCGCGCGTGCGCGTCCTCGAGAAGCCGAACGCGCCGGCCTGGGCGGTCAACCAGGTGTACTGGCGCGAGCGCGCGGTCTGGGATCGGCTGATCGCGGCCGCGGCCGACGTGCGGGCCGCGCATCGCCGGCGGCTCGCGGGCAAGTCCGTCGAGGTGGATGCTGCCGAAAACGCGCACAAGGCGGCGGTCCGCACCGCCGCTGACGCGGCGCGCGCGTTTCTCGACGAGGCTGGTGATCCTGCGACGCCCGCAACCATCGCAGCCGTGCTCGAGACGCTGCAGTCGCTGCCCGGCAAGGCCGAGCCCGGCCGGCTCTCGAGACCCCTGAAGCCGATGGGCCTCGAGGCGCTCGCCGGCCTCGTCCGCCCGGCCGGCGCGTTTCCGCGACCCGTCGAGGCGCCGGCGTCTCGCGCCACCGCGCCGCCGGCGAAGGTCGATCGCGCGGCCGAGAAACGCGTGGCCGCAGCCGCGAAGAAAGAGGCCGAGGCTCAGAAGAAGGAGGCGGCACGTCTCGACGCCGAGCTCAAGCGCGCGCGGGCGGCCGAGAAGCAGACGACCGCCGACCTGGCGCGCGCGCGTCAGGCGCTCGTGCGCGCCGAGCGCGAGCACGAGCGCCTGAGCGACGCGCTGCAGTTCGCCGAGAAGCAGCGCCGCGATGCGGTCGAAGCCGCGCGCGAGCTGGACAAGGCACTCGGCAAAGCCTCGCAGCACCGCGAGGCCCTCGAACTGCAGATCCGGATGCTCAGGTAAGGGCGACCCGCGCCGTCCGGCCGCCGATCTGGGCGAACCAGGTGACGCCGGCCGCCACGCAGTCGATTTCGATCGATTGGTGGCCCTGCCAGGTCGCAGCCGGCAGGCGCAACGCCACATGCACGGTCTCGCCGGGCTCGATCGTGCGCGCCGGACTGGTCAGCGCATCCGGCAGCGCATCGGCCGACACGAGCGTGCCAGCCTCGTCGAACGTGCGCACGCCAACCGACACGTGGCCGTGCGCGCCCGGCGTCGCGAGCCACCGCGCCGTGCCCGTGTTCGTGACCGTGACATCAAGCGGCAGCGCGCCATCAGCGCCCGGTTCGCCGGCGATCGCGTGAACGTGGCAGCCCAGGCCCGAGGCCGACCGGCTGTCGAGCGACGGCGCGCCGGCTTTGACCAGCACGAAGTTCCGCACGTTCCGCAGGAAGACGCGCGTGGCCGCCGTCCACGCCCGGCTCGTCGGGCCGCCCCTGAGCAGGTCGTCATAGTCGGCCAGAGAGACCTGGAAGGGCAGGCCGTGGAAGACGATCATCCGCAGGTCGGCGAAGCCGCACGCCTGTGCCGTCCGCCACAGGTCGTGCACGTGGATGTCGTTTTCGACGACGCGATAGTTCTGCATCTCGAACTGGGACTGCGGCGTGCGCGAGTGGCGTGGGCCGGGCTCGGCGAACACCGCCAGGCCGCCCGGCTTCAGCACCCGTGCGAACTCGGCCAGCATCGCATCGGGGTTGGGTGCGTGATGGAACGCATGGAACGACACGACCCGGTCCACGCTCTCGTCGTCCAGCTCGATACGCGCGCCGTCGAAGGGCAGGAACACCGGCGGCGGCCGGTCGCCGATCGGCGGCTGCCGTGTGTACAGTTCCCGCGCGATGTCGAGCGCCGTTGGTGAGACGTCCAGCAGGACGGCCCGGCAGCCCAGTTGGGTGAGTGCGCGGGCGAGCCAGCCGGTGCCGGCGCCGAATTCGACGACAGTGTGTCCCGGTGCGAGTTCCAGCGCCTGCAGCACCGCCGCCATGTTCGCGAGCAGCCAGGGCGCCTCGCCGGCGCCTGCGAAGGGTTTGGCCAGGTGATGGTCCCAGCTCGTGAGTGAAGCGTAGTACTGCTCGGCCGCCGCGTTCAGGTCCGCGATCGTCGTCTGCTGGATGACCGTGGCGACCTCGACGGGTGCGGGCGTGCGTCCGGCCGATTCGGCCTCCGGTGTCATCGGCGCTTCGCCCATGACGATGACGCTGTCGAGGTCGCCGTGGTCGTCGAAGACGACGTGCGTGGCCGGGAAACGGGCGTCGCGGAAGATCTGGAGGATCTCGTCGACGTCATAGGCGTTTGTGGGGATGAACGGCTCGCCGGCCGGCAGGCCGCGCGCGAGGTTCACAGCCGCGTTCGTGCCGGGCAGGTGCGTTCGTGCCCACCGCAGGGCCCGCGCGGCACGCGGTGCGCGCGACCGGTACGGCATCTGGATCGCGGCAATGCCACCCGGGAGCAGCAGATCAAGGAGCGCTCGGACGAGCGCCAGCCCTCCGGCTGGCGCGAGCCGCTGCAGGACCAGATAGCAGTTGACGAAGTCGAACCGTGGCTCGAGGTTCGACCAGAAGTCGGCCGCACGCTCGATCGTCAGGTTCGTCACCCCGCGTGCGGCAGCCTCGGCCCGCAGGGCCTCGAGCATCGCGGGCGACCGGTCGACTGCGGTGACCGTGCCGTCGACGCGCGCGGCCAGTCGTGCGAGCGGCAGGGCAAGCCGTCCGGGCCCGCAGCCATATTCGAGGATGCGCGTCGGCTCGAAGTGCGGTGCCAGCCGCAGCTCGATCGTGCGCGCCATCGCGTCCACGAGCCGGTCGCCACTCTCGTAGAAGGCCGCGCGTGTCGCATCGGTGACCGCCGCCGCGCGGTGCGCCGGCGTCGGGAAGACCGCGTAGAGCGGTTCGCGCGCCGCCAGGCGCTCGAAAGCCGGGTCCGGCTGCAGCGGGCGCGTCATCGCGTCAGAGACCGAGCACCAGACGGAGGCCCGAGTCGACGCTCGACATGAGCGATCCTCTGAGCCGGCCTGCGGGTTCTGCCAGATACTCCCTGTCGATCGTCACGACCTGAGAGACGTTGGCGACCGAGTCCCTGGGCAACCCTGCTGACTTCGCCGGGACGAGGACGTTGCCGGGAGCGTCGAGCAGCATGAGGTTCGACGTCAGCACGACGGCGATCACCGTCCGGATCCGGCTCCGGTTGAAGGCGTCGGTCTGGATGACGAGGATCGGGCGCCGGAAGCCCGGCTCGGACCCTTGCGGGTCTCCGAGGTCCGCCCACCACACCTGGCCGCGCTCGACTACCACGACTCGGTGCCGAGGGACCGTGCCTGCGCGCGCCGCAGCGGGCGCTCGACCCGGTTCTCGCCGGCGCCGTACACGCGGTCCAGTTGCGCGGTGACCTTACGCGTCTGGTGCTTGGCCACGAACTCGGCGACGGCGGTGGCATACAGCCGGCTCCGCGACACGCCGAGCTTCCGGCCGAGCGATTCGGCCGACGCGAAGAGGTCGTCTGGGATCGAGAGGGCAACTTTCATACTGTGGTACTACCACGGGCATACCGCCGGAGGCAATCGAGCCGGCCAGTTGTATCCTGCGGACGATGAACCGCACACGCCCCTCGAAACCCGTCGGTGTGCACGCTGTTCGCGAGATCGAGCCCGCGGTAGCGCGACCAGCAGTCCGGCTTGCGAATCTGTGGTCGAGAAGGCTGGGTCAGCGCACCCTCAGCACAGCGGCGCTCGGTATCTGGATGGCGGTGAGCCCGCTGGCGCAGTCGACCACATCGTGGCCGTGCCCTGCCCCGCCGATGGCGTCCTGCTTCAGACATCACGGGCGGCTCTCGAGTCAAAACGGCGTCGCGCTGAAGATCTGGCTCATCGGTACGACGAGGATCGTGGCCCTTGCGAACGATACCGAGGAACTGCCGGCAGCGATTCGGAAGTACCTGGACATGACGTCACCCGACCATAGCTACATCTACGGAGACTTCGATATCTGCCCCGTGGAGCCCGATCGGCCCGGGCGAATGCGGCGGGTGTGCGTGATGGGGTTCGAACGGCTGGTCGTTCAGGACGTGAGCGGTCGGAGGCCGCCGTTTCGGCTGCTCTCGACGTGGCCATCCCGACTCGAGGACGGACTCGTCGGTCTGGCGCGACTGCTGCGTGATTCCAGCGAGGACGGGCAGTGAGAGGCGCTGCCCCCACGCCTGCGCCGGATCTGGAATGGCTGCGACAACCGATGCCTGCCTGGCTGCCCGTCCGGCGTGCCGCGCCGTCAGTCCACTGGAGCTGCTGCAGTCGGATGGGTGAGGAGCGGACGGCCGGCGCCTACAATGGCCGTCATGGACCGGAGCCGGTTGGACGAGATTGCCGCGGCACACGGCATCGCGCTCCTCGTGCAGTTCGGATCGACCGTGACGGGCGCCACACATCTGCGGAGCGACCTTGACCTGGCTGTGCTCTTCGGTGACGCCCGCGACTCGTTCGACAAGGCCGCGGATCTGTCCGTCGCCCTTCAGGCCGTGTTGCCCGGCCGGGTTCAAGCGATACCAGGATCACCGCCGCTTCTTCGAGATGGAACGCGCCTACGTCGAGCGCGCCATTGCCTCGGCGCGCCAGTGACCATCGACCCGGCCCTTGTCACGCGCAAGCTGTTGCTCATCGCGTCCGATCTGGACGCGCTCGGACCCGTCTCGACGCGCGGCCTCGACGCCTACCGGGCCCGCCCTACCCGCCCCCGAGCCGCAGGTCCTGAACTTTCTTCTCGCCGGCGGCGAGCGTGATG
>DATKDF010000211.1:0-25206 GCA_035512795.1 Vicinamibacterales bacterium
AGGGGCGACCGGTCGAACCGGGAGCGCACGGAGGCGCGGCGTGCGAGGGCCCGCTCCCCGGAGCCCGGCTGACGCCGGGGCCACCGCCGGCGGCGCCGCGGCGCAGAGGGAGAGCACTGCGCCCTACGAGAGACTCGTCCCCGGCCGACTGGGAGACCAGTCGGCCTACTGCGAGATTCTGAGCGGCAGCGCCGTTGGCGTCATCAACTTGAAGATCGGCACGACGGGTGGCCCGGCCTGACCACCGCGGCCGCCGCCACGGCCACCACCAGCGCCGCCGCGGCCACCGCCCGCGCCGCGACCGCGAGCCGCCGGCGGCTGTTCATCGTCCGGATCGGTGGCCGCCGGCGTCGTGCCCGGACGCGGGATCCAGGCATCCATGCGGTTCCAGTAGATCACGCCGTCGTCGCTCTCGGCTTCGAGCAGGTGCGCGGCCACGCGGCCCTGCATCTGCGCGGTGCGGACGATGTAGGTACCGACCGGGAACGTGCGGTCGACTTCGATGACGTCCTTCACCTCGATCTGCACGGTCGCCGCGTGGTTGTAGACGGGACTGTGCGTCACGTTGCCGATGACGTACGCCTGCACCTTGAGCGGCGTCTGCTGCTGCAGCGTCTCGACCGTGATGCCGTGCCGGCGCAGGAGCGCGACGGCATCGGTGGCGTCGCGCGGCAGGATGTAGGCGTACGGCCGCGCCCGGGTGATGGTCGGCACCGGCTTCTTCAGCAGGCGCGCGCCCTTGACCTCCTGGATCGTCCGGTCGGCGCCCTGGCCGACCCCGATGAGGTAGTCGACCGGGTAGTCCTCGGCTTCGTAGCGCACGCGGACGGCGATCTGGTCGCCCGGCTTCTCGCCCATGACGATCGTCTCGCGCCGTGCGCGCGTGACCGTGTCGACGAGCGTTTGCCGGTTGGTGCGCGCCCACTCGACGACGGCCTTGTAGCCGAGCAGACCGGCGCGCACGCCGGTCGCCATCGGCTGTCCGCCCGGCGACTCGAAGAGAATGCCGACCGTGTTCGCAAACCCGCCGTAATTCCGGCCGATGCGTGCCTCGGTACCGCCCACGCGCCACTCGGTTGCGTTGCCCCCGGTGTAATACCAGGCACGCATGCCCTCGGCTTCGAGCCGGCGGTTGATGGCCGGGAAAATCTCCTTGTCGCAGAGCAGCGTGATGCGCTGGTCCGGCGCGCCATGACTCGGGCACTGGTAGTTCAGGTTGTAGGGAAACGACCCGCCGTTGTGCCCGTCGATGTAGAGGTGCGGGGCCCACTTCAGGATCACGTTCTGCACGTAGGCCTGAATCTCGGGCTGCTCGAGCTTCATGTAATCGCGGTTCAGGTCCAGCCCCCAGAGGTTGCCACGCGTCGGATTCGGATCCGCCTCGAAGCCGTCCGGGTTGATCTGCGGGACGACGATGATGACCAGGTCGTCCAGCAGCCGATTGGCCTCGGCGGCCGGATCGGTCAACTCGCGCGTGAGGAGCAGCACCGACTCGCGGAGCGTCCGTTCGCCCCCATGCACGTTGGCCGCCAGCACGACGATGGGCTTGCCGAGCGCCCAGGCTTCCCACGGCTGCGTCACCGTGGGCCGGCTGAAGATCATGTACGGGAGCTTCCGCCCTTCGTGCGTCTCACCGTACGTGCCAAGGCGCATCTCCGTGCTCCGGGCCTGCAGGCCCTGGAGGTACGTCCACATGTTCTCGTGACTGGTGTACTCGGTGAAGCCGGATTGCTCGGCCTGTGTCTGAAGCGGGGCGGGCGCCTGCGCCCGGATCCCCGGCGCCGCGATCGCGACACACAGGCCGCCCAGCCCCACACCGGCCGCGCGCATCGCGCGCCGGATTGAACGCATTCTCGACAACATCGCCCTCTCCTTCGGCGCGCCGGGCCGCGCGCCCTTGCAGAGGCTACTACGCCTCGGCGGCGATTGTCGGGTCCGCGGATCGGGTTCACGTATCCTATGTGCCGGTCCGGACGACCCGACATGCCCACACTCTTCCGATCGGTGCTCTTCGTTCCCGGCACGCGCGGCGACCGGTTCGACAAGGCGCTTGCAGCCGACGCCGACGCGGTCATCCTGGACCTCGAGGACAGCGTCGATCCCGGTCGCAAGACCGAGGCGCGTGAAACGGTCGCCCGCTTCCTGGCCACCCGGCCGGTCTCGTCGTCACGCCTGTTCGTGCGCGTGAATGCGTCCACGTCGCCCTGGATCGGCGCCGATCTGGAACGCATGCGCGGCCTCGAAGGATTCGACGGCCTGGTGCTGCCGAAGGTCGAATCGCCGCACCAGATCGAGACGGTAGCGCCGCACGCGCCGGCGCGGTGCGTGATCCCGTTGCTCGAGAGCGCGCGCGGCATTCTGCACGCCGCCGCGATCGCCGCGGCCGACGCCGACGTGCCGGCGCTGCTCTTCGGGGCGGAGGACCTCACTGCGGATCTCGGTATCCGGCGCACGATCGACGGCGAGGAACTGCTGTTTGCGCGGTCCCAGGTGGTGCTGGCCGCCGCATCGGTTGGCGCCGAGGCGATCGACGCGGTCGCCACCGACCTGGCCGACATCGACGGCCTCCGCGCCGATGCACACCGGGCGCGCGCCCTCGGCTTCCGCGGCAAGATGGCGATTCACCCGGCGCAGGTGCCGGTCATCAACGAGGTGTACTCGCCGACGGCTGACGAGATCGCGCACGCACGCCAGACCATCGCGGCCTTCGACGCCGCCGGCCCCGCCGGCGTGATTCGCGTGAACGACCAGATGATCGAGGCACCCGTCGTGCTGCGCGCGAAGCGGGTCCTCGCGCTGGCCGACGCCATTGCCGGCCGGCCGGCTACGTCGCGACGTACGCCGTCTTGACGATCGTGTAGAACTCGCGCGCGTACGATCCCTGTTCGCGCGGACCGTAGCTCGACTTCTTCCGGCCGCCGAACGGGACGTGGTAGTCGAGGCCGGCGGTCGGCAGGTTCACCATGACCAGGCCGCTCGACGAATGGCGCTTGAAGTGCGTCGCGTACTTGAGCGACGTCGTCGCGATGCCCGCCGACAGGCCGTAGGGCGTGTCGTTGGCGACCGCCAGCGCCTCGTCGTAGTTCTTCACGCGGATGACGGCAGCAATGGGCCCGAAGATCTCCTCGCGATTGATGCGCATGCCGGGCGACGTGCCCGTGAAGATCGCCGGCGCCATGTAGTAGCCGTCCGTGTCGCGTCGGAGCCGCTCGCCCCCATGCGCCAGCGTCGCGCTCTCGGCCTTCCCGATGTCGAGATACTCGACGTTCTTGCCGAGCTGCCGCTCGTCGACGACCGGACCGATCTCCGTGCCCGGCTTCAGGGCATCGTCAATCACGAGCGTCTTCATGCGCTCGATCATCGCCGCGACGAACCGGTCGTGAATCCCCTCGGTGACGATGAGCCGGCTCGACGCCGTGCAGCGCTGGCCGGCCTGAAAGAAGGCACCGTTGATGGCGATCGACACGGCCGTGCCGAGGTCGGCGTCATCGAGGACCACGAGCGGGTTCTTGCCGCCCATCTCGAGTTGCACGCGCGAGCCGGCGGTCACCGCAGCCACCGCCACCGACGGACCGACGTCCTGCGATCCCGTGAAGCTGACGGCATCGACATCGGGCGACGAGGCCAGGCGCGGCCCCAGCACGGATCCGGGCCCCATGACGAGGTTCACGACACCGGGCGGCAGGCCGGCGCGCTGCACGATGTCGACGAGCATCCAGGGTGACGCCGGCACGAGTTCCGCCGGCTTGAAGACCACCGTGTTGCCGAAGGCGAGCGCCGGCGCGATCTTCCAGGCTGGAATCGCGAGCGGAAAGTTCCACGGCGTGATGGCCGCCACGACGCCGAGCGGCTCGCGGGTGACCTCGACATCGATCCCGGAGCGGACCGAGTCGAACTTCTCGCCCCCAATCCGCAGGGCCTCACCCGCGAAGAACTTGAAGATGGCACCGGCCCGCGCGGCCTCCCCGATGCCGTCGGCAAGCGGCTTGCCCTGCTCACGCGCCAGCAGGTGTCCAAGCTCGTCCTTGCGCGCCAGGATCTCCGTGCCGGCGCGATCGAGCACGTCGAACCGCTGCTGCGGCGTGGACCGCGACCAGCCGGTGAACGCCCGCCGCGCGGCGGCAATCGCCTCGTCAAGGTCGGCCTCCGACGCGCGCGCGAACTCGCCGACGACGTCGGCGAGGTTCGAGGGGTTGCGGTCGACGTTGCGGTCGGCCGAGTCGATCGAGCGGCCGTCGATGAGATTCGGAAAGGTCGAGGACATTGACGGATCCTACTACCCCCGCCCATACTCGCCGCAGCAATCCGAGGCCCCTGCCATGATGCGATCGACTGTTCTTGCCGCCTGCACGCTGGTCGTGCTGGTCACTGCCGCGTTGGCTCAGACGACACCCTCGCCTGTGGTCTCGTCGCGCTTCGAGCCAATGGATGTCTTCGGCCTCGAGTGGGCGTCCGATCCGCGGATCGCGCCTGATGGCTCGCGCGTGGTCTACGTGCGCAACTTCATGGACATGAAGGGCGACCGACGGCGCAGCAACCTGTGGATCGTGAATGTTGACGGCACCGACGAGCGGCCACTGACCACCGGAATGCAGAGCGACACGTCGCCACGCTGGTCGGCCGACGGCGCCCGGCTCCTCTACACGTCCACGCTCGACGGCACGACGCAGGTGTTCGTGCGGTGGATCGCGACCGGCGAGGTGGCCCGGCTGACACAGTTGCCGCACGCGCCCGCCGGACTCGCGTGGTCGCCCGATGGCCGATCGATTGCGTTCACGGCGTTCGTGCCGGAGATCCGGCGCGCCGGTACCCGCTCATTCTCGAAATCCACGGCGGTCCCTTCCTCAACTACGGGCCCCGATTCGCGGCCGACTTCCAGCTCTACGCCGCGCGCGGCTACGTCGTGCTGTATGTGAATCCGCGCGGCTCGACGAGCTACGGCGAGGCGTTCGGCAACCTCATCCATCACGCCTATCCCGGTCACGACTACTTCGACCTGATGGCCGGTGTCGACGCGGCGATTGCGGAGGGCTACGTCGATCCGGAGCAGCTCTTCATCACCGGCGGCAGCGGCGGCGGCGTGCTCACGGCCTGGAGCATAGGCAAGACCAACCGGTTCCGCGCCGCCGTGGTGCAGAAGCCGGTGATCAACTGGTACAGCTTCGTGCTGACGGCCGACCTGTACCCGTTCTTCGTCAAGTACTGGTTTCCCGGGGCGCCCTGGGAGCATCCGGAGCACTACCACGCGCGCTCACCGATCTCGCTCGTCGGTACCGTCGGCACGCCGACCATGTTGATCACCGGCGAGGCCGACCACCGCACGCCGATCTCCGAATCGGAGCAGTACTATCAGGCGCTGCGCCTGCGTCGCGTCGACGCCGCGCTCGTACGCATCCCGGGCGCATCACATTCGATTGACGCGCGGCCGAGCAACCTGATTGCGAAGGTGCAGTACGTACTCGGCTGGTTCGAGAAATATCGCGCAATGCCCCGGCCGCGCACCACCGGACCCGGGGGCTAGACCAGTCGCGGCCGCTCGATGGCCGCCGAGTCGCAGAGCACGTCGACCATCGCCGAAAAGTCCCACCCGCCGTACCCGCGGCTCCGCGCCGTGCTGAACGCTTCGCGCGCGACGGCCGCGACCGGCACGGGCACCCGGGCGACGTTGGCCGCCTCGATGATGAGCGTCAGGTCCTTGTGGGCGAGATCGATCGTGAACCCGGGTGTCACATCGCCCTTCAACACCTTGAGCGGCCAGGCAATCTTGAGCTGGCCGTTGGTGGCCGTCGTGCCGTGGATGACGTCGAGTGTCTTCTCGAGCCTGAGGCCGAACCGCTGCGACAACGCCATCGCCTCGGCGTTGAGCTGGCACGAGATGATCGCCAGGTAGTTGTTGACCAGCTTCGTCCGCATGCCGGCGCCGACGCCGCCGCAGTGGTGAATCGTCGTGCCCATCATCTCGAAGTACGGCTTCACGCGGGTGAACGTCGCCTCGCCGGCACCGACCATGAAGAGCGACTCGCCACGCTCGGCATGGCTCGCCAGCCGGCCCACGGGCGCATCGACGAAACCGATCCCCTTCGCGCCGGCCGCCGCGGCGAGCCGGTCGGTGACCAGCGGATCGATGGTGCTCATGTCCACAATCACGGAACCGCGGCGGAGCGTCGACAGCAGGCCGTCCGGTCCGGCGACGACCTCGTCGACCACGGCCGAGGTCGGCAGCATCGTGAAGACGATGTCACTGGTGGCCGCCACGTCGGCCGCCGACGAGGCGCCCCGCGCGCCGAGCGCTTCGAGCGCGCGCACGGGCTCGGCGTTGATGTCGTAGACGCCGAGCGCCGTCCCCTTGCGGACGAGGTTCGACGCCATGGGCCGGCCCATGTTGCCGAGTCCGATGAAGCCAATCGTGTCCATGCGTCACCCGAACCTGATGCAGACGTTCTTGATCTGTGTGTAGCTGGCCAGCGACTCCAGGCTCTTCTCGCGCCCGTAGCCGCTCTTCTTGTACCCGCCGAACGGCAGCTCGACGCCGCCGCCGGCACCGTACGTGTTCACGTAGACCTGGCCGGCCTTGATGCGCGAGGCGAGGGCCATCGCCTTGTTGATGTCGCACGTCCAGACGCCGGCCACCAGCCCGTACTGGCTCCGATTGGCCATCGTCGCCGCCTCGTCGAGGTCATCGAACACGATGATCGCGAGCACGGGTCCGAAGATCTCTTCCTGGGCCACGCGCATCCCGGGCGAGACGGCGTCGAGCAGCGTCGGCTGAAAATAGAACCCCCGCCCCAGTGCCGGGTCCGACGGCCGCCCGCCGCCGGCCGCCACGGTCGCGCCCTCGTCGCGACCGACAGCGACGTACCGCTCGATCGTCTCGAGCTGTCGCCTCGAGATGATCGGCCCGAGATCCGGATCGCTCACGCCCGGTCCGATGCGCATCGCCTTCGCGCGCGCCACGAGCCGTTCGACGAGCGCGCCGTGCGCCTTCCGTTCGACGAGCAGCCGCGACCCGGCCGAACAGGTCTGCCCGGCATTCTGGAAGATGGCGTTGGCGACACCAACAGCCGCCAGATCGAGGTCCGCATCGGCAAAGACGATGTTCGGAGACTTGCCGCCGAGCTCCATGACAACCGGCACGACGTTGTCGGCCGCCATCTTCGCGACCTGGATGCCGACGTCCACCGACCCGGTGAACGTCAGCTGGTTGATGTCGGCGTGGCTCGCGAGCGCCGCGCCCGCCACCGATCCCGTTCCGGGCACGACATTGAGCACGCCGGGCGGCAGGCCGCACGCCAGACCGATCTCGCCGAGCCGCAGCGCCGTCATCGGCGCCTCGCTCGACGGCTTGAGCACGACCGTACACCCGGCCGCCAGCGCCGGCGCCACGCCACGCGCGCCAATCTGAATCGGATAGTTCCACGGCACGATTTGCGCCGAGACGCCGATCGGCTCGCGCACCGTGTAGTCGAGCATCCCGGGGCCGAGAGGGATCGTGTTGCCCATGATCTTGTCGGCAATGCCGGCGAAGAACTCGAAGTACCGGGCCGCCACCTGCACATCGGTCCGCGCCTGGCGCAGCGGCTTGCCGTTGTCGCGGCTTTCGAGCGTCGCCAGCTCCTCGACCCGCTCGCGAATCGCGTGCGCGATCCGCCACATCACGCGGCCGCGCTCGGCCGGCGGGGCTCCACCCCAGTCGTTCGCATCGAGTGCCAGCCGGGCCGACGCCACCGCCCGGTCGATGTCGGCGGCCGTCGCCGCGGCCACGGTCGCGATGGCCTCGCCGGTCGACGGATCGATCGTGTCGACCGTACCGCCGTCCGAGGCGGTCGTGCGTTCGCCATCGATCAGGAGACCTTCTGTGGGAGTGGACATCGTGTGACCTCGTCAGCCGCGCACGGCCTGGAACGTGCGGGCGTAGCTGGACCGATCGATCCGTGCCTCGATGAGGCTGGGGCCACGGCGGCCGGCCGCCTGCTCGATGGCGCCGACAAGCTCCGGCTCGTCGCGCGCCAGAAACGGCGCCACACCGAAGCCGCGCGACAGTGACGTCCAGTCTACCGGACCGAGCGCAACACCGGCGGCCGGATATCGCTTCTGCTGCTGTTTGATCTCGATGAGGCTGAGCGACGCGTCGTTGAGGACGATCGTGATGATCGGCAGCTGCTCGCGCGAGGCGGTCAGCAGTTCGGCGGCGCACATGAGCAGGCCGCCGTCGCCGGTCAGCGCGACGACGGGCCTGTCGGGATCGGCGACCGCGGCACCGATCGCGGCCGGCAGGGCAAAGCCCATCGTCGACAGCCCGTTCGAGATCAGCATCCCGTTCGGTTCGGCCACCGGCCAGATCATCGTCGCCGGCACCATGTGCGCGCCGGCGTCGACGGTCACGCGATGTGTGGCCGCGAGCCGCGCGGCCGCAATCTCGACGACGCGCTGGGCCGTGAGACCGTCGGCCGGAATGTCGATGAGGTGCCGCTGCCGCGCGCGATCCCGCCCGATGTCATCGACGTTCCACGCCGACGCCGGCAGCGCCCGGTCGATCGTGCCAACGGCCTCGCCGACCGCGGTGATGCACTGCAGGCCGAACGGCACGTGGCCGGTGGCGACCGGCCAGGAGCCGACGTAAATCACGGGCTGGCGGTACGGCCACGGCCGCGGCAGCAGCTCCACCGGGTCGAGTCCGAGTCCGATGATGAGGTCGCTCGCCTCGACGAGCGGCCGCTCGATCGAGGCGTTGGTGAACACGCCGGCGAAGCCCGGATGGTCGTCCGGCACGACGCCCTTGGCTTTGTAGGTCACCATCGCCGGTATGCCGCGTGTGGCGCAAAGGGCCCGAATCGCCGCGGCATCTTCGGTGCGCCGCGCGCCGAGTCCGGCAATGACCAGCGGCTTGCGGGCGGTCGAGACCGCGGCGTGAAGCGCGGCACGCCAGTCGGGCGCCGGCGTTGGCGTCGCGGCTGGAGGTGCGGCGTGGTCCCCTGTCGGCACCGGGTCCGCGTCGTCCGGACACTCGATGTGGACCGGTCCGGGCGGCGCGTCGAGGACGACGCGCATGGCCGTCTCGAGCGCATCGGCCGAAAGCGTGCCGCTCCACTTCGTGATGGGCAGAAAGAGCGCGCGCTGGTCCAGATGCTGATGCGTGTAGCGGTCGCGCGCCGCCAGCGGATGCCGGTCGGTGAAGACCAGCACGGCCGCGCGGTCCAGGTACGCGCAGGCCACGCCGTTGACGAGCGACGCCGCACCCGGGCCGAGCGTCGCGAGGCACGCGCCGGGACGCCCCGTCACCTCGGCCTGGCCGAGCGCCGCCAGCGCGGCGCCCGTCTCGGTCGACGTCAGGACGAACCGCAGACCAGCGCGGCCGGCCGATTCGATCAGATCGAGATTGCCCCCGCCGCCGGGCACTCCGAAGACTGCGCCCACGCCGGCGTCCTGCAGCCGGGCGACGATCGAATCGGAAAGCGCCGACATGAAGGCGCCAATGGTACTCCGATATGATGACGAGCCTTGAGCGTCGCCCTGCATCGTGAGCTGCGCGCCGCCGTCCGCGAGTTGTGCCAGTCGTTTCCGGACGCCTACTGGCGCGACCTCGACGCCCGGCGCGCCTATCCGGACGCCTTCGTGAAGGCCCTGACCGAGGCCGGGTATCTGGCCGCGCTCATACCCGAAGAGTATGGCGGCTCGGGCCTCGGCGTCGGCGAGGCGTCGATCATCCTCGAAGAGATCAATCACTGCGGCGCCAACTCCGGCGCCTGCCACGCGCAGATGTACACGATGGGTACGCTGCTGCGTCACGGCTCCGACGCCCAGAAGCGTGCCCTGCTGCCGCGCATCGCCAGCGGCGAACTGCGCCTGCAGGCCTTCGGCGTGAGCGAGCCGACGACCGGGTCCGATACGACGCAGCTCCGGACGACCGCCGAGCGCAAGGGCGACGTCTACGTCGTGCGCGGCCAGAAGGTCTGGATCTCGCGCGCCGAACACTCCGACCTGCTCCTGCTCGTCGCGCGGACGACGCCGGTGGATCAGGTGAAGAAGCGGACCGATGGGCTGTCGATGCTGCTCGTCGACATGCGGCAGGCGGTCGGGCACGGCCTGACCATCCGGCCGATTCGCACGATGATGAACCACGCGACGACCGAACTGTTCTTTGACGACCTCGAAGTGCCGGTCGACGCGCTCGTCGGCGAGGAAGGCAAGGGGTTCCGGTACCTGCTCGACGGATTGAACGCCGAACGGATCCTGATCGCGGCCGAGTGCGTCGGCGACGGCCGCTGGTTCATCGAGCGCGCCTCGCAGTACGCGAAGGACCGCGTGGTGTTCAACCGGCCCATCGGACAGAACCAGGGCGTGCAGTTCCCGATCGCGCGCGCGCACGTGAACATCGAGGCCGCCGACCTGATGCGCATCCGGGCGGCCGAACTGTTCGACCGCGGCGAGCCCTGCGGCGCCGAGGCCAACATGGCGAAACTGCTCGCCGCCGATGCGTCCTGGGAGGCCGCCAACGTCGCCGTCCAGACGTACGGTGGCTTCGGCTTCGCGGAGGACTACGACATCGAACGCAAGTTCCGCGAAACGCGTCTCTATCAGGTCGCGCCGATCTCGACGAACCTCATCCTTGCGTATGTCGCCGAGCATGTCCTGGGACTACCGCGGTCGTACTGAACCGGCCCGAACGAGGGTGGTGACATCCCATGTCGCGGCCGCTTGACGGACTCCTCGTCGTCGCCGTCGAGCAGGCCGTGGCCGCGCCGTTTGCGACGCGGCAGCTGGCCGACCTTGGCGCGCGGGTGATCAAGATCGAGCGGCCGGATGGCGGCGACTTCGCGCGCGGCTATGACACGACCGTGAACGGGCTGTCGAGCTACTTCGTGTGGCTGAATCGCGGCAAGGAGTCGCTGACGCTCGACCTGAAGCGGCCAGAGGCGGCTCAGGTGCTGGTCCGGTTGCTGGCGCGGGCCGACGTGTTCGTCGAGAACCTGGGGCCCGGCGCGGCCGATCGGCTCGACCTCTCGCCCGCCAGTCTGACCGCGCGGTACGGGCGACTGATTGCGTGCCGCGTGACCGGCTACGGATCGTCGGGGCCGTATGCGACAAAGAAGGCCTACGACTTGCTGGTGCAGAGTGAGGTGGGTCTCGTGGATCTGACCGGCACACCCGAGGATCCGGCCAGGGTCGGCATCTCGGTCGCTGACATCGCGGCGGGCATGTACGCGTACTCGGGCATTCTCACGGCGCTGCTTGCGCGCGCCCGGCACGGCCGGGGCACGACGCTCGAGGTGTCGCTCTTCGACGCCCTGTCGGAGTGGATGAGCGCGCCCGAGGCGTTCACGTTCTACGGCGGCCGCGCACCGGCGCGTACGGGCGCGCATCACGCGTCGATCGCGCCCTACGGGCCGTACCCCACCGGTGACGGGCAGACGGTGTACTTCGGCATTCAGAACGCCCGCGAGTGGACGCGCTTCTGTGCCGACGTGCTCGGCCAGCCAGCGCTCGGACTCGACGAGCGGTTCCGGACCAACTCGGATCGTGTCGCGAACCGGCCGGCGCTCGATGCCATCATCGCCGGCGTCTTCGACCGGCTCGCGGCGGCCGACGTGCTGGCGCGACTCGACGAGGCGGGCATCGCCACCGCACGCCAGAACCCGATCGGCGCGTTCCGCGATCACCCGCAGCGGACGGCCCGGGCGCGCTGGCGTGATGTCGACTCGCCGGCCGGGCCCATCCGCGCGCTCGTGCCGCCGGTCGATCTGGCGGGCGTCGAGCCGGCGATGGGCGCGATTCCCACGCTCGGCCAGCACACCGGCGCCATTCTCGACGAACTCGGATACGACGCCGCCACCGTCGACGCGTGGCGCCGGGAAGGGATCATCTGACATGGGTATCAAGCCAGGCTGGACCGGCCGCGTGTTCGAGGACTTCGAGGTCGGCGACATCTACGAGCACCCGCTCGGCCGCACCGTGACCCAGGCCGACAACATCTGGTTCACGTGTCTGACGATGAATACGAACCCGATCCATTTCGACGCGGAGTACGCCAGCAGAACCGAGTTCAAACGGCCGCTCGTCAACTCGTGCTTCACGCTGGCGCTCGTCACGGGCCAGTCGGTGATCGACCTGACGATCAACGCCGTCGCCAACCTCGGCTGGGACGAGGTCCGCCTGCCACACCCCCTCTTCGAGGGCGACACCGTCTACGCGAAGAGCGAGGTGCTCGAGACCCGCGCGTCGAAGTCCCGGCCCACGGCAGGCCTCGTGAAGGTGAAGACCACCGGCGCGAACCAGCACGGCACGACGATCATCGAGTTCACCCGCACGTTCATGATCTGGAAACGAGGATATGTGCCCGGGACCTGATGTCCATGGTCCATATTGTCCCTTTTGGTCCAGAATGGGTATACTTGGCCCCATGGACGCCATCGACGACCTGACACGGCTGCCGGCCTCCGAGGTGAAGAAGCGCGGGTGGCGCGGCGTGATGCGGACACTGCATGCCGACGGCACGGTCGTTGTGACCAACCACGACGAGCCCGAGGCGGTCATCATCCCGGTCCGTGAGTACACGCGCCTCCGCGAAATCGTCGAGCGAGAGACCGCGGCCACCGAGGCGGCCATCGAGACCCTGCGGCGTCGTTTCGACGAACGTCTGGCGGCGCTCGATGCGCGCGACGCAGCCGACCGCCTGCGGTCGCTCGTCCGGCGGCCGGCCCGACTCAAGGGCAAGGTCAAGGCCGGCCACAGCCACTGATGGCGCGGTCGGTGCTTCTCGTCCTCGCCGGCGTCAACGGCGCGGGCAAGAGCTCGGTCGGTGGCGGCCTGCTCACGCTTCAGGGTCTGACCTGGTTCAACCCCGACACCTTCGCGCGAGAACTCGCAATGGCCATCGGGTGCCCACAGGACCTGGCCAACCGGGCGGCGTGGGCCGAAGGCGTGCGCCGCCTCGACCTCGCGATCGACGCGCGGCGTTCCTACGCATTCGAGACCACCCTTGGTGGTCACACCATCACCCGGAAGATTCTCGCCGCGACCCGCACGCACGAGGTGATCATCTGGTTCTGCGGGCTCCGTTCGCCGGAGTTGCACCTCTCGCGCGTGCGCGCCCGGGCCGCCCGCGGCGGCCACGACATCCCGGAGGCCATTATTCGCACGCGCTGGCTGAGCGCACGACAGAACCTCATCGGCCTGATGCCGCACGTCGCGCACCTGCAGGTGTTCGACAACAGCATCGAGGTCGGGTTCGGTGAATCGGTGCCCGATCCGGTCCTGGTCCTGCAGATGCGTGGGGGGCGTCTCGTCTGGCCGGCGCGCGACGACCGAGCCGCGCTGGGGCGGACGCCCGATTGGGCCAGGCCCCTGGTGGAAGCCGCCCTGCCCGCTACGCGTCCGGTCCGCGCAGCTCCGCCGTCACGGTCCGCACGTCGATGACGGTCTCGAGACCACCGAGCAGATCGAGGGCGCGCGAGGTGGCCCCGGCCGGGAGGGCCCGCGCCGCGCAGGCGCGGAACTTCGCCTCGAGCTCGGCCTCACTTGCCGGCCGTTCGGGATAGCCGCGAGCGCCGTGGGCCGCGCGCTCGACCGTACGGCCATCTCGCAGCACGATCCGCACGCGCGCCTCGGTGAGCGGCGGGGCCCTCGGGTCGAGCGACGGGTCAACGTTCATGACCACGCGCGGCATGAGCGACCGGATGCGCGGATCCTGAATGCGCGTCTCGTCGAACGTGTGGATGCCGACCCGGCCGTCGACCATCGCCGCCGCGACGCAGAACGGCATGCTGAATTTCGCCTCGAGTCCGCTTGCGGGACGATCGTGAATGAGGACAGTCGGCGTGATCGCGTCCACGCCGACCTCGATGCGGTCGATCATGTCGGCCGACAGCGCCTCCGACGCAAGGAGCTCCAGGAGCGCGTCGAGCGTCGGGTGCGTGCCGGCGCACGACGGGTACAGCTTGACCGTGATGCCGGTGTCGATGATCTCCCAGCGCGACCCGAGGTCGGCGAGCGCCGGACCGGGGTCGGCATGCTCGCTGTCCATCGCGCGCAGAAACCCCTGCGGTCCGTCGATGGCCGCGTCGCTGGCGGTGAGCCCGCCGGCCGCCAACTGCGCGGCCAGCACGCCGCGCTCGGCGGCCAGCCCCGCATGGAGCGGCTTGACCATCGTGCCGAAGTTCTCCTTGAGGCCCGCGGCCGCAGAAGCGGCGATGGCCAGCGCGTGCGCGATGCGTGCAGCATCGAGACCGAGCACACGGCTCGCACCGGCTGCCGCGCCGATCGTGCCGAGCGTCGATGTGCAGTGCCAGCCGCGCTGGTAGTGGCGTGGGTTCATGAGCGACCCGAGCCGGGCCTCGATCTCGAAGCCGACGACATAGCCGTCGACGAGCGCGGCACCAGACGCGCCGGCCAGCTCGCCCGCCGAGAGAAGCGCCGCGACGAGCGGCGCGCTCGGGTGCGCGAGCGACACGAAGCACATGTCGTCGTAGTCGAGCGCGTGCGCAGCCGTGCCGTTGGCCAGGGCCGCGCCACGCGCGCTCGTGCACACCGATGTGCCGAGCACCGTGCACGGCCCGCTGCCCTCGCCCGCCACCGACCCGCGAACAATCCGGCTGGCCGGCTGGGAGGCACCGGCGATGGTCACTCCCACGGTGTCGAGAATCGCCGCGGCCGCGCGCCGCCGCGCTTCGGGCGGCACGCCGGCCGATGCGGCAAACGCCGCCAGGCGTGCGATCGTGCCGGTCGACGCCGCCTCGTTCACGCCGGCCCGCCCGACGTCGCCGCTTCGGGACAACCGATCGCCGCCATGAACCGCTGCTTGATGAACACGCAGTCGAGGGGCGGCTTTGCCGTGGGCTCCGATTCGGCGACCTTGGCCACTATCACCCAGGGCCCGGGCTCGCGCGCCGCGCACGCCACGGCCAGCTCGAGCTCGGCCGCCGCCCGTACGGTGACGGCGTCGCCGATCCCCATCGCGCGCGCGGCCGCTTCGAGGTCAACGCCGTGTGCCGTCGCGGTGTCCTGCCCACCGGTCGTGGCATACGACTCGTTGTCCATCACGACGAGCACGAGATTGGCGGGCCGCACCCAGCCGATCGTCGCCAGCGATCCGAGGTTCATGAGGAGCGACCCGTCACCGTCGAGCACGAACACGCGCCGCTCCGGCTGCGCCATCGCCAGGCCGAGGCCGATCGACGATGCCAGGCCCATGCTGCCCCAGGTGTAGAAGCTGGCCGGGCGGTCGCCGGCCGCGAACAGATCGTAGGCCGGGTACCCCAGGCTCGCGATGATCGGCTCCGTGCCGGCCAGCTCCACGATCGTCCGTGTGGCGTCGAGACGGGTCATCGCCCACCTGCCGCCGGTGGCATCGCGATGAGCCGGCGCGGGAGCAGACACAGCCCGGCCTGCCGCGTGCCGAACGCCGTTCGGCCGACCCGCTCCACCATCGCCGCAACCATCGAGGCGTCGTCGACCGTGGCCGCGGGCAGCCCGATGGCCGCCGCGATCGACGCGACCGCCTGCCCCATCGGCACCTGGGCGGCGTTCCACTCACCGGCATCGCCGCGCATGCTGACGATGACGAGCGCCGGAATCTGGTACGGCACGAAAAGCGACGTCAGCGCATTCAGGGAATTGCCGAGCCCACTCGACTGCAGCATCACCGTCGGCCTCGCGCCACCAAGGTAGAGGCCGGCGGCCATTCCGAACGCCTCTTCCTCGCGTGTGGCGATGGTCGTCCGCACGTCCGGGTAGGCGTGCGCCAGGGTACGCAGCACGAGCGACAACGGATTGTCGGGCACGTAGACGACGTGGCGGCTGCCGGCAGCGTAGAGACCCGCCGACACGCCTTCGGCCCACAGCGACGAATCAGTTTTCGGTGTCAATCGTCACCGATCCGGAACAGATGCGTGCGGCTGCGCAGGTAGATGTCCCCCTCAACGACGACCGGCGACGCGATGAACGACTGGCCCGCGAGTGTGTTGGTGGCCAGCACGTCGAACGTCGGCCCCATGCGGACGACCACGACGTCCTCGTCTTCGGTGGCCAGGTAGAGCCGGCCTCCGGCGCCGACCGGCGACGCCTTGAAGCTGTAGGGCTTCGGGAGCCGCTCCTGCTGGTAGTGCGGTTCACCCGTGGCGGCGTCGAAGGCGCTCAGCAACCCGTTGTCGGAGACGACGTACAACGTGCCCTCGTGCAGGACCGGCGACGGCGTGTAGGCAGCCCCGCGGGGCGTGGACCAGACCACCGCATCGGAGCCCGACAGGTCACCCCGGTGGCCGAGGCGAATCGCCATCAGCATCTTGACCGTGTGGCCGCTCATCGCAAACACGAGATCGTCGTGCTGGACCACCTGCGGAATCGTGTTCTCCCCCAGCCCGTCGGCCTCCCAGAGGAGCGTGCCGGTCTCGTAGTCGTAGCCGCGAACCGTCAGGCCATTGACGATGACCTGCCGGCGGCCGTCGTGCGTGGCCACGTAGGGCGCAGCCCAGTTGTAGGGCTCGGTCCGTTTCGTCCGCCAGATCTCACGACCGGTGGCAACGTCGAGCATGACCAGGAATCCCGTGTCGAGATGATCGAAGTGCAGCAGCAGATGGTCGTCCTGGAGCGTGAGCGGCGTGCCCTCGCCAAAAGCCATGTCCATGCGCATCTCGACGCCGAAGTCCTTCTGCCAGAGCGGCGTGCCGTCGAGGTCGTAGGCGTAGAGACCGCGCGAGCCGAAGAACGCGAATACGCGCGTGCCGTCGGTGACCGGCGAGTTCGACGCGAAGCTGCCGTAGGTGCGGTGATAGCCCTCGTGCGGCGTGGCGACGGTCGCCGTCCGTTGCCACTCGACGTCGCCGGTGTCGCGATCGATGGCCATCACGAGGAACTCGTGCTCGAGGCCGGCGTCGGCGCCGCCACCGGCGCGCGTGCCGGTGCCGCTCGCCCGGCCACGACCGGTCGGCACGGCCGTCGTCAGAAAGAGCCGATCGCCGGCGACCACGGGTGTGGAATGTCCACGGCCCGGAATCGCCAGCTTCCAGCGGATGTTGGTCCGGTCGTCCCACCGGAGCGGGGCATCGCCTGCGGCCATGCCCGTGTTGAACGGACCGCGCCACTGCGGCCATTGACTCGCGTCGAGCGTGGCGGCTGCCACGGCGGTCGCCAGAAACGCGGCCACCATCGTCAGTCGTCGCATGTGCGGGCCTCCCTCGCCAGTCTATCGCGACAGGGAAAGGCTGCGGCCCGGAGGTGCGCCGGGCCTCGGTCGCTTCTGTCGTGCTAACGTGGGCCACGCATCGACATGACCAGTCCTTTCATCCGGTTGAGCGCGTTCGTCGCGTGCCTCCTGACGATCGGTGCCGCGGCCTCCGGGCGGGCGCAGGCGCCGAGGGCTGCCGGCGTCGTCGAGGTGTTCGAGCTCCGGAGCCGCGCGCTCGAGGGGAATCTCGTCGGCGACTCACCCGTGCGCGACGTGTCGGTGTATCTGCCGCCGAGCTACGGCACCGACGCCGCCCGCCGTTACCCGGTTGTCTACCTGCTGCACGGTTTCACGGACACGGATGCGAAGTGGTTCGGCCGGGCCGGCGAGCACTGGATCAATTTGCCGCAGGTGCTCGATGGCGCCGCGGCCAGGGCCGATGTCGCCGAGACGATCGTCGTCATGCCGAACGGCTTCAATGCCTTTGGCGGGTCGTTCTATTCAACGTCGGTCACGATTGGCGATTGGGAGTCGTTCGTGGCCGACGAGCTGGTGGCGGCCATCGACAGTCGATACCGGACGCTGGCTGCGCGGGCGAGCCGCGGCCTGGCCGGGCACTCGATGGGCGGCTACGGCGCGATTCGCCTGGGGCTGGCGCGACCGGACGTGTTCTCGACCGTGTATGCGATGAGCGCCTGCTGCCTGACGCCCGTCCAGGCTCCGGCGACGGCCTCTCGTCCGTCTCCGGCCGAGTCGATCGCCACGCTGGCGCAGGCGGCTGCTGCGCCCTTCGGCGTCAAGGCGGCGCTGGCGCTTTCGGCGGCGTGGGCGCCCAACCCGAACCGGCCGCCGCTCTATCTGGACCTGCCGACCGAGTCCGGCCGGGCGCGTCCGGAGGTCCTCGCGCGGTTTGCGGCCAACGCGCCCGTGGCGCTCGTCCCGCAGCGCGTGTTCGCGCTGCGCCGGCTGACCGCGCTCGCCTTCGACGTGGGTACGCGAGACGGACTGCAGCGCGAGAGCGCCGCGCTCGATCGTGCCTTGACGCACCATGGGATCCCGCACGTGTACCAGACCTACGACGGCGACCATCTCGACGGTGTCGCCGGGCGCATCGAAACGGTGGTGATGCCGTTCTTCGCCCGGCATCTGGACGTGCAGTAACGCCACCCGGATCCGCCGATGCCCGGCCGCGAGTGCTTTCACTGCAAACAGTGGATCGAACCCGGCGACGCGCACGATTGCTGGACGACGACGGAGCAGGCCCTGACGGCGGATCTGTCGGACGATCTGCGGGAGGCGTGGGAGCGGCTGCGCGAGACGGCTGTTGCGTTCGGCGAGCAGCGCATCTACGCGTCTCACAACTCGATCATGTTCTCGCGGACATCCTGCTATTTCTTCGTGCGACCGAAGCGCAGCTACCTGGAAGTGTGTGTCTTCGTCGGCCGGACGATTCGATCGGCAAAAGTGAAGCGCGCCGTCCGGTCATCGAAGACGAAGGTGGCGCACCTGATTCAGGTGCGGCACCGCGACGAGGTCGAGTCGCCGCTCACCGACTGGTTGCACGAGGCGTACGCGCTGCAGGACAAGCCCGCGCCGAAACGGCCGGCTCCTGGTGTCTAATCTGATCTCCTACTCATCGAAGCAGGGAGGCCGTCCGATGACGCACTGTGGCCGTCCGTTTTTCGCTGTCGTGGCTGCTGGTCTGGCAATTGTGACTGGCACGGCCGCGACAGGCGCCCAGACCGCCACCGCCCAGGGCGGCACGGCCGTCGTCGCCGGCCAGGTGATTGATGCGACGACGGGCCGCCCGGTGGGTGGCGCCGTCGTCACGCTCGCCCTTGGTGCGCCGGCCGACGCATCGGCCACCGGCCAGCAGCCGCTCGCTCCCGCCCAGTCGCGGCGCGGTGTCGCTGTCGCCAACAGCGACGGCCGGTTTGTGTTCAGGGACGTCCCGGCCGGCACCTTCTCGATCACCGCCACGCGCCCCGGCTTTGCCGCCGGCGCCTCGGGCCGGCGCCGGCCGGGCGGGCCGGGCCGCCCGTTCACGATCGGCAATGGCGCTCGTCTGACCAACACCACCATTTCCATCTGGCCGCTCGCGGCCATCGGCGGCACGGTGCGCGACGACCGCGGCGACGCGGCCGTGGGCGTGGCCGTGTGGGCGCTGCGACGAGCCGTCGTCAACGGCCGCCTGGCGCTCACCTTCGCGGGCAGCGTCGAATCAACCGACGAACGCGGGCGGTACCGGCTCGCGAACCTCATGCCCGGCTCCTACGCCGTGCAGATTCGCACGCACACGCAGACCGCCGCCGTCTCCACCGTCGACGCGTGGCGCGCGGCGGTCACGTCCGGCACGACCGGCCCGATGATGGGCCAGATGAGCCAGACGGGCGGGCTCCGGCTCACGACAGCCGGCCTCGTGGTCGACGACTGGCAGGTATCCGTCTCGAGCGGCATGACACAGCCGATTCCAGGGCCGGACGGATCGCTCCTGATTCACCCGACGCTCTACCACCCGTCAACGACCGACCCGGGCGCGGCCGCGATTCTCACGCTCGAGGCCGGCGACGAGCGGCTCGGCATCGACCTGACCCTGCCACTCGTCGCCGGCATGCGCATCTCGGGCGTGCTCGAAGGCCCGGAAGGTCCGGCGCCCGGCCACGGCCTGCGCCTCTATCCGCTCGGCCCCGACAGGCTCGACGTCGATCAGGCCGCAGCGTACGGCACGACAGACCGTGCCGGCCGCTTCGCCCTCCTCGGTGTGCCGCCGGGCCGGTATCTGCTCCGCGCCTATCGTGTGCCGATGCGGACACCGGTCGCGCGTCCGGTGCCGAGCGCCGCCGGCGCGCTGCCGGGAACCACCGTCGAGGTGCTGCCGCCTTCGGCCGGGCCTTCGCTCTACGCCGAGCTGCCGGTTGCCGTCGGCACCTCTCACGTGGACGACCTCGTCGTCCAACTGCAGGCGGGCGCGCGGTTGTCCGGACACCTGGTGTTTGATGGCACAACCGCCCGACCACCCGCCGAACGGCTGCAACAGGTCAGCCTGACGGTCTACCCGATGGCGGGTTCCAGCCCGGCCAACGATGCCCGCGTCGACACGGAGGGTCGGTTCACGACCGCGGGGTACGCGCCCGGCCGCTACACGCTCTTCACCGGACGCGCGCCCGGGCCGGAGTGGACGCTCGCCTCCGTGCGTGTCGCCGGCGTCGACGTCGCCGGTCGCACCTTCACGATCGGCACCTCCGACATCAACGACGTCGTCGTGACGTTCACCGACACGGTGATGACGCTCTCAGGAACCGTGCGTGCGGCCGACGGGGGCACCGAGACGGACGCGACGATTGTCGCGTTCCCCGCCGATGCGCGCGAGTGGATCGAGGCCGGCATGCCGCGCGGCCGTCTGGCCACGGCCTCCACGTCATCGAACGGCACGTATCAGATCAGGCTGCCCCTGCCGGGCGACTATCACGTGGTGGCCGTCCCACTCGACGCATCGCCGGAGGTCGATCCCGACTTCGTCGCACGATTCGCGCCTCAGGCCGTGCGCGTGTCGTTCGCCCGGGGCGAGACGAAGACGCAGCCGCTCACGATTGGACGGGCGCGATGAGGCTCGCCGCCGCGCTCGCGCTCCTGGCGATCGTCGCCCCGCACACTCAGACCCGGGAGGCCGGGCCTCGCCCCTCCGGCACGGCCGTGCTTGGCGGCCGCGTCGTGCACGACGGCACGGCCGTTGCCCGTGCCGTCGTCACGCTCGACACGGGCGACGGACGCGCCGATCGCCAGACGCTCACCGACGACGACGGCCGGTTCGCGTTCGAGCGCCTGCCGGCTGGTCGATTCCTGCTGACGGCGTCGAAGCCGGGCTGGGTGACGTCGTTCTACGGGTCGGCGCGGCCCGGCCGGCCGCCGGGCGTGCGCGTCGCCGTGGCCGACGCCGCCCGCGCGGACGTGGAGATCCCGATCCTGCCGGGCGCCGTCATCGCGGGTCGCGTCATCGACGAGTCCGGCCGCCCGATGGCGCGCCAGTTTCCGTGGCTGCTCGAGTATCGAACGATCGGCGACCGCCGGCTGCTGACACGCGCACGCCCCCCCTCGATGGTCGGGTACTTCGAGCGCATGACGGACGACCGCGGCCAGTTCCGGCTCTTCGGTCTGCCGCCCGGCACCTACTATCTGGTCACGACGCCGACGATTGCCGCCGGAGCGCGCATCGCCACCACGGAAGAAGTCCGATGGGCCACGCAGACCGGCGAAAGCGGCATCCCGCCGCCTCCGCCGGGCGCCATTGCCGGATACGCGTCGGTGTTCCACCCGGGCACGACCGATCCAGCCGGCGCCCAGCCCATCGTCGTCGGTGCCGGTGACGTGCGCGAAGACGTCGACATCCGCGTCGGCTTCGTGCCCGTCGCGCGCCTGACGGGCGTCGTCACGCTCCCGGACGGCACGCCGGCACGCGCCACGTTGACGATGAAGCTGGTTGATTCTCCGATCAGCCTCGAGGGCATGAACCGCCGGGTGACGGCGAGCCCCGACGGACGGTTCACATTCCAGAACGTACCCCCGGGGACGTACGTGCTGGCCGTCCGGGCCGCGTCCGACTCGACGCCAGCCTTCTGGGGCGAGGCCACGGTTACGGTGGCCGGACAGGATCAGAACATGGGGATCGCGCTCGTCCCGGCGTCGGTCGTGACGGGCCGCGTCGCCTTCGCCGGCACGTCGCTCGCGCCGCCCGCCGATCTCACCCGGATTCGTGTGCAGCTCATCGACACCGAATCGCTCGTCTCGGCGATGACCGGAGCGGCTGGCCCTGGAACGGTGCATTCGGGAGCGGTCGCATCCGACGGCTCGTTCACCGTGCCCGGTCTCACGCCGGGCCGGTACGTCGCGGCGGCCACCTGGCCCGGGATGCGCACCGGCGACGGCACGGCGGGCTGGTGGCTGACGTCGATTCGCGCGGGTGACCGCGATCTGGGCGACGCGCCCATCGACGTGCCGGCCGGCGCGGATGTTCGCGCCGTGACGCTCACGTTCAGCGACCGTATCGGCGCCATCGAGGGCGTGCTCGTTGACGCCATCGGGCGGCCGGCGCCGGAGCACTTCGTCATGGCCTTTCCGGTCGATCGGACGTCCTGGACGCCGGGGTCGCGGCGCATCGTCGCGCCCGTCCGCCCCGGCACCGACGGGCGCTTCCGCCTCGCGGGCCTGCCGGCCGGTGAGTATCACCTCGCGGTCGTCACGGCCGTCGAGCCGGACGACGCCGCCGATCCGGCGTTTCTCGAGGCCATCCTGCCTGGCGCGATCACGGTCACGGTGGCCGACGGCGAGACGTTGCGGCAGGACCTGCGCATCGGGCGGTAGGTCGGCGCCGCCTGCGCTTCGACTCTCCTCCGCGCGCATGGCGACGGTCGGCTCGACGGTCGCGGCCCGACGGTTGATCGCCGACGGGCCGTACTGCTAGGTTTGTAGGGTTCTTCCGCCCTCGATCGTCACTGCTGGGAGGTCGTTCAACGGTAGGACACGGCGCTCTGGACGCCGTTATCGGGGTTCGAATCCCTGCCTCCCAGCCAATTGCTCCGCAACACCCCAGGTTCTTCCCCAGCAACGAGTTGCGGACTTCGATTCCGCTACTCCGTGCGTGTGCCAGGCACGCTAGCGGCCGCGTGCCGCCGCAACCTCCACGATTTCAGTGCCTTGGCCCGAATCACGCGAGTGCGACTCCCAGACAGGTGTCTTACGCCCGGCAGCGGTGGGCGTCGACAAATTCGGTGCCACGACCGGCCGTCATCCGAGCCGACGTTCGAGCGCTCTATCTTCTTATCGTATGAGATAATTCAGGACGAGTCGCCTCCTGTGGACGTCCGAGAGCACCTGACCGCCGACGGCAAGAATCCGTACCGCGAGTGGCTGAGCACGCTGGACGTTGCGCCACGTGCCCGCATTCAGGCGAGGGTGCTCCGCTTCTCGACCGGGAATCTTGGAGACCACAAGGGCGTCGGCGGCGGCGTCTGGGAAGCGCGAGTCATGTTCGGGTCGGGGTATCGGATCTACTTCGCCAAGGACGGCGCGCAACTCGTGCTCCTGCTGCTCGGTGGCGACAAGTCCACCCAGAGAGCGGACGTGGCGCGAGCGCAGGATCTCTGGAAGGCGTATCAGGAGGGCAAACCTCGTGGCAAGACGAAGTGAAGATTGGAACATCGGGCTCGCGAAGGACCTTCGCGACGCGGCATTCGCCCGCGAGTTCCTGCTGGCGTCGACCGACGAAGGCGTGGACCTGCAGCTTGCGCTCGGAAAGGTGATCCGGGCGATGGGCGTCAAGGAGTTCGCGGCCAAGGTGCGCATGGCCAGCCCGAACGTGCTGCGCGCAATCAACCCGCGCCACAATCCGACGCAGGACACGCTCAACCGTCTGCTGAAGCCGTTCAAGCTTCGCTTGAGCCTCGCGCCGATCACTGGCAAGTCACGTCGGACCGCCGCGTAATCGGGTGCGCCGATCACGCAGCCTCTGACAACCGGAGACGCCGTGGCGAACGTACCGATTCCGATGAGGCGGGCCACACGCACGCCTCGCCCGAAGCTGATACATCAGTTTCTGGTCGTCCTCTCAAGGACGGACCCGCTCGTGTGGCGCCGCGTTCAAGTACCCGAGCGGTACTCCTTCTGGGACTTGCATGTCGCCATTCAGAATGCGATGGGCTGGCTCGATTCCCACCTTCATGAGTTCCGCCTGCTGGACGTTGCGCAGCGGAACGTGGTGTCCATTGGCATCCCCACCGATGACGATCCGGACGATCGTCCTGTCGTGGCCGGATGGCAGGTCCGTCTGTCGGAGTTCTTCGACCGGCAGGGCTGGCACGCCCCACCCGCAATGTACGCGTACGACTTCGGTGACGACTGGCAACATGTGCTCGTGCACGAGGGCTTCGAATCGGCTGACGACGGCAGCTATCCGCGCTGTGTCGCCGGTGAAGGCCGGTGTCCGCCGGAGGACTGTGGTGGCGTCCACGGCTATGCCGAGTTCCTCCAGATCATCGCTGACGCCGATCATGAGGAGCACGAGTCGACCCTCCGATGGGCCGGCGGCAGCTTCGACCCGGAGGCGTTCGATCCGGCTGCAGTGAAGTTCGACGATCCGAAGAAGCGGTGGAAGAAGGTGTTCGGGCGCCGGCCATGAGTCAATGCTGGCAGCTTCGGCGTGCCGCGTTCGCGCTTGGGACGTCCTCGCCGTGCCTGAGACCGAGGCCCAGGAGGATGAAAGATCGAGCGCCGGGATCGCGTTTTCACAAGGTGGAGGCCGCCGACACCCTCACGCCGCGTGGACGACGAAGTTGCGGACAGCCGGCGCGGCCGTCAGCAGGCGATGATCCGACCTGCCGAACTCGTCCGTGCGGTCCCAAGGTGGTCCGGCGCCGCAATCGAGAGAACGCTCGCCCAACTGGTACCGACGTTTAGGAGACTCCGAAATGAAGAAATCGATCTTTGTGAACCTGCCGGTGAAGGATCTCGCCGCCGCCACGCGTTTCTATGAGGCCATCGGCTGCAAGAAGAATGACCAGTTCAGCGACGACAAGGCGGCGTCGATGGTCTGGTCCGACACGATCACGTTCCAGCTGCTGGCGCGTGAATACTTCGCGACATTCACGCCGAAACCGGTCGCCGACGTGCGCAACTCATGTGCCGTTCTGCTCGCGCTACCGCTCGAGACGCGAGCACTTGTCGACACCTTTGCGGACGCCGCGGACGCCGCGGGCGGCCACGCTGACGTCCGAGACCGGATGGACCTCGGCTGGCTGTACAACCGGGCGGTCGAAGATCCGGATGGGCACCTGCTCGAGGCCCTGTGGATGGACAGTTCCGGCATGGCCGAGTCCGACACCGTCCCGCGCGGGTGATCAGCACGGCAAGAGCCTGGACACCAGCACGGAACGAGCGCCGGGAGGCCGCTGGGATGGAGCCCCTGCTCCTGGCAGAGCGGTCGGCTGACAGCATTGTCCTGGCATTCGACGAAGAGCATGAACGCGCTTCGCTCCCGGAATCTTTCACCAAGCACC
>DATKDF010000212.1:0-6974 GCA_035512795.1 Vicinamibacterales bacterium
CACAGGCGATGGCTGATGACGGCGACCGGCGGACTGGCCGAATCGTAGTCGGCGGCCTGCAGCGTCCGGCCCATCGCGGTGCGGATGCCGAAGCCCTCGACGTAGCCCGGCGTGACCCACGCGCCCTGCACCGACTCGGGATACCGGCTGGTGACGTTTCCGGCCGACCCGCCGCCCAGCATGAAGAACACGTCCAGGTCCCACGCAATCGGCGTCTCGATCACGTCGCTGAGAGCCGACCAGTCCACGTCTCGCAGACCCTCCGGTCCCCGCTGACCCGGCGGAGCGTAGGAGAGGGAGTACAGCCGGTCGGCCGCCGGGTACGGCATCGAGCGCAGCAGGTAGGCGTTGACGACCGTCATCACGGTGACGGCCATCGCCAGGCCCCCGCCGAGCGTCACGACGGCCATCGCCGCGAAGCCGGACGACGTGCGGAGTGACCGGACCGCGGCGCGAAGATCGGAGAACCAGGCACTCATGGCACAGACCTCGTGCGATCAGACGACTCGGTGCCTGGATGGTCGCACGATTCGACCCGTCATCGGGCGGTTCCTGGCAGATGTCACGGTGACAGGGGCGATGTCACCCGGCGCGGCGGCAGGTAGAATCACGGGAGACTGGTGACTCCAGCCCCCGGCGACATTCATGCGGCGCTCGGCCGCATCTCGGCGTCCAGGGCGTTCGCCTCGTCGGATCGCGCCTGCCGCCTGCTCGCGTACCTCGTGGAGCGGACGCTCGAGGGCCAGGGCGACACCATCAAGGAGTCCGTCGTCGGCCGGGAGGTGTTCGACCGACCGGAGGCCTACGACCCGCGCCTCGACTCGATCGTCCGGGTGGAAATGCGGCGCCTCCGCACCCGGCTCGACGCGTACTACGCCGTTGACGGGGCGCGCGATCCGATCGTCATCGCGATCCCGAAGGGCGGCTACCGGCCGTTGTTCAGCGAGCGGCCGGCGGACCCCGTGCCGCCCGTCGTGCCGTCAACGACGCGCCGGACGGCGCTCGCGGGCGCGGCCGTGGTGGTTGGCCTCGTGCTCGCCGGGTGGTTCATCTGGCCGCTCGTGGCGCCGCCGTCGCCCGGTCGTCAGGTCAGCGTGGCCGTGCTGCCGTTCTCGGTGTTCTCGACCGACGAATCCGATCGCCTGCTGGCGGCCCGCCTGACCGACGGCGTGACGACGGAGCTGGCGACGTTCCTGGCGTTGTCGGTGGCCTCGCGCGCGAGCGCCGATCGGTACGACACCGGCGCGTCGATCCCGGCGGTTGCGCGCGCGCTTGGCGTCGATCTCGTCATGGAAGGCAGCATCGTCGTCGACGGCCGCGTGCGTGTGACCGCGAGGCTGGTCGATCCGCGGAGCGATCGGAAGGTGTGGGTGGGCCAGTACGAGGTGGATCCGTCGGAACTGACTGCGCTCGAACGCCGCATCGCGATGGAAGCCGCGCCGGCCTGTCTGGCCAATGTACCGCGGCGCCGGCCCTGAGCGACTCCCGGTCAGTCCGCTTCCCGCTTGCTCTCGACGCGCGGTGTCAACGCGCGGGCCGTCCGGTCGACCACCGCGTGCACCGGGTGGATGAGGGAGACGAAAAGGCTGTCGCGCATCTGGTCGTCCGTCAGGCCGACCTCGTGCACCTCGCGCTTGTCGTGGGGCACGTGCAGCGTGCCGAACATCCAGTCCCAGAACGCAAACGCGCCGCCGAAGTTCTTGTCGAAGTGTTTTGGGTTGGTGGAGTGATGGATCTGATGCGCGGCCGGGCTCATCAGGAGCCTCGACCAGCGACCGCCAAACGTCATCCAGACGTGGGAATGCTGCAGGTGGCCGTACAGATAGATGTAGGCCAGAAAGAAGAGGTTCTCGCCCTGGATCAGGTACGGTGCCGCCGGCACGCCCAGGACGTAGTGCATGACCGCCTGGGTGCTGCCCGTCATGACGGCGATGAGGTTGAAGAACAGGACGGCGTCAACCGGGTGCATCCGCCAGTTGGTCAGCGGCGTCAGGACCGTGGCGCTGTGATGGACCCGATGGAACTCCCAGAGCCACGGCACTTTGTGGGACAGGTAGTGATCCACCCAGTAGGCGAACTCGTAGGCGACAAAGAGCGTGAGCGTGATGAGGACGCCGGCCAGCCAGCCCGGCACGCGCGGGGCGGGCAGAACGCCGAACGTCTGGCCCAGCCAGCCGAACACCCCGCCGGCGATCGCGTCGTACGACAGGACCGCACCGAGGAAGATGACCGGGAAGATCAGCACGTTGAAGAGCAGCATCGCCACGTCGAGCCGCGAGCTCCGGGACAGCCAGATCCCGGGTGCGCACAGCTTGCGGACGATGACAGCGAGCATTCGGAGATTCCGGCGCCGGCGGCGCAGGAAGAGATACAGGACGGCGACGCCGAACGCGACGCCGAACGAATAGACCGACGCCATCGAGCCGACTTGGAGGAAGTACGACCCGAGCGCCCTGGCGAAAGTCGCGAGAAGTTCCATCAGCCTGCCTGATCGCTTGTCGGCGCGACGGGCCCTTGTCTATACGCGGGCTCGTCGGGCCGCGGCCTGGCCTACCGCACGCCGGCCAGCGTCAAGAGGAGTGTCATCGCCGACTCGATGCCGCGCAGGCTCGACGCCTTCTCGACGTCGATCCACTCGTCGAGCGCGTGCGCGCGCCCGCCCCGGCCGCCCGAGTCAATCGTGATGGCCGGGATCCCGAGGCTGATCGGGATGTTCGAGTCGGTGCTGCTGTAGCTGAAGCGCGGCGTCATGCCCATCGCGCGCACCGACGCGGCGGCTACCTGCACCAGCCGCGAGTCGAGCGGCGTCGCGCCGGACGGCCGGTCGCCGACGAGCGTTAGCTCGGCCTCGATGCGGCCCTGCGCCGTCGAGCGCAGCCGGTTCTCCTCGTCGGCGGCCTCCTGCATCAGGCGCCGGAACGTCTCCTCGAGCTTCTGCAGCTCGGCCGGCGCCTGCGACCGCATGTCCACCTCCATCCAGCTCTCGAAGGGGATGGAGTTGACCGACGTGCCGCCGCCCACGACCCCGACGTTGAACGTCGTCTTCGGGGTCTCCGGCACGGTGACGTCGGAGAACTTCGCCATCGCCAGGCCCATCGCAAACGCGGGACTCACCAGACCGAACGCGCCGTAGCTGTGGCCGCCCGGGCCCTTGAACGTGACCCGATAACGCTTGCTGCCGACGCCGCCATGCGTGATGTCGTCGCCTCCGCCGGCGCCGTCCATCGAGATGAACGTGCTGATGCGATCCCGGTACGGGCCTTTCTGAAACAGGTACTTCATGCCGCGCAGGTCGCCGAGGCCCTCTTCGCCGACGTTGCCGATGAACAGGATGTCGGCCTCGGTCTGGATGCCGGCCGCGTCCATCGCGCGAATCATCGCCAGGAGCACGGCGAGGCTGCGCGTGTCGTCGCCAATGCCCGGCGCCGACAGGCGCGTGCCCTCGCGCGTGACCGTCACATCCGTGCCGGCCGGGAACACCGTGTCGAGGTGCGCCGCAATCGCGATGAGGGGCCCGTTGCCCGACCCGCGGCGCAGGCCCATGACGTTGCCCTCGGCGTCACGCTCGACGTTCGACAGACCATGCGCGCGGAGCATCTCGAGATACGCCGCGCCCCGGGCGTCTTCGGCAAACGGCGGCGCGGGGATCTCGGTGAGCGTGACGATCTCGTTCACCAGCCGGTCGTGGTCCGCATCGAGCGCGGCGATCGCCTGCACGAACTTCGGGTGGCTCCGCACCCGCTGGACGTCGGCATCGGCCGGCGACTGGGCGGTCGTGACGGGCGCCAGCAGGAGGACCAGGGTGGCAACGAGTGCGGGTCTCATGTGAGGATTCTAGCCTCTGATTCCGGCCCCGACCGCGACCGATACACCGGCGTAGGATCGAGGCCCAGAAATCCATGACACCGGACACCCGCATCGGCACGCTCCTGGCCGGCAAGTATCAGGTCGAGTCGCGCATCGGCCGCGGCGGCATGGGCGTCATTTACCGCGGCACCCACGTGAGGCTCGGCACGCCGGTCGCCATCAAGGTCATCAGCCCCGACCTCGACATCGATGCCGAGGTGGCGTCCCGATTCGAGCGCGAGGCCCGGGCGGCCGCCAGCCTGGCCCATCCGAACATCGCCACCATCCACGACCTCGGGCAGCTCGACGACGGCACGCTCTACATTGCGATGGAGTTCATCGAGGGCCCGACGCTCAAGGCGCTCATCGTGCGCGACGGGCCCATGGCGACCGACCGCGTCGGGCAGCTCGTCGGCCAGGTGGTGTCGGCGCTCTCGGTGGCCCACAAGCGCGGCATCGTCCACCGCGATCTCAAGCCGCAGAACGTCATGGTGACGACCGGGCCCGACGGCCGCGAGATGGCGAAGCTGCTCGACTTCGGCATCGCGAAGTCACTCGACGAAGGCGCAACCCAGCTCACGGCGACGGGCCTCTCGCTCGGCACGCCGCAGTACATGGCGCCCGAGCAGGCCGGCGGCGGACTCGTCGATGCCCGGAGCGACCTCTATTCCCTCGGCGTCATCCTCTACGAGATGCTCACCGGCGTCGTCCCGTTCGACGATCCGTCGACACCGGCCGTGCTGGTCAAGCACCTGAGCGCGCCGCCGCCCCGCTTTGCCGAGCAGCGTCCCGACCTGACGCTGCCGGCCGACCTCGAAGCGATTGCGCTCCGCTGCCTCGAGAAGGAGCCAGGCCGGCGGTTTCAGACCGCCGACGAGTTGCACGCCGCGATCGCGGCCGCGACATCGGCACACGCGACGGTTGTCGTCCACGCCGTTGGTCCCGGCGCGATGCACGCGGCACCTGGCGCACCGGGCGATCTCGATCGGGGTGACGATGTCGTGTTGCCGCCGAAGTCGGCGTTGCAGAACCTGACATCGGTCGGGTCCGGCCTGCACATGCCGGCCGATGCGGTCGACGAGCGTGTGGCCGAGCCGGTTGGCAGCTCCGTCGTGCTCGCGCTGATGGTGCTGCTGTTCGTCGGCGGCGTGGGATTCGCCGGCTACACATTCGGATACTTCAATTCGTCCGAGCCGGTGGCGGCTCCGGCGCCAGCCGACTCCGCGCCACCACCGATTGCCGCCTCACCCCGGCCGGAGCCGACCTCACCGGTCACGCGGCGCGAGGCCGCCCCCGACACCCTGCCGCAGGCCCCGCCGGCGGCCACCGTCGCTTCCGCTTCGGCACCGCCACCGGGCCCGGTCGCGGCGGCTCCGGCGCCTGGAACGGCCGCGCCAGTGCCGGCGGCCGTTCAGGCGCCCGCTGAACCGCCGCGGCCCGAACAGCCGTCGGTGCGCTTCGGCTGCGATGGCCCGATGGCCGTGTGCGTGGCGCTCGGGGCCGAGATCGAACGCGAGCTCGGCCGCGCCTCGATGGCGTCGGAGGACGACGAGGCCCGGGCCGAGATTCTCGTCGACGCGCTCGTCGTCGAAGGGGCGCGCCGGGTGGAGCAGAGCTTCGGGACGACGTTTGCGATTACGCCCTACACGATTACGGTGTCGGCACGCGCGCGCCGTGACGGCGCGCGTGTGCCGATGCCGGCGTCCCGGTCGTTCTCGATGGATGAGCGGGTCGGTCAGGCGCGCCTCGTGGAACAGGCGCGCCTGACCGCCGCCGCGGTGGTGGAACGGGTCGGGGCGTTCTGGTCGGCGAAGTGAGCCGAGTCAGTTCGTCTTCTTGATCACGTCGGCGGCGGCGGCGGTGCCGGTAATCGTCACGATCGCGAAGCGGTCCTGCACCTCGGTCACGACGGCCGTGCCCACCTGCTTCTCGGTGGCGCCGAGGTTCATGCCGGTGGTCGGGTCGATCAGGTCTTCGCCTTTGCGGTGAATCGTGAACGTGTCACCGACCTTGATGCCCGAGGTGCGGCCGACGTTGATGTAGGCCGTGGTGCCGTCGGCCTTGATCACACGCATGTCGACGCCGCCGCCCGAGCCCGCCGCTTCGGACACGCGCTCGAGCGAGTTGCTCGCGGTCAGCTTCTTGACGACCTCCTCGGAGGCCTTCTCGACGGCTTCGCTCGCGATGCCCCACTCGTCTTCCCGGGACAGGTTGGCGCTGCCGAACCGCCCGCCGCCTTTGCGGACGTTGCCGTCGGCCGACACGGAGACGACGCGCTCGGCCGTCGTCGTGTCGATGAAGCGGAGCGAGATGCTGGCTTCGGCGTTGGTCGAACTGGCGGCGAGCCGCCCGAAGCCGCCGCGCGTCGTGTTGATCGCGAACTTGTCGATGCCGCCGGTGATGATGTACTTCACGCCGAGGATCTGACCCACCTTGGCGGCGCTCTGCGGATCGACGGCGCCGGTCGACGCCAGGCCCTGCTCCTTCAGCACCATCGCGAGCTTCTCGCGTTCGACCACGGTGAAGAGCCGCGACAGCTCGTCGTTCTCGGAAAAGGCGTTGTCGATCTGGTTGCGGGCCGCGTCACCGAGCTGGTTGTGGAACCACCAGCTGCCCTCGGAGTTGTTCTCGAAATCCCAGATCGCGACGCGGATCTTCGTCTGGGCGACGGCCGGGGTGGCACAGGCCAGCACGGCCACGGCGGCGATAGCGGCCGACAGGAGCTTCTTCATGGGTGAAAGGCCTCCGAAAGTGAGGAGCGATTGCCGATCCCGGAATTATGGGAACGTCTCCGGCTGAAGTCAAACCTGACCGATTATCGGCCGATCCCGAGGCGCCGTCCAGTTCGAAGGGAGCGCCCTTTTGGGCTATGGTGGACCCTTCGGGAACCCCAGCCTCACGTCCGTCTAATGACTCCGGAGGTCAGCTCCGATGCGTCCAGCGATTCGTCGCCTCACCACCGACCAGTTCGTCACGCTGTTGACCGCGCAGGCGCCCGAGCTCGGCCGCCAGATCGACGCCGTGCACCTGCACCACACGTGGCGGCCGACGCGGTCACAGTTCAGGGGGATCTCGACGGTTGAAGCAATGCGGAACTACCATGTCCAGACCAACGGGTGGGACGACAT
>DATKDF010000213.1:0-48910 GCA_035512795.1 Vicinamibacterales bacterium
CCGTTGGGGATCACCACCACGCGATCGCGCCCGCCGAAGCGCGCCATCAACTCGTCGACGAGCACCCGCGTCGTCGAGACGTAGCCCTCGGCGCGACGCCAGACGGCGGCCTCGCGCGCCACGAGCCGCCGAATCTTCGACGCCGGCGCCGGCGCCGCGCCGGTGACCAGCTCATCGAGCGTTTCGGCGAAGACGGGCGCGAAGCCGTGCGATTCGTACACGAGCGGAGGCCGGCCCGGCACGCGGCCGATGAGATCGGCAACGCCGAGATCGCGCGTGAACACGAGATCGACGCTGCGCAGGACACCGACCCTGAGCACGGCCGCAGCCACGTATTCCATCCGACGCAGCCAGAACGGCCCGGCTACCGGCGTCGGGGTGATGACGAGCCGCGGCTCGGGCGGCAGCTCATAGAAATCGAACGGATCTCGCGCCGGATGGAAGGCGTCGGGCCGCACGACCAGGCGCACGTCGTGCCCGCGCCGGGCCAGGGCATGTGCCGTCGCCATCGCCTGGAGGCCGTTGGCCCGCTCGAGGGGAAAGCGAATGTCGGTGAAGTACAGGATGCGCACGGCCTACCGGAGCGACCCGTCGCGGTAGAACGACGCGCGGTCGAACAGGTACCGGTACGCCAGGCCCGGTAGCTGGACAGGCAGTTCCAGGAACGTGACGCGCGCATTCCGGCCGAGTTCGAGACGCTGCCGATCCATCAGGCCCGCGCCGAACTGCAGCGCGAGCGCCAGGTTCCACCAGACCGCGACGCCTGTGGCCAGCCAGACCGTGCGGCCAACAGCGCCGGGAGACGCCCGGGCCAGCAGCCACGCCAACCCGATGACCAGACAGATCGTCATGCCGACAAACCGCCGCTGTCCGAACGCGCCGGCCAGTGTCCAGCTCGCGACGCTGCCCGAAACGTACACCTGCGTCGCCACGGCCACGAGGAGCAGCGTCGCGACGCGTCGGCGATCGGCGCCGCCCGCGCCGGGCCGCGCGATGGTCAGGACGATCCCGGCGACGGCGAGCACGACGAGCGGCGTCCAGAACACCCAGCCGTGCGCCGGCGAGAACACGACGGCCGGCGCGAAGGGCGCCGTCCAGTGCATCTTCGCGCCAATGACCGGTGACGGCCCGGGCCGGCCGTTCAGGACGAGATAGCTCAGCAGTTGCGGCAAGTACGCGACCGTAAACGCCGCCGCCGCGACGGCGAGGCGAACCGCTCCGGCGCGCAGCCTCGCGCCCCGGGGGCCCGGCCCGCGCTCGACGATCGACCACACGTAATCGACTGCCGGCACGATCGCGAGAAACACCTCCTGCTCGCGGACCATCGCCACGAGCGCACCCGTGGCGGCCAGCACGGCCACGCCGCCGACGGGCCAGTGGCGCCGCACATGCAGCCACACCCAGACGAAGACCGCCACGGCGAACGCCGACGTCGCATGCGCCATCCCCGGCGCCACGTACATATAGAAGATGACCGGCGTCCCGAGGCCGACCGCCACGGCGGCCGCCAGCCCCCGGCCGCCGAGCCGCGTGGCCACGCCAGCGGCGATCCACAGCGCGAACAGCCCGTAGCAGGCCGACGCCCAGGTGACGGCGGTCACGTACGGCCGCGCGAATCCATCAGCCGGCGTGGCCGATCCGAACGCGCGGCCGAGGCGCACGCCGGCGTCGGCGATCGCGTAGAACGGCAGCCAGAGGATCGCGCTCCCGATCGTGCCGTAGTTCGGCCGGCGCCCGGTGACGGTCTCGGCGTCGAGGAACGTCGCCTGAAACCCCGGGTCGCGCGTCGCGCCGGAGTCGATGAAGTAGCGGTACTCGTTGTCGAACGACAGATCGCGATCGAACCAGAGCGACCGCAGATAGGCGAAGTACTGGAATTCGTCAGCGGCGTACAGGCGCGTCGTCACGGCCGGCAGCGTCACGAGGAAGACGAGCGCGACGACGACGCCGCTCCCGAACCACGCCCGGCGAGCCATCAGCGGCGACTATACCATCGGAGTCGAAAGCGCCCGCGTATACTGGCCGCGCGTTTCCTCTGAGCATGCCCGTCGAACCCACTCCGCCACTGCCCGCGCCGATGCGACGCGTGGCCCGCCGCGCGCTGCGCGCGGTCCTGTGGGTGGCGCGACGCGGCCCGCTCCACCGGCATCTGCTGCGGCTGCGGTTCGGCCCGTGGGCCCCGCGCCTCATCGGCGGCCGCGTGACCGTGCGATGGCGCGGCGTGAGGGTCGAGGTCGATCCCGGTGAAGCGCACGGCTTCCACGTGTTCGTGCATGGCGACTATGGCGGCGCCGAGACAGACGCCTGCATCGAGGCCTGCGGCACCGCGGCGGTCTTCGTCGACGCCGGCGCGCACATCGGCCTGATGGCGCTCGCCGTCGCGCAGGCGTGTCCGGCCACGCACGTCGTCGCGGTCGAGGCCGACGCGGACGTCGCGCGCTGGCTCCGGCACAACCTCGCGCTCAACCCGGACCTCGTGCCGCGCGTCACGGTCCTCGAAGCCGCGGCCTCGGATCGCGACGGCGAGGTGGCCTTCGACGCGAGCGTTACCCCCGACAACGTCGGCATGGGACGCATCAGCACATCGGACACCTCGTCGCGGCGGGTGCCGGCTGTCGCGCTGGGCCCGTGGCTCGCGGCCCGGAATCTGCGGGCCGATGTCGTCAAGCTCGACGTGGAGGGCGCCGAGATCGACGCGCTGGAGGGCCTCTGGGCCGGCGGGCACACGCCGCGCGCGCTGCTCATCGAATCGCACGGGTACCTGGCGGCGTCGAGCGGCGAGTTCAACCGCCGGCTGCTGTCCGCGCTCTCGACACGCGGGTATCTCGTCGAACGCCTCGGCCGGGGCCGCTGGCATCCGGTGCCGGACGCGGGCGAGCTCGGCGGGCGCGAGCACCTGCGCGCGGTGCGCCCGTCGGTCGACGGTGCCGGCGCCGGCCGTCACCCTCAGCCGCCGGCCCCCCGATCGTCTCGCTAGAATGAGGGCCGCATGGCTGCAGCCCGCGCGACTGCGCCCTTCCTCGATCGGTGGCGCCGGGTCGTCGAACGCCACCCCGGCTGCACGATCGCCGTCGTCGGCCTGGCCTGTGCGGCCGTCTACGCCGGCGCGTTCCTGACAGGCGCCTCGCGGGGCGATGCGATTCGGGGCGATGCGGTCCAGTACTACGCGTATCTGCGGTCGCTCGTGTTCGACGCCGACCTCCACTTCGCGAACGAGTACGAGCGCTTCTACGCGGAGGACAGCGTCTGGCGGACGGAACGCACGCCGACGGGCCGCCCGCCCAACATGATGTCGATCGGCCCAGCCCTGCTCTGGCTGCCGGTCTTTGCCCTGGCCACTGGTTTGGCCTGGCTCGCCAGCGCCGCCGGAATCGCCTCGCCGCCCGACGGCTACGGTCTCGGCCTGCAGGTGACGGCGGGACTCTGCGGCATCGCGTACGCCACGGTCGGGTCGTACTGCTGCTTCCGAGCAGCGGCGTTGCGATTCCCCCGCGAGGCCGCCCTCTGGGCCACGCTCGTGGCGTGGCTCGCGAGCCCCGCGCTCTACTACACCGTCGTCTCACCTGCCTACTCGCACGCGACGACGATCTTCACGATGGGCGTGTTCGTGTGGGCGTGGATGAGCGGCCTCGGCCGGGTCGGCGCACGCCGGTTCCTCCTGCTTGGAGCACTGGCCGGCCTGGCCGCCCTCGTCCGCTGGCAGGACGCCATCGTCGTGCTGTTGCCGGCGGTGGAGCTGCTGCGAGGTGTCATCGGGCGGGTGACGACACCCGCACGAGCCGCCGGCCTGGGCCTGTGCCTGGCGGCCGGCTTCGCGATCGGGGTGTCGCCGCAACTGATCGCCTGGCACGCGATTTATGGCAGCTACGTCACCGTGCCGCAGGGATCGGGGTTCATGCAGTGGACCGATCCCGCGATCTGGGCGGTGTTGTTCTCGTCCCGGCGCGGGCTGTTCGTTTGGACCCCCGCGGTGCTGCTGGCGGCGGTCGGCCTCGTCTGGGTCTGGCGCCGCGACCGGCTCGCGGGCGCGGGCCTCACGGCCGTGCTGGCGGTCGCGATATACGTCAACGCGGCGGTCGCCGACTGGTGGGCGGGCGAGGCGTTTGGGGCCCGTCGATTCATCTCGATGACGCCGATCTTTGCCGTGGGCCTCGCCGCGCTCGGCGCGCGGGTGGGCGGCCGCCGCCCCGGGACCGTCGCGGTCACCACGATCGCGCTCGTCGCCTACAACGGCCTGCTGCTCCTGCAGTACCAGTTGTTCATGCGCGGCCACCGCGATCTGGTCGCGTATCCGACGACGTATGCCGACGTGCTGATCGAACGGCTGCGCCTGCCGTTCCGCCTCCTCTGGGAGTGGCTCGGTCGCTGAGGCGTCAGTCGAGCCAGCCGGGCGGCAGGCCCTTGCGGATCTCGATGTCGGGAAACGGCGGCGTTTCACGCTGCCCGTGGGCTCGGGCCCAGGCCGCCATGCGCGCGAGGCCGTCGGCGAGCGGCACCGGAGCCGCCACGGCGAACACCCGCCGGGCCCGGTCGTGATCGGCGAAGGCATGCACGACTTCGTGGCGCGCGGGCAGATGCACGATCCGCGGCTCGACGCCCATCGCGGCCGCCACGGCCAGCGCCAGCCCGTGGACCGTGTGCGGCGTGTCGGCACCGACGTTGAACACCTGCCCCAGCGCCTGCGGCACGTCCACGGCCCGGGCGATGAGCGGGGCCACGTCGCCGATGTACGAGAAGGCGCGCGTCTGCCGGCCGTCGCCGAAGATCGTCATCGGCTCGCCGCGCATGATCTGATTCATGAAGATCGCGACGACGTTCCGGTACCGGTCGCCCAGGTTCTGGCGCTCGCCGTAGACGTTATGCGGCCGGACGATCACGTACGGCAGCCCGAACATCGCGTGCGCGGCTGCCAGCTCGCGCTCGGCCGCATGCTTGGCGATGCCGTAGGGATCCTCGGGCTCCGGCGTGAGGGCTTCGTGCATCGGCGTCTGGTGGCGTCCGTACACCGCGATCGACGACGTGAAGACGAACGCGCGGACCGAGCCGCTGTTGATGGCCGCGGTGATCAGGTTGACGCTGCCCACCAGGTTGTTCTCGTAGTTGAACCGCCGGATGAAGTGGCTGAGCCCCTCGGCGGCGTACGCGGCGAGGTGGTAGACGTAGTCGTACCGGTGCGTCACGAAGAGGCGCTCCACGAGCGGGCGATCGAGAATGCTGCCCACGACGAGCTCCGCCGCCCCCGGCACGTTGTCGCGGAAGCCGCCGCTGAGGTCGTCGAGTACCACCACCCGGTGCCCGGCCTTCAGGAGGTGGTCGGCCACATGGGATCCGATGAAGCCGGCCCCGCCGGTCACGAGTGACGTCGGACTACGCATCGCTGTCGGTTCCTGCAAGCCAGCCACGCCAGTCGCCCCGCCGGACGGCGCCGACGAGCGCCACGGTCAGCCACACCGCCGCGACGCCCATCGGCAGCGAGAGCCACGACACCGCACCGGGCCCGGGCAGCGCCGCCAGCACCTCGTTCGTGGCCGCCTGGATCCTCAGGATCGCATCCGGCGAGGTCGCCGCGGGCACGGTGCGGACGGCGTCGGCGATGGCGCCGGCGTGGCCGTACCGTTCGATCACATGATCCGGCGGCAGCAGCACGGCCGCGCCGAGGCCGTACCGAGCGACGTGCGCCACCGCCTGAATCGCCACGGCCCCCACCCACGCCACCTGCGCTCCGCGGTGGCCGGCGAGCAGCGGCAGCAACAGCACCAGGGCTCCGTGTGAATGGTTGATGTGCGCCCGCGTCCCGAACTGCGACACGACCAGCGCACCGGCCGCCAGCATGACATACAAGGCCGCGGCCGATGGCCACCCGCCGCGTCCGGCATCGTTCGCCAGGCGCTTCGCGATCGCGAAGAGCACTCCCCCCGTGACGCCGGCCGCGACGACCGTTCCGGCGCCGAGCCACAACAGCGGTAGCCGCAGTGTGTGGACCTCCCCGGGAATTCCCTGGGCCTGCATGTAGACGAACGCCGCGAAGCGCCAGATGCTCACCCCGCCGTTCGACCACCGGGCGTCGCCAGATGACGACCGGAAGTTCTCGAGGAGCGCCAGGAGGCTGCCACCGGTCAGGGCCAGGGCAAGCGACAGCATGGCCGCCGCCCCGACGAACCCGGCCGCGTACACGAGCAGCGGCAGGCGCTGCCCGCGCCAGGCGACGAGGCCCAGCCAGAGACCCACCGGCGCCGCGAAGTGGATCAGGCCCTGGGGCTTGAACTGCCACGAAACGAGCAGCAGCGCCCCGGCCGTCGCCCATCCCGCGGCCGAGGGCCAGCGCCGGACGACGACGACGGCCCCGAGAGCGGCGGCCAGATGCGCGCCGTCCCAGAAGCCCTGGTAGGCCCCGTGCATGATGAACCACGGGTTGCACCAGAACCCGAACAGCACCCACGGCACCATCCGTTTCGGCGACAGATGGAGAAGCGCCGCCAGCACGGCGGCCTCCGAAACGATCACCGCGCCCTTGTACGGCAGCCACCAGAACCGCGGAATCTCTTCCGCCAGTCGGGCCACCAGGCCGAAGCACGCGAACGACAACGCGCCGTAGTTGATCGAGAACCCGGGCCCCAGGCCGAGCGCGCGGACGTCGGCGCCCCAGTCGAGGATGAACTCGTAGACGTCGGCCATGCCCCCGACGAGCAGTCCCGGCAGCCGCAGCAGCAGGCCCACGGCGATCAGCAACAGCCAGGCACGCGGCCACGGTCGAGTCATCGCGGGCGGAAGCCGAAGTGGCCGACGATGAGCCCGGCCATCCGGAGCGCGGTCGTCACCGTGCCCCTCCAGGTGCCGGTGATCTTCGACTGGCCCTTCCGGCTGCGGTAGTTGACGGGCACTTCGAGCAGGCGGAGGCGCAGGCGGAGGCCGAGGATGACCATCTCGGGCAGGAAATGCGATCCCGTCACGGTCATGTGAGGGTCGAGCCGGTCCCAGGCCGGCCGGTGAATCAGCCGCAGGGTGCAGCCGCAGTCGGACAGCGACGGCCCGCCGTAGACGAATTCGATCACCTTCGCGAGCAGAGTGTTGCCCCAGCGCAGCGCGAAGCCCATGTTGGCGCCGTCCCAGATGAGCTGCGGCGTCGTGCGCGTGCCGCACACCATGTCGAACTCGTCGGCGTAGGCCAGCAGTTTGTGGACGTCCCGCGCCACGAAGGTGCCATCGGGCTCGGCGAGGATGATGAGGTCGCCGACGGCGTGACGCAGGCCGCACGTGAGCGCCGCGCCGTAGCCCTGCCGATCCTCCTCGCGCACGACCCGCGCGCCGGCGGCGAGCGCGCGCGCCTCGGTCCGATCGGTCGACCGGTTGTTGACGACCAGCACTTCGTCGACCGCGTCGACGGCCGCGAACTCCCGCACGGCCGCCTCGATGCCCGGTTCCTCGTTGTAGGCTGGCAGAACGACGGACACCGTACGGCCGGCATGCACGCGGCCCGCACGATAGTCGGTACGTCGAAAGCCTGTCAACCAGACCGCGTGGCACGCGCCGGGCGATTCGCCGGGGATGAGGCACAATGTCCGGCGATGCCGGCCGCGCGACCGCCATTTCGGGCCGCCTGCCTGAGCGCGCTCATCGCCTGGTGCGTGTACGCCGCAACCACCGGCGGGAGCTTCGCGACCGACCTGGCCAGCTACGAGGTCACCCGGGCGCTGGTCGAAGAACGATCGGTCGCCATGCGGTACAACGTACTCGACACGGAGCACGAACGTGGCCCGGACGGCCGATTCTACGCGCCCGTGGGCATCGGACATCCCGTCTTCGGCATCCCGTTCTACCTGGGGGCGCGCGCCGCGATGGCGGCGGGCCTGCGCGCCGGCAAGCCCGAAAGCCTGACCAAGGCCGCCGTCGTCTTTGGCAGCACCGTGGCCGCCGCCGGCTGCGTGTTCTTCAGCGTGCTCCTGGGTTGGTTTCTCTCGGGCGATCGGCGGGCGGCGGTGACGGCCGGCCTCCTCGTCGCGTTCGCGACGCCGCTCTGGGTGTACAGCAAGTTCGGGTTCAATGCGCCGCTCGCGGCGCTGGCGCTGACGGCGTCGGCCGCCGGCATCTGCGCCGGCGCCCGGGCCAACCACCTGGGGCTCCTCGTCGCGGGCGGCGTCGCGCTCGGCTGCGGCGTTCTCACCCGACACGAGATGGTCTTCGGCTTCGCGCCGGCGGCGCTGTACCTGGCGATCGTCGCGGGCGACCGCCGGCGCCGCCTCCGGTGGCTGCTCGCGGCCGGCGCACCGGTGGCCGTCGCCGCGGGCCTCTGGATGTGGTACAACGCCGCGCGCTTCGGCCACCCGCTCGATACCGGCCTCCTGCGCGATCCGAACGTCCGCCTCGACACGCCGATCGTGATCGGCCTGCACGGCCTGCTGCTCAGTCCCGGCCGGTCGCTGCTCGTCTACGCGCCGGTGACGATCGCGGGCGTGGCGGCGCTCTGGGCGCTGCGACGTGCGATGGGGCCGCTGGCGATCTACTGCGGATCGACGGCCCTCTTGTTCCTGCTGCTCATCGCGAAAATGCACCAGTGGGACGGCGGCGAGAGCTACGGGCCGCGCTACCTCGTGCCCATTCTGCCCTTCGTCACGCTGCCGGTGGCGCTCTGGCTCCGGCCCACCGCGCCACGGCGTGCGCGCCGGATCGTCGGCGTCCTCGCCGTGGCCGGCCTGCTCGTGCAGGTGCCGGGCGTGCTCGTCGACTTCAACAAGGCGCAACTGGCGTTCGCGCGCTCGCGCGCCGATTACTCGATCGCCCTGACGCGCTACACGTGGGACGGCGCGCCGCTCTCGCTCAACACGCGCGTGGCGCTCGTCGCCGTCCCTGAGAATGCACGCTACCTGGCCGGCCTCGACACACCACCCGTCGCCGCGGCGACCAGCGACGAGTCCGATCGCGGCTTCTCGCAGCAGTTCGCGTTCAGCCTGGACTTCTGGTGGCTGTATCTGTTCTACCTCGGCGCGCTGCCGCGGTGGGCCGCGATCGCCGCGCCGCTCGTCCTCGGCGCGGCTGCCGCGTGGCTGGGGCACCGGTTGCTCGGACACCTGCGCCGCGACGACGGGATCGATGCGGCCGCCGCCCCGAGCCTCAGCGCCCGACGCTGAGCCGCGAGCGCGGCGAGCCCAGCGTCCGCCCGAGCAGCCAGCCCCCGGTCGTGACGAGCGCCGCGCCGGACAGCAGCGCCAGCCAGCCCGGCACCGCGCGCATGTAGAAGAGGTAGAGCCACCAGAAATCCAGGCTGTAGCCGTACTGCTCGGAAAACCCCGGATCGCGACCGGTCGACGGTCGTGGCGCGGGCGGCGTGGCGAAGCCGGTGACGTAGCGGACGTTCAGCGGCACCGCCGCGAGCGACGCGCGTGTGTTGAGGTTGATCCCGGCGCGGCTCCAGTCCCAGCGGCGCTCGACGATCTCGATCCGTCCCACATCGGCCAGAACCGTCCCGACCTTCGTGAAGTCCACGAGGACGCCCGGCAACTGTCCGGCAATGCTGACGAGGACGATCGCCAGGAAGGTCGTGCGCGCCGCGCCCGTGAGGCGCGTGAACCACGGTGCGAGCGGCACGCACACCAGCACCAGCACGGGCAGCAGATACCGCGACCCGTACGATCGATCGGCATCCCAGTACTCGAGCGACGCGTAGAATACCGTCAGGCCGCCGGAGACGAGCGCGACGAGCATCGCCGTGCCGCGATCACGCCGGAACAGGTGCCAGAGCGCGACGAGCGCCGGCCCCAGCACGATCGTGTACAGGAAGACCGAGCGCCCGGGACTGATGAGCAGGCCGGCGAATCCTTCCACGATCGATCCGAAGGTGGCCGTCGTGTCGCGCAGGTAGCCGGTGTCCCAGATGTTGCCGAACCGGACGTAGTTGTAGGCGAGCGTCACCCCCGAGGCGGCCGCGCCGGGCACGGCCAGCGCGACCCACGTCCGGAGCGTCGGCCCGACCTCCCGGCCGTGGGCGACCAACGCCCAGACACCCGCCAGCACCGCCGCGAGCGCCAGCTCATGCCGGACGAGGAGCGCGAAGGCCAGCAGGCTCGATCCGATCCAGAGCGGCGCCGCGCGGCGGCCGGCCACGCCGACCCACACGCCGTAGACGCCCCCGACGACCGCCAGCGCGGCCACAGGCGCGTTGAAGCCGAACTTCGCGTAGGGCCAGAGCAGGGTGCCGAACCCGGCCGTGAACGCCGTCGCCGCCGCGGCCCGGGTGTCCGGCTCGACGCGCCACGCGAACAGGAAGACGACCCAGACGACCAGCGCCGCCGCGACCGCGCTCCCCGTGACGAATGCCGCCTTCCGCACGGCATCCGGCCGGCCGATCGAGAACCCGAGCGTCACTTCCGCGAGGCGCCCGGCCGCATAGAACGGCACGCCCCAGATCGCATGCCCGACGCCGTACGGCGCGTAGTACTGCCCGTCGACGCCGAGGTGCGCGTCCATATCGTGGACGTTGTAGGACATCGCCACCGATCCGCGTTCGACGATGTTCTTGGTGACCTCGTAGGTCATCACGTCGGTCGCGAAGCTCCCGCCGGTCGTCGCGAGGTACAGACAGAGCGCCGCGGCCAGCACGAGTCGGCCGGAACGACGGACCCCTCGCGGCGGCGGCGCGCCGCGGACGGCATCGAGCCTCACGGCCGGTATGATAGCGCGCCGATCCGACGGCCGCCGGCACGGCCGTGGCGGCGACGAGCGCGCGGCGGCGCGACGCCCACCTCATCGGCGCGGACCCGCCAGGGGCCCCAGCCCGAGCGATCGCAACCAGTCGCGCAGGCTCGCGATCTCGGTCCCGCGAAAGACACCGACAAGGAGGATGCCTGCCGGAAACGCCGCCAGCAGTGCCACGGCCAGCAGGTCGGCCACGCCGGCCGGCGCGACGGCACGCGCCAGGATGCCCCCGAGCGCCACGAACAGCGCCACCGCACCGATCTTGGCCAAGCGCGCGCGTTCGTACGGAATCGGGTAGGCGTGATGCGCAAAGGCGGCCGTGGCCCCGAGGAGCGCGGCCTGCGCGACGACGGTGGCAAACGCCGCCCCCTGCGTGCCGAAGCGCGGAATCAGGACCACGCCGGCCGCCACACTGGCGATCGCCGCGACCAGCGTGATGAGCGGAAACGGCGCGATCCGCTTGGCAATCTGGAGCGCCGTCGACAGGAAGTTGGCCGCCGCCTGCAGCACGAGGCCGAAGACGAGCCAGGGCATCAGCGCCGCGGCCGTGTGATAGGCCGGTGGCGTGAGCAGCCGCACGACCGGATCGGCCAGGAGCACGAGCGCCGTGGCCAGCGCCGCCAGCACGACAAACGCGTAGGTCGCCGTGCGGGCGTAGAACACCGGCGCGTCAGGACGCCGCATCGCCTCGAATGCCAGGGGCGTCCAGGCCGTGATGAGCGCGACCGGGTACAGCTTCAGCGTCGAGGCCACACTCGACGCCACCGAGTAGAGGCCGAGCGCATCGAGCGGCAGGTACCACCCGAGCAGCAGCCGGTCGGCCATCGCCGACACCTGGTGCAGCGCGCCGTGCGGCACACGCGGCAGCCCGACCACCAGCAGGTCGCGGGCGAGCACGGACGAAAAGCGCCAGCGCGTCATCCGGCGCCAGGTCGGCCACAACCCGACGAGCAGCACGACCGACAGCACGAGGTCGGCGACCATGAATCCGAGAACGCTCCAGCCGAACCCGACGACGAAGACGAGCCGCGCGACGATGGTGCCGAAGGCGCGGATCATCGACCAGCCGGCCACGGCCCGCGACCGTTCCTCGATCCGGAGCTGGGTGAGCGGAAGGAACTGGAAGTTGGAGATGAAGAGGTTCAGGGCCAGGAGCCGCAGCACCCAGATGTGCTCGCCGGCGCCGAAGATCAGGTGCGCAATCGCCGGGGCCGCCAGCCAGAGGAGCCCGAACAGGACACCATTGACGACCAGCAGGAAGATGGCGGCCGTCCCGGCCAGGTCGCGCTGCCGCTCGGGCGTCCCGTCGTCGTAATGGAGCCGCAGAAACGACGTGTCGAAGCCCCAGCGGAAGGCGACCTTCAGGAACGCCTCGAGGACCAGGACGAGCGCCAGCACGCCGTACTCCTCGAGCGAGAGCACGCGCGTGAAGATCGGCAGAAGCAGGGTGTTGATGGCCAGCGCCGCGGCGTCGGCGCTGCCGTACACCACGAGGTGACGGAACAGCCGCTGCACACTGGCGAACACCGGCCGATTATAGCGGCGGCCTATAATGGCGACCGCATGCACGGGCCGACCGACGCAGGGTGGCGCCGGTGAGACGCGTCGACGACGCCACCATCCGATCGACGGGGGCCGTGCGCTTCACCTCCGAGTACCACTACGCGGTGTTCGAGTACTGGCGCAGCGCCAAGGTGCTGCGCTACCTCGAACGGGGCGGCGTGACGTCGCTCGGCCGCGTGCTCGATGCCGGGTGTGGCGGCGGCGGCATGTGCGTCTCGTTCGGCGAGGAATCGCCGCACGTCGTCGGCATCGACCTCGCCGACCGGTTCCGCGACGCCGGCACGCGGCTGGCCGCCGAACGCGGGGTCACGTCCGTCTCGTTCGCCCAGGCCGACGGCGCAGCGCTCCCCTTCGCCGACGACACGTTCGACACGGTCTTCTCGCACGCCGTCATCGAGCACGTGAAGCGCCCGCTCGCCTACCTCCGCGAACTCCGGCGCGTCGCCCGGCCGGGCGCGCGCGTGTTCCTGCAGACGGCGCCGTACCTGTCACCGCACGGATCGCACCTGCCCCCGCTCAAGGTGCCAATCCCGCTGCACCTGGTAATGGGCCGCCGCCTCGCCTTTGCCACGTCGGTCTGGCTGGCCCGCCGCGCTCCCGGCACCCTGAACGTGCCGCCAGCGGGCGCGTCCTTCCTCACCGACGCGCGGGCCGGCCGGCGCAAGATCGATGACCTCTATTACAAGGTCACCGTGCGGAACCTCCGGCAGCACATTCAGGACGCCGGCTTGCGCGTCATCCGGGAAGACCTCTACGTGAGCGGCACCGTGCGGCGGCTGTCGCCGCGGCTGGCCGCCACCGTGCCGTCGATGCCGCTCGTCCGCGACATCCTCATCGGCAACATGGAGTACCTCCTCGAGGCCTGACCTCGTAGACTGCTCTCATGCGACTTGCGTGGTTCACGCCCTGGCCGCCGCAATCGAGCGGCATCGCCGGCCGCTCGGCCGAGCTCGTCCCGCGACTGGCCGCCGACGGCCACGCCATTGACGTCTACGTGCACGAGGGCCGCGTGCCGATTGACCGCCACGCCCCGGTCGAGCCGGTGGACCGTGGCGAGGTGCGCGTCCTCGGCGCGCACGACTTCGTGTGGAGGCACGCGCGCCAGCCGTACGACCTGCCGGTCTACCAAGTCGGCAACTCGGTGCTGCACGACTTCATCTGGCCGTACCTGTTCCGCTGGCCGGGCCTCTCGATCCTGCACGACGCCCGGCTGCACCATGCGCGGGGTCACGCGCTCCTCTCCCGCGGCCGCGCCGACATGTACCGTGCCGAGTTCACCTGGGCGCATCCCGGCGTATCGCCCGACGCGGCCGAACTCGGCGTGCTCGGCCTCGGCGGTACCTACCTCTACGGCTGGCCGATGACCCGTGCGGTGCTCGCCGCCTCGAGACTCGTCGCCGTCCACTCGCGCGGCGCGCTCGCCGACCTCGAAGAGGCCGAACCGGCGGCGCGACTCGAGTACGTCGCCCTCGGCGAGGGACGCACCGTCCCCTGGACGGCCGACGAGCGGCGCGCGGCGCGCGCGGCGCTCGGGCTTGCCGACCAGACGATCGCGTTCGGCCTGTTCGGCGCATTGACCGAAGAGAAGCGCGTGCCGCAGGTTCTCGCGGCGCTCGGGGCCATCGGCGATCGGCACCCGCACGTCCGGCTCCTGCTGGCCGGCGCCGACGACCCGGCCGTCGACGTCGACGCCCTGGCCCGGCGGCACCGTGTCACCGACCGGGTGCACCGCATCCAGGCACCCGACGACGAGGCCTTCGATCGAGCCATTGCGGCCGTCGACGTGTGCCTGTGCCTGCGCTGGCCGAGCGCACTCGAGACGTCCGGGCCCTGGTTGCGGGCGCTCGCCGCCGGACGCCCCACCGTCATCATCGATCTGCCCCACCAGGGCCACGTCCCGACGCTCGACCCGCGAGGCTGGCGCCTGCACGCGCCGGCGATGCCACCGTTTGGCGACGAAGACGCCGTGGCCGTGGCGCTCGACGTGCTGGACGAGGCGCACTCGCTGACGCTCGCCCTGGCGCGCCTCGCCGGCGATGCCGCGCTCCGCGCCCGGATCGGGCAACGCGCGCGCGCCTATTGGGAATCGGCGCACACCGTCGATCGCATGGTGGCCGACGTCGAGCGCGCGCTCGTCCGCGCCGCCTCGTTCGACGGTCCGGCGGCGACGCTGCCAGACGCGCTCCGGCCGGATCCGTTTGCCCTGGCGCGCCGCCTGGTCGAGCCGTTCGGCGAGGACGCGCGCCGGCACGTCGATCATCTGGCCAGACGACGTCCGGGCGGGCCGGCCGAGCACCCCTCATGCTGATCCAGCTCAACGGCGAGCCGCACGCGCTGCCCGGACCGGTGACGATCCAGGAACTGCTGGACTCGCTCGGCATCGACGCCCGGACGGTCGCCGTCGAAGTCAACCGGGTCGTCGTCGGGCGTGCCACCTACAGCCAGACGACCATCGGCGTCGACGATGAAGTTGAGATCGTGGCGTTCGTCGGTGGGGGCGCGCCGGGCTGCGCTAAGCTCTAAGGTCGATGTCGGACCCGCTCATCATCGCGGATCGCACGTTCACGTCCCGGCTCGTGGTCGGTACGGGCAAGTACCCGAGCCACGCCGTGATGAAGGCCGCCCACGAGGCGTCGGGCACCGAAATGGTCACCGTCGCCGTCCGCCGCGTGGATCTCACGAAGCGCGCCGAGTCGCTCCTGGCGTGGATCGACACGACGACGATCGCGCTCCTGCCGAACACGGCGGCCTGCTACACGGCCGACGAGGCGATTCGCACGGCGCGGCTCGCCCGCGAGGCGGGCCTGTCCAACTGGATCAAGCTCGAGGTCATCGGCGACCAACGCACGCTCTTTCCCGACAACGAGGCGCTCCTCGAAGCCACGCGTGTGCTCGTCAGCGAAGGCTTCGTGGTCCTGCCCTACACCAACGACGACCCGGTCGCGTGCCGCAAGCTTCAGGACGCCGGCGCGGCCGCCGTCATGCCGCTCGGGGCCCCCATCGGCTCGGGCCTCGGCATCCAGAATCCGAACAACCTGCTCATCATCAAGGAACAGGCCCGCGTGCCCGTCATCGTCGACGCGGGTGTCGGGACGGCGTCTGATGCCGCGATTGCGATGGAGCTCGGCGTCGACGGCGTGCTCATGAACACGGCCATCGCCGGCGCCGGCGATCCGGTCGCCATGGCCACGGCCATGCGCCACGCGGTCATCGCCGGGCGGCTGGCGTTTCGGGCCGGGCGCATCGAGCGCAGACGCTACGCGACGGCGTCGAGTCCGGTCGAGGGCCTCGTCACCGGCCGTGCGGGTCGGAGCTGACGTGCAGGAGGAACGCCTCGACGCGATTCTTGCCCGGCTCGAACGCGAACGCCTCGACGCCGACCGGGCGTACAACGACGCGCTGACCGCGCTCGATCGCGCGCTGCCCGCGCCCGCCTCGCTGCCCGGCATGCCGATCGTCGACGATGCCCGGCGCGCGGAGCTGAACGAACGCTGGAACGTCCTGCCCGAGGGTGCGCCGGCCGTCGACGGCTCGCTCAAGGGCCGGCTGCGCGGGTTCGTCTGGCGGCTGGTCGGCCCGGCGCTCGAACGACAGCAGCAGTTCAACGCGGCCCTCGTCGATCACCTCAATCGCACGGCCGTCTGGCAGGCCGGCGTCCATGAGACCACGGCGGCCCTCGTGACGGCCCTGAACGATCAAATCGCGCGCGAGCGGGCGTTCCAGACCCGGCTCATCGAGCTGCTCCAGACCCTGACGGGGTACGTCGACACGAAGGACCGCGCCGTGGGCGGTCAGGTCAGGACCGTCAACGCCGGCCTCGGCGCGATGGCCGACGACTGGCTGCGCCGGTCCGAGTCGCTCGCCGCGCGTGAGGGCCGTCTGGCGGCGCGGCTGGCCTCGCTCGCCGATGTCCAGGCCACCGCGTCGCTCGCACAGCAGACGGCCCTGTCGCTCAAGCGTGACGTCGAGCGGCTGCTCGCCGAGGGCCGTCCGGACGCAGGCGCCGGGACACCGGCGAGCCAGGCAGCCGCCGCGCCCGATCTCGACTCGTTCAAGTACCTGGGCTTCGAAGACCAGTTCCGCGGCTCGCCGGAGGTGATTCGGGCGCGGCTCGCCGACTACGTGCCGCTCTTCACGGACGTCACCGACGTCGTCGATCTCGGGTGCGGCCGCGGCGAGTTCCTCGAGCTGCTGCGCGAGGGCGGGCTGGCGGCGCGCGGTGTCGACCTGAACCACGAAATGGCCGAGACGTCCCGGGCGCGCGGTTTCGAGGTCGCCGAAACCGATGCGCTCAGCTTCCTGCGGGCCCAGCCGGACGGATCGATCGGCGGCCTGTTTGCCGCGCAGGTGGTCGAGCACCTCGAACCGGGGTATCTGATGGCGATGCTCGAAACGGCCGGCCACAAGCTGCGGCCCGGCGGCCTGATCGTGCTCGAGACCATCAACGCCGCCTGCTGGCTCGCCTTCTTCGAGAGTTACATCCGGGATCTGACACACGTGCGCCCGCTGCACCCGGAGACGCTCCAGTACCTGCTGCGAGCCAGCGGTTTCCGCGACGTGCGGATCGAGTTCCGGCCGCCGGAAGCGGAAGGCGATCAGCTCGAACGCGCGGCGGCCCCGCCCGCCGACGCGCCGGCCGGTCTGGCCGCCCTGGCCGATGTCATCAACGCCAATGCGGCCAGGCTCAACGCGCGCCTCTTCACCCATATGGACTACGCCGCGATCGGACGCCGATAGCCGATGCAGTTTCACGACACGACGATTCCCGGCGTCCGCCTCGTGGAGGCCGACGTGTTCCCCGACGAGCGGGGCCTGTTCGTGCGAGCCTGGGTGGCCGACGAGTTCGCCACGGCCGGGCTCGAAACCGGCGTCACCCAGGCGAGCCTCGCGACGAACACCCGCCGCGGCACCGTCCGGGGCCTGCACTACCAGGTGGCCCCGTTCGAGGAAGTCAAGGTGATTCGCGCAGTGAAGGGGGTCGTGTGGGACGTGGCGCTGGACCTGCGGCGCGGCTCGCCGACCTGGGGCCGCTGGTTCGGCGTCGAGCTCGGCCAGGACAACCATCGGATGCTCTACATCCCGCCGGGCGTGGCGCACGGCTACCAGCCGCTGACCGACGACGCGGTGGTCTTCTACTTCGTGTCGGCCCCGTATTCTCCGAATCACCAGCGGGGCGTGCGGTGGAACGACCCGCAGTTTGCCATCGCCTGGCCGCTCGGCACGCCGACGTGCCTGAGCGAGCGGGACGCGGCGTTTTCCGACGTCGCCGCGGCTCCTCCGGAGCCGCCACGATGACTCGGGCGGACGAGGGCGAGCGGCTCATCACCGACAACCGCAAGGCGCGCCACGACTATCACCTGCTCGAGACGTTCGAGGCCGGCATGGCGCTGCTCGGCACCGAGGTGAAGTCGATCCGCGAGGGCCGCGTGAACCTGCGCGACAGCTACTGCAAGCTCGAGGGCGGCGAGGCGTTCATCTTCGGCGTGCACATCGGGCAGTACTCGCACAGCGGATACGCCGTCCACGATCCGGACCGGCGGCGCAAGCTGCTGCTGAACCGGACGGAACTCAACAAGCTGCACGGCAAGACGACGGAGAAGGGCCTGACCATCGTGCCGCTCAGGATGTACTTCAAGAAGGGGCGCGTGAAAGTGAGCGTGGCGCTGGCCAAGGGCAAGAAAGCGTACGACAAGCGCGAGACGATTCGGCGCCGGGAAATCGACCGCGAGACGCGGGCGGCCGTCAAGGGCCGGCAGGTATAATTGCGCGCATGACGCGACGTGTCGTCGCGACCGGCGTGGGACTCGCGCTCGTCGCCGTCCTCACGGCTTGGGCGCTCGTCGGACCGCGCGAGGAGCGCCTCGCGCTCGATCTGGTCGCCGACCTGGCGACGGCCACGCAGGTGCCCGGGGAGTACACGGTCGAGGACCTCGAGCTCGGCGGCCGCACGCGGCGCGCGCTCATCGTCGGCGACACGGGCCGGTTCATCTGGAAGGTCACCGTCCCCGAGCGCGCCTGGCTGCGCGTGAGTCTTGGCCAGCATCCCGATGCCCACACGATCGAGGGCGATGGCAACCTTTTCATCGTCGGCGCCTGGGACGAGGTGATCTGGGACGAGTTGGTCACCTTCGTCGTCAATCCGTTTCACACACCGGAGGACCGCGGCTGGCACGACATCGCGATGGACCTGTCCAAGTATGCCGGGCGGACGATCGAGCTGCGGTTCGTGCTGCGGCAACGCGAGAGCACGACCGGAGACCGGCCCGCCTGGGGCGATCCGCGGATCGTCGTGCGCTGACCCTGCCCGGATCGTGTGGACCACCATGACCGACCGCCCCGTCACGCATCCGGCCGTCCCCCTGCTCGATCTCGGGCGGCAGTACCGGCCGATCCGCGCCGAGGTGCTGGCCGCCATCACGCGCGTCTGCGACAGCCAGCAGTTCATTCTGGGTGCCGAGGTCGAGGCGCTCGAACGCGAACTGGCAGCCCACATCGGCGTCGAGCACGCGGTGACCGTATCGTCGGGCACCGACGCGCTGCTCGTGGCGCTCATGGCACTCGAGGTCGGGCCCGGCGCGGAGGTCATCACGCCGACCTACTCGTTTTTCGCCACGGCCGGCTGCGTCACCCGACTCGGCGCCACGCCGGTGTTCGTCGACATCGACCCGGTCACGTTCAATGTGTCGCCCGAGGCCGTGCGGCGCGCGCTGTCGCCGCGGGCACGGGCGATCCTGCCGGTGCATCTGTTCGGACAGATGGCCGACATGGACGCCCTGACCGCCGTCGCGGCCGAAGCCGGCGTGCCCATCATCGAGGATGCCGCCCAGGCCATCGGGGCAACCTGCCGCGGGCGGGCCGCCGGCACGATCGGCCGGATCGGCTGCTTCTCGTTCTTTCCGAGCAAGAACCTCGGCGCCTTCGGTGACGGCGGTCTCTTGACGACGGGTGACGCCGGCCTGGCGCACACGCTGCGACGCCTCCGGAATCACGGCATGGAACCGAAGTACCATCATGCGGCCGTCGGCGGCAACTTCCGGCTCGATGCGCTGCAGGCCGCCGTGCTCCGCGTCAAGCTGCCCCATCTGCCGGCCTGGACCGACGCGCGCCGGCGCAACGCCGATCGCTATCGCGCGCTCTTCACCGACGCCGGCCTGACCTCCCTCGTCGACCTGCCGGTCGAGTCGGCCGGCTGCACGCACATCTACAACCAGTTCGTGATCCGGACACCGGACCGCGACCGGCTCCGCGCATATCTGTCCGAACGCGGGATCGGCACCGAGATCTACTACCCGGTGCCCTTCCACCGCCAGCCGTGCTTCGCCCACCTCACCGGCGCGGCCGGCGCGTTTCCTGAGGCCGACCGCGCCGCCGCGACGTCGCTCGCCTTGCCGATCTTCGGTGAGCTCACGGCCGACGAAGCGCGCCACGTGGTGCAGGCCATCGCCGGGTTCCACCGCACCGGGCGATGAAACGGCTGACGCTCGTCCTTGGCGCCGGCGGACAACTGGGCGAGACGATGATCTCGCAACTGGGCCGGCGCGACGAGATCGTGGCCCGCACCCGCAGCGAACTCGACGTGTCGGCGCCGGAGGCCGTCCGGGCCACGATTACCTCGGTGTGTCCGGACGTCATCATCAACTGCGCGGCCTACACGAGCGTCGACGGCGCCGAAGAAGCCCCGGTGGCGGCGCTCGCGGCCAACGCCCTCGCCGTGGGTACGCTGGCGCGGGCCGCCGCGGAGATCGACGCCGTCCTCGTCCACTTCAGCACGGACTTCGTCTTCGACGGGGAGACCGACCGGCCGTACACCGAGACCGACGATCCGAACCCGCGAGGCACCTACGCGGCCAGCAAGCTGCTGGGCGAGTGGCTGGCCGCCGACGCGCCACGGCACTACGTCCTGCGCGTCGAGAGCCTGTTCGGCGGCCCGCGCGCGCGGAGCAGCGTGGACCAGATCGGCGACGGGCTGCGCGCCGGCGCCGACGTCCGGACGTTCGTCGACCGCACGGTGTCGCCGAGTTACGTCGACGACGTCGTGACCGCCACCGAAGCGCTGCTCGACCGCCGCGCGCCGTACGGGGTCTACCACTGCGTCAACACCGGCTGGACGACGTGGACGGGCCTCGCCCGGGAACTGGCCCGCCTCATCGGCGCCGACCCGTCGCACATCGTCGAAGTGAAGATGGCCGACGCCTCCCTGATCGCGCCGCGGCCGAAGTTCGCGGCCCTCGACAACGGCAAGCTCGCGGCCGCGGGCGTGGTCATGCCGACCTGGCAGGATGCGTTGCGCCGATATGTCGAGGGACGGCACTGACGCGATCACGAATGCGACCGGACGAGCGCGTGCACCTGTTCGCCGATCGCCAGGCACGACGTCAATCCGGGTGAGTCGATGCCGGCCACCTGGATGAGCGACGGGATCTCCGAATCCACGCCGATGCGGAAATCAGCGAAGCGCTCGGACGGCGGGTGCAGCTTGGCGCGGATACCGCTGCCCCCGAGCCGCAGGTCTTCGAGCGTGACCTCGGGCAGGAGCGCGCGCGTCGGTTCGAGAAACGCCTCGAGCGGCAGCCGATCGCGTTCGTAGTCCGACTTGTCGTCCTGGTAGCGGATCGTTGGCCCCACCCAGACGGCCCCGCCGAGCGTTCGGGTCAGGTGCACGCCCAGGCCGTGCCCCGACGCGTGCGGCACGGGATACACGAGCCCTCGCACCAGATGCCGCGCGCGCGGCGCGAGTTCCGCGTACTCGCCGCGGCAGGGATGGATGGTGAACCGGTCGCCACCGCAGAGCCGCGAGACCTCGTCGGCGTGGAGCCCGGCAGCGTTGACGACCAGCGCCGCGTCGATCGTCTCGCGAGGCGTCTCGACGCGCAGGCCTCCACCGGGACGCGGCTCGGCACCAACAAGCGGGGTGCCGACAAGCAGCACACCGCCGGCGGCGGCAACGTCGGTCGAGAGCGCCCGGACGAGCGCGTGCGCGTCGATCCAGCCGCTGTCGGGCGACCAGACCGCCGTGTCACCCGCCACGTGCGGTTCGCGGGCCGCGATAAAGGCCCGGTCGACCATCTGGACACGCGCGCCGTTGGCCTCGGCCTGACGTGCGACCGCGTCGAGCACATCCTCCTCGCCGGCCGCGGCCACGACCAGCTTGCCGCACCGGACGTGCGGCACCCCGGTGGCCGCGGCATACGCGTAGAGCCGCTCGCGGCCCTCAACCGAAAGACGCGCCTTGAGCGATCCGGCCGGATAGTACAGGCCGGCGTGAACGACGCCGCTGTTGTGCGTCGAGGTCAGCAGGCCGGCACGCGGCAAGGCCTCGAGGACGCACACCGGCCGGCCCGCGCGCGCGACCGCGCGCGCCACCGACAAGCCGACGACCCCTGCGCCGATGACGACAATCATGCTGCGACCGGCGCCGATTCTACCGCCGACCGCTGTGCTATCGTGACGGGCTGATGAGTGCGCGGCGGGCGCTGATTACCGGTATCACGGGCCAGGACGGGTCGTACCTGGCCGAACTCCTGCTCGAGAAGGGCTACGAGGTCTTCGGGCTCACGCGGCGGCTGTCGGCCGAGAACTATTGGCGCATCGATCACCTGCGCGATCGCCTGACCCTCATCCCGGGCGACCTGCTCGACCAGTTGTCGCTCATCCGCGTGATCGAGCGCGTGCAGCCGCAGGAGCTCTACAACCTGGCGGCGATGTCGTTCGTCCCGGCGTCGTGGGAGCAGCCGCTCCTCACCGGCGAGTTCAACGCGCAGGGCGTGACGCGCGTGCTCGAGGCGATCCGCATGGTCGATCCGGGCATCCGCTTCTACCAGGCGTCCTCGTCGGAGATGTTCGGCAAGGTCCGCGAAATGCCGCAGCGCGAGGCCACGCCCTTCTATCCGCGCAGCCCGTACGGCGTGTCGAAAGTCTTCGCGCACTACATCACCGTGAACTACCGCGAAAGCTACGACCTGTTCGCGGTGTCGGGCATCCTCTTCAACCATGAGTCGCCGCGCCGCGGCCTCGAGTTCGTCACGCGCAAGGTCACCGACGGCGTGGCGCGCATCGAGCTCGGCCTCGCCACCGAACTCCACCTCGGCAACCTCGACGCCCATCGCGACTGGGGCTTTGCCGGCGACTACGTGCGCGCCATGTGGCAGATGCTGCAGCAGCCGGCGGCCGACGACTACGTCATCGCCACCGGCGTCGCGCACTCGGTCCGCGATCTCGTCGAGATTGCCTTCGGTCACGTGGGCCTCGACTGGCAGAAACACGTGCGACAGGACCCCGATCTGATGCGTCCCGCCGAAGTCGATCACCTGGTCGGCGACGCCTCGAAGGCCCGGGCCGAACTCGGCTGGGCACCGACCGTCGACTTCGCGGGCCTCGTCCGCATGATGGTCGATGCAGACCTGGCGCGGCATGGTGGAGCCACTAATCCGCTAATCCGCTGAATGGGCCAGCCTCACCGCCAGCAGTATCGCCTCAATCAGACTCCCCGCGTCGGCGCGCCCCTGCCGCGCGATGTTGAACGCCGTGCCATGGTCGACCGACGTCCGGACGATCGGCAGACCGAGCGTCACGTTGACTGCCCGCCCGAACGACAGGAGCTTGACGGGCACGAGTCCCTGGTCGTGGTACGCGGCGATGACCGCGTCGAACTCGCCGCGCGCGGCGCGCACGAAGACCGTGTCGGCCGGATGCGGACCGGACACGTCCAGACCGCCGGCCCGGAGTTCCGTCACCACGGGCGCGATCACGTCGCGATCTTCCGGCCCGAGAAGGCCGCCCTCGCCGGCGTGCGGATTGAGGCCCGCCACGGCCAGGCGCGGCCGCCGAATGCCGAAGCGTGGCAGGCCGGCCGCCGTGATGCGGATCACGCGGCGCAGGCGGTCGGTCGTGAAGGCCGCCGGCACGTCGGCCAGCGGGATGTGCACGGTCGCAAGCGCCACCGTGAGATCCTTCGACCAGAACAGCATCACGACGTCGTCGACGCCGCAGAGGTGCGCGAGCAGATCGGTGTGGCCCTTCCACGGCAGGCCGGCGGCCGCAAACGCCACCTTGTTGATGGGCCCGGTGACGAGGCCGGCGACGCGACCGGCGCGCGCATCCGCGACGGCCGCGACGATGGCGTCGTAGGCGGCGCGCGCCGAGGCGGGATCGATCCGGCCGGCCGGAAAGGCCGCGAGCGCCTCGGGCGTGTGCGGTCCGTAGAGGACCGGCTCGCAGACCTCGAGCACGCGCGCGTCGCGCGAGGCGGCCACGGCGATCTCAGGGCCGATGCCCGACGGATCGCCGACGGTGATGGCGAGGCGGAGCCGGGCCACGGTCAGAGGTGGATGGCCACCCAGTCGGCCACGATCTTGGGGCTGGCGTTGCGGTCGAGGGCACGACGCGCCGAGCCGATGGACTCGAATGCGGCGTCGATGCGGTCGGCCGGAAACGCCGCCGCGACGTCCCGAAGCGCGTCCTCGAGGTCGAGGTTGGCGAGCGGGACGGGTGACGAGGCGGCCATCACGCCGAGATCGCGCGTGAGCGAGGCGAGCGCCGCGAGGCGCGCGCCGAGCGCCTCGCGATCGCGGCGCTTCGATCCGTGCTGTGCGAGCGCCGTGGACGCCTTGAGCCGCGGCCCGACCGACGCCTGCCGGGCCGCGCGCAGGACGGCGAGCGCCGCCTCGCGATCGCCGGCTGCCGCATCGTCTTCCTGCGCGAGCGCGCCCTGCACGGAGCCGCCGGAGGCAGCCGCGAGCGACCGGGCGCGCGCGGCCGGCATCGCGAGCCGATCGATGAGCACGGCCGCGACGTCGGTTTCCGACAGCGGTCCGAACCGCAGCCGCCGGCAGCGCGACTGGATGGTCGGCAGGAGCGTGTCGGGTGACGAGGCAATCAGGATGAGGACGACCGACGGCGGCGGTTCCTCGAGCGTCTTCAGGAGCGCGTCCTGTGCCTCGGTCGTCAGGTCGTCGGCCGGGTCGATGATGAACACGCGCCGCGCGCCCTCGAACGGGCGGTAGCCGACGAGATCCAGCACGCGTTCGCGCAGCGCCTTGATCTTGATCGAGGCCTCGTCGCCCCGGTCGAGCAGCACGACGTCGGAGTGGGTGCCGTGGCTGATGCGCTGGCAGGTCGGGCACCGGCCGCAGGCGTCGCCGTCCGTGCGGCTCGGGCAATTGAGCGCCTGCGCGAGCGCAACGGCCACAGCCCGCTTGCCGACGCCGTCCGGGCCGGCAAAGAGCAGGCTCTGCGGCACGCGGCCCTTGGCGACGGCCTGCCGCAGGAGGTTGCGCACGTGGCCGTGGCCGATGACGTCGGCGAGGGGCATCGCGGTCATCGTAGCAAACGCGGCGCCCCGACCCCGCGCCCGTTTGCGCGCCAGCCGGGGTCGATGCCATAATCGCGTGTTGCCGGTCGGGGCGGTTAGCTCAGTGGTAGAGCACCGGCCTTACACGCCGGCTGTCACAGGTTCGAATCCTGTACCGCCCACCAGATTGGGGATACAGGACAGGATTCAGTGGATTCATTCGCTCATCCGCTCATCGGGATCGCGGGGTCGTAGTTCAGTTGGTTAGAACGCTGGCCTGTCACGCCAGAGGTCGCGAGTTCGAGTCTCGTCGGCCCCGCCATTTATGCCGGTGTTGAAGGTCGCCTCGCGTGGCCTTCATTCGCCATTCAGGTAACGCGATCGAAACGCGGCTCGACGCCGGCGGCCGACACTCCGATGTCGAACCGGCTCACGGGCACGCCGGCCTCGGCGCAGCGCGACCGGATGCCGGCCACCAGCGCGTCGGGGGCATCGCCGACGGCGAGAATCACTTCCTGCACGTCGCGCTGGCCGACGGCGTCGGAGAGCGAGGTCAGGCCACCCAGCACGGGCAATCCCTGGACTCGCGTCCGCTGCTTCATCGGGTCGTCGTCGGCGAAGGCCACGACCGTCCGGCCGTAACGCGCGTTCCGGCGCAGTTCCTGAAGGAGCGAGACACCGGCGTCGCCGGCGCCGTAGATGAGCACCCGGATGCCACTGGCCGGCCGGGGACGAAGCATCTCCGACAGGGCGCGCAGCGAGAGACGCGACGCGGCCAGCAGTGCCGTGAAGAGGATCCAGTCGAGCACGAAGATCGCGCGCTGCCCGGCGGTGAACTGATCGGCAAACAGCAGCACGACGATGGCACTGGCCGATCCGGCCGTGCTCGCGCCGACGAGCGCCGCCAGGTCGCGCGAGTCGGTGTACCGCCAGACGCTCCGATACGTGCCGAAAGCGCCGAGCATCAGCATCTTGGCGCCGAAGGCGATCGGCAGCGCGGCGAGAAACGCAGGGTTGTCCGGAAGGCCCGGCGTCCCGAGCGTGAACGCGTGGGCCGTGTAGAAGGCCACGAAGAAGAGCAGGGCGTTGATGCCGGCATTGGCCGCATTGCGTAGATACCCCGCACCAGGAAGCACCCGCAACCAGAGGCCCGGCGCCGGCCGATCGCTGTCCGGCGCGTAGACCGCGATCCGCGACAGGCTCACCCCGATAATGAGCACGGCAAGGCCCAGCGTGAGCAGCAGTACGAGACCGGCATAGAAGCCCATCCCGCGGGTGGCGACCGCGGCCACGCCGGACAGGGCCGCGAGGGCATACAGCGAGACGACGGCGCTCCGTTCACTGAGGCCCGCCATCACCAGCCGGTGCGACGTGTGATCGCGTCCGCCCTGCGACACGCTCCGCCCGGTCAGCACGCGCGCCGCGGTCACGAGCACCGTGTCGAAGATGGGCACGAGCAGGATCACCACCGGCACGATCAGCACCGACACCGTCGCGCGCGACGCGGGGTCGGCGCCCACGGTGCTGAGGCCGGCGACGAAGAACCCGAGAAACAGGCTGCCCGAATCGCCCATGAAGATGCGCTGCGGCACGAGGTTGTGGATGAGGAAGCCCAGGCACGCACCGACGAACACGGCCGCGGCGGCCGCGGCGGCCATCTCGCCGTCGAGGATGAACAGGGCGACCTTGACCGACCCGGCAATCGCCGCGATGCCGGCGGCCAGACCATCCATGTTGTCGAGCAGATTGAAGGCGTTGGTCAGGCCGACGATCCAGAACATCGTCACCGGAATGTCGATGACGGCAATGCCGGTGAGAGGGAACTGCAGCCCGGCGCCGGTAACCGCCGCGGCCGCCACGACCTGCGAGGTGAGCTTGGCTGCCGGACTGGCCGGGCGCACGTCGTCGACCAGACCCACGATAGCCATGGCGATCGCACCGGCCAGGAGCACCCAGACCGTGAACGGCAATCGGTCGACCAGGCCCAGCGTCAGGGCCGTCGCCGTGACGATGGCCGGCCCGCCGAGAAGCGCCACGGGCCGGGCCGCCCACCGATCGGCCTTGGGCATCGCGATGATCCCCGTCCGCAGCGCGATGGTGCGGCAGAGCACCGTCAGCAGCGCCGACAGCAGGAACGCCGCGGCGGCCGCGAGCGCGATCGTGGTCATCAAGCCGCGCCTCCTGTCGCGCGGGTTGAGAGCCGGGGAGGCCCGTCCATTATCAACACCAGGTCACCGCCGTACAACACGAAAGTGTGGAGGATTTATCGGCTCAGCGGCCGGCGTCGGCCAGCAGCCGCGTGTACAGCCGATCGACGTCGGCCACGAGCCGCTCGTGGCTGTAGGCCGGAACCACCCGCGCGCGGGCGCGAGCGCCGAGCTCGCCGGCCCGCGCCCGATCGTCCAGCCGGGTCGCGGCGTGACGGGCGAGCGTCGCCGCATCGCCGACGTCAGCGAGAAGTCCCGCCTCCCCCACCAGCTCCTCGACACCGCCGGCACGGGTAGCCACGACCGGCCGCCCGGCGGCCATCGCCTCGATGAGCGCCACCGGTGAACCCTCGTTCTTCGACGTGAGCATGACCACGTCCAGGTCGGCGTAAATGCGGTCGAGGTCGCTTCGCCACCCGAGGAAGTGCACCCGATCGTCGAGGCCCCGGGCATGCGCAGCCGCGTCGAGCTCGGACCGCCGCTCGCCGTCGCCCGCGATGATGAACACGGCGCGCGGCCGGGCGGCTGCGAGGCGCGCGGCCACGTCGAGGAAGACCTCGTGCGCCTTGATGGGCACGAGCCGCGCCACGATGCCGACCGTCTCGGCCTCACCAGGGAGCCCAAGCTCACGCCGGAGTTCACCGCGCCGCTCCTCGCTTCGAACGAACGACGACAGGTCGAGCCCGAGCCGGATGACGTCGAACCGGTCCGCGCGCCCGATCCCGCGCGCGAGGATCTGCCGGCGCACCTCCTCGCTGACGGTCACGAGCCTGGTCGTCCGCCGCGCGAGCATCCGCTCGATCCGCACGAACGCCGCCGTCTTGAGCGGCGAGAAGTAGCCGTCGAACACGTGCCCGTGGAACGTGTGGACGACGATGGGCACCCCCGCGCGCCGGGCCGCCATCCGGCCGAGCATGCCGGCCTTGGCCGTGTGCGTGTGCACGATGTGCGGCTGGATCTGGCGCAGGAGACGCCCCAGGTCCCCGAGCGCCCGCGCGTCGCGCCAGGGCGAGATCTCGCGCCCGAGCGCCGGCACGGTGTGCACGCGGTCGAGTCGCCAGCCGTGCATGTCGAGGTAGTTGCCTTCGCCGGGCGCCTCGGCACCGACGACGAGGTGGCTCTCGTACCGGTCGGGATCCAGGTCGCGCGTGAGGAGCGTCGCATGGATGGCCGGGCCGCCGACGTTCATCCGCGCGATGATGCGGACGACGCGCGTCTTCGTCATGACGCCGAATCCGGCCGACGCCAGCCGATGGCCATCCAGTACGGCGGCGCTTCGCTGAAACGGATGCGTTCGAGGCCCGCGTCGGCCATCAGCCGGTCGATCGCGTCGCGCGTGAACCGCTGTTCGAGCCGCGTGCCGAACCGGTCGAGCGCGTCGGTGCGCATCGTGTAGACGCTGCGGTGCCGGTAGAACGCGAGCGGGAAGGCGTGGGCGGGCAGCCCCAGCCGCTCGGCGAGCGCAGCCAGGCGCGCAAGCGGCCAGTAGACGGCCAGCGCGACCAGTTGGCTCACGACGTACCGGCCGCCGAACGGCAGCGCCGCGACCGCGCGCCGGACGAGGTCGGACGCGCGCCAGAGCGCGCGATACCAGGCGGGCCGGTTCTCGAGCGCGTAGTAGAGGTAGACGAGCATCGGCGCCCCGGGCCGCAGGCAGGAGACGGCCGCGCGGAGGCCGGCGGCCGTGTCCGGCACGTGATGGAGGACGCCGAGCGAGTAGCCGAAGTCCATCGACGAGGGCGCAAGCGGCAGGGCGTCGACCGACGCGTGGTGGAAGACGCAGTTGGGGGCGTCCGCCAGCGTCCGCCGGGCGACGCCGAGCGCCTCGGCACTGGCGTCGATGAGGTGCAGCCGCCCCACGCGGGGCGCGACGCCACGCGCCCAGCGGCCGCTGCCGCAGCCGAGGTCGAACCCTTCGGCGCCCGCCGGCAGCGCGGCCCAGTCGACGAGGTGGAAGTACTGGTCGAAGAGCGCCTGCCACTCGGCCTGTGACAGCTCCGACTGGTCGAAGCGCGACCACTCGTCGCCGAAGCCGCGGACCGTGCGGGGATCGAGATTGGGCGCGGGCGAGCCGCCGCCTGCCGACTGGCGCATCTGACGCGATTATCGCAGCACCGGCGCCGCCCACCCGGTTCGGCCACGACGGTCCCGCTCAGGCCAGCACGCGACGTGCCCGTCCGGTCCAGGTGTGCCGTTGGTCGGACTCGCGGCGCGCATCCCGCGCGAGCCGCCGGGCGAAATCCGGCTCGGCGATCAGCCGCCGAATCGCCGAACACCAATCGCGTGGGTCGTCGGGGGCGCAGAGCAGACCCGTCCGGCCGTGATCGAGTACTTCGCGAATCGGCGGCAGGTCCGACGCGACGATCGCCTTGCCGTACGCCATGTACTCAACGATCTTCAGCGGCGACATCCATCGGGCGGCATCTCCCCCGCCGCTGACGCTCACGCGGTGCTGATACGGCGCCACGGCGATGTCGAAGGTCTCCATCCACGCGGCGAGGCGTCCCGGCGGCACGTGACCATGCAGCAGCAGGTTCGACGACGTCCGCCGGACCCGCCACCGGGAGAGGTCGTGCTCGGTTCCCCCGATCACATGGAAGTCGACGTCCGGCATCGCCTCGGCCAGTGCGGTGATAATCTCGAGCCGTACCGCCCGCGGAAGTCTCTGTCGCCGTCCGGCGGCCGGCCGGCCGTCACGGGCCGGTCTCACGCGAGGGCGGATCGACACGCGGACGGTCCACGACGAGCAGCGGGAGCAGGACGAGGCCGACGAAGACCATGCCACGATGCCGGAAGAGTGTCCCGAAGTTGCCGCTGTCGTAGGCGAGCAACGCGGCAATCACGACCGTGTGCGACAAGACCAGCCAGAACGCCGGATGCAGCACGGCCCGCCGACGCACGAGGCGGGTGCCGATGAACCCGAGAACGAACAGGAGCGTCGCATCGAAGAACAGCGTGTCGAGTTCGGCGAACGCCCAGAGGCCGCGTCCTCCGCCCACGTGAACCCATCCCAGCGCCGACCCGATCGTGAGCGGCAGGCCCATGGCGACCGCGCCCACGAAGAACTTCTCGGCGCGCGACTCGGGCGGACGTGAGGACGGCTCGACGCCAACCGAAGCGCGCGTAATGACCTCCGAGCCTCTTGGCGCGGTCCCGACCCGGCCGATGCGGATCTCGGTTTCGCCGGTGGCGGCAATCGTCGCCCGGAAGTTGTCCATGACCCTGACGGCATTCGGCGCAGCCTGTTGCACCGTCAGCACGGTATCGGCACCGGGTCGGAAGATCGGCCGCACCCACCGGGGCAGGAATGGTCCCGCCCCGATCGGGATCGCCTGCGACAGGGCCGCGGTGAGGGCGAGGCCCCCGACCAGGCGTCGCCAGCCGGGCATACCGGTCGGCATGACGGCCACCAGCCAACCCAGCACGGTAGCGGCGAAGAGAAGCACACCGAAATACCAACGGATGCCGGACACGGCGTAGAGGAGCCCCCACAGGGCGACGCCGGTGGCGACGAGGCCAGCCGTCAACAGCCGGCGGCCGCCGGGCCGGCGATGGTCGAGCCAGAGAAACCCGGCGTACGCGTAGGCCGCGACAAGGAACATGAACAGCGGATCCTTGAGCGGCTGCAGGGACCACAGCATCCAACTGGGGCTGAGCGTGACCGCGCCGACGGCGAACACGGTCGCGGCACGGCTCGCGCGCGCCCGTTCGGCCAGAAGCACGATCGCGCCGCAGAGCCCGAGATACGAGAGCACGTTCAGGAGCAGCGCCGCCGATGGCACGCGCCCGACGACGTACATGACGAGTGCGAGGACCTTGATGTAGAAGACCGACGGCAAGGTCGGATCCAGGTGCCAGATGGCCAGCGGTCCACCGGCGGCCGCCAGATCGGCAAACCGGAAGTACTCCGTGCCATCCAGCGCGATGAACCAGAAGCCGTTGCCGAGCTGCAACGAACGTCCGATGGGCAGTTCGAGATACGAAATCCAGAACAGCACCGAGCCCAACAGCCCGCGCGCGGCCAGACCTGCCCCGACGATCCACAGCAGGTCCGTCCGGCGCTGCAGCCGGCGCCACGTCAACCAGAGCAGGAACCCTGCGCCGATCGCGAGGCCGACGCGAACACTGGCGGCGATCATGGATGCGGTCGGACCCGATTGTGGTCAGTGGCACCCGAGCCTGTCAACAGGCAGCACGCTGGACGCCGTCGACTCCTCGCGGACAACCATGTGACGTTGCAACGGTAGGCGTCAGTCGGCAACAGCGGCCGGGCTATCATCGAGACACGTGATGCCCCCCGTTGACCAGCGGTGCGCGCTCTGCGCGACCCAAGAGACGCGCGCACTCAATCTCGAATCCCGCCTCGCCCGCATCCCGTTCGGCGGCCGAATCGTCGCCTGTACCGGGTGCGGGCTGCGACGGGTCGACCCACAACCGACGGCCGCCCAACTCGAAGCGCTCTACCTGGATGCGGTCGACGCCTATCGGGAGGCCGGCCTCGACTACGTCGGCGGCACGACGTCGGCGCCAGCGTATCTCCTTGAGCGAATCGAGGAGCTGGAACGACGTCTCGGATCGCCCGGGCGGCTGCTGGACGTCGGCGCCGGGGCGGGTACGCTCCTGCAACTGGCGTCAGACCGCGACTGGGCTGTGGTCGGAACGGAGCGCTCGGCCGCCTCGGCCGCCTCGCTCCGCGCCCGCGGCTTCGACATCCGGCTGGGCGATCTTTCCAATGCCGGCTGGCCGGATGGGACGTTCGACGCCATCCACCTGAACCACGTGCTGGAGCACCTTCCGGATCCCCGGGCGAGCCTGCGGGCGGCCAGACGCCTGCTGCGGCCCGGCGGTCTGCTGGCCATCGAGGTGCCCTGGGAGTTCGCGGACCTGCCGTTTCAGGTGCGCAGAGTCTTCGGGCTTCAACGGCCGCACCGGCTGCCCTCACAGCACCTGTGGTTCTTCTCGCCGGCCACCCTGTCGCGGACGGTTGGCGCGGCCGGACTCGAGGTCGTCTCCGTGTCGCTGCGGCGGGATTGCGACGACCCGCAGGCGGCGCGGCGGCTGGCGAAACTGGTCGTCGAACGGATCGAGCGGGCGGCCGGCCGCGGTCCGCTGATCGTACTTCTCGCGCGCGCGCCCCTGCCGACCGATGCGTGACGACCCAACGCCAGCCGTCAGCGTGGTGGTGCCGACCTACAACCGCGACTGCGCCTTGGCCGGTTGCCTGGACGCGCTCGCTCGACAATCGGTCGATCCACGCCGGTTCGAGGTCGTCGTCATCGACGACGGCTCAACCGACGGCACGACGGACGTCTGCCGGCAACAGGCGCCGAGGTTCGCACGCTTCACCACGCACCGGCAGGCCAACCGCGGCCCCGCGGCAGCCCGTAACGCGGGCATCCGGATGGCCCGCGCCCCACTCGTGGCGTTCACCGACGACGACTGCGTGCCGCCGCCGGACTGGTTGCACCGCATCCTCGACCGATTCGCTTCCGAACCGGATCTCGGGGGCCTCGGCGGCCTGATGATCACGCCGCCGCACCAGTGGGTGCCGCTAACTCACCACTCGGACCTGACGGCTCCCGGCACTTCGGACTACTCGCGGTTCATCGGCACGAATAACGCGGCGTATCGCCGCGACATACTCCTGCAGGTGGGTGGCTTCGACGAGGCGTTCCGGCACGTGAGCGTCGAGGACGCGGAGCTGTACATCCGGATCCGGCGCGTGGCGCACACGGCGATCGATCCGGATCTGTACGTCTCGCATCCGCCCCGGCTGATGGGCTTCGGCGAAGCGATCCGTGGCTACGTGCGCTTCTACGAAGGCTACGCGGCGCTCGAGGAGCGGTACCCGGATGACTTCCGGGACCTGTACGGCAGCACGGCCGCCGGAGCGGTCCTCGGGGGCCGATCGTGGCGCACGAGGGCCCGGCTGTATCTGCCGGGGATGGTCCGCCATCCGTGGCGCGGCGTGCAGTTCATCGCGTACCTCGTGTGCAGCCGGCTAGCCGTGATGGCACGGGCCATCCGGCGCCGCCGGACCGCCCGATGACGCCGGGGCGGGGCACGCACGTCGTGGCGGGCCGGCTGGCGTTGGCCCGCGCACTCTCGCGTGTGCCGGCCGCCCTGCTGCCGCTCGTCGTGGCCGCCATCTTCGGCGCCTCACGCGAGACCGACACGTTCTTTCTCGTGTATGCCGGCGTGCTCTTTGCGAGCGGCGCCTTTGGCTTTCTCGAGACGGCCGTCGTCCCGTTCGTCCCCGGCACGATGCCCAGTGCGGCGCGCGAGCGGTTTGCCGGCGTCGTCCTCGGACGACTGCTGCTCGTGCTGCTGCCGCTCGCGGTTGCGCTCGCCGCGGGCGCGCTCGTCTGGCGGATGGAGGCCGCCGCGCCGGCCGCGACCGGCAACGAAGGCTGGCGGCATCTGGTCGTGCTCGCGGGGCTGCCGGTCCTCAGCGGCGCGGGCGCGCTTCTGACAGGCTATCTGAACGCGGGCGAACGGTATCTCGCGTCCGCGCTCGCCGCCGCGCTGAAGGGCCTGACGGCGCTGGCGCTCGGCGTCGTGTTCTCGTCCGCGCTCGGGCTGGTGGCCTTCTCGGTCGGGATCCTGTGCGGCGAGGTCGTCGGCTTCGCCTGGCTCTTCGCGACGAGCCGGCTCCCGATCGCGAGTCTGTACCGCCCCGGTGCCCGCGGCGACCTGCGGCCGTTCTGGATGCTCGCCGGCTCGATGTTCGGGGCCGCCGTCGCCAACAGCAGCCGGGGCTTCGTCGATCGGCTGATTGCGTCGACGCTCGGCCCCGGGGCGGTGTCGATCCTCGAGTACGCCGAGCGCGTGTTTCACATGACCGTGGCCCTCGTCGGCGCGCCGATCGCGACCGTCCACCTGTCCCGGTGGGCGTCGGCGTTCCACGGCGGGTCGCCGGTCTCGGTGACCGGCCTCGGCACCGCGGTTCGACGGGCCCGGCCCCTGCCGCTCGGGGTGGGCCTGGCGATGCTCGTCGCGATGACAATGGCCGTGTTCAGTCCACCGGCCGCCGGCTGGCTCGACCGGACCCTGGGTGCCGACCGCGGCCTGTTCCAGCTCGCCCTTGTCATGTACCTCGCCGGCGCCGTGCCTTACCTGCTCGGGCTCGTGGCGTCGCAGGCCATCCTCGTCCTGCGCGATGCGCGATTCGTGCTGGCCGCCACCGTGGCCCTCGCCTTGGCCAACGTGCCCCTCGACCTGGCCGGCGTGTTCGTGCTGGGCCTGCCCGGTATTGCTCTCGCCTCATCCATCCTGTCGGCCGCGAGCTGGCTGGCGTCCGAAGGCCGGCTGCGCTGGCATGTTCGCCAATCGGGGCATCTCGGTCACAATGGCGGGGAGTCTCCCCGCCAAATGCCACGATGAAGGTCTTCGTCCGCGACCGTCTGTTCCGTCGGCCCTCCCTGCAGCCGCTGTGGGAGCGGTTGCACGGCGTGTCTATCGTCGCGATGAACTACTGGGGCGGCGCGCGCTTCGAATCGAGCGGCGAGCTGTGGGTCCTTCGGCGCGTGGTGGTCCCACGGATCCGGCACGGCGTCGTCTTCGACGTCGGCGCCAACGACGGACGCTACGCGCTGGCTGCACACGCGATCCTGGGCGACCGCGTCCGGCAGTACTGCTTCGAGCCGGCCCGCGCCAGTTTCGACTCTCTCCGGCAGCGAGTGCAGGGCGTACGGTCGATCCAGTCTTTCGACTTCGGCTTCAGCGACCGCGAGGAAACGCGGACGCTGCACCACACGACCGACGGCCACGCGCTCAGTTCGATGTATGGCGACAATCCGCTGACTCGGTTCGGCGCGACCGAGTCCGTCCATCTGCGGACGTTGACCGCGTTCTGCGGCGAGCAGGGGATCGATGGCATCGACTTCCTCAAGGTCGACGTCGAAGGGCACGAGCTGAGCGTGCTGCGGGGGGCCCAGGATCTCATCGACACCCGCCGGATTGGCGTCATCCAGTTCGAGATGGGCGAATGCAACATCGTGTCGCGGACGTTCTTCCGGGATTTTCAGGAACTGCTCGGCGGTCACTACGACCTGTTCCGCGTCCTGCCGGGCGGCCTGCGGCCGATTCCGGCCTACCGGACGCTGCTCGAGGTGTTCGCCTGCGTGAACTACGTCGCGATCGCCCGATGAGCTGCGAGCCGATTCCCGACCGAGCGCATCGGTGATCCGGATCGCCCACCTCATCACGGACCTCGACGTCGGCGGTGCCGAGACGATGCTCGTGCGCCTCGTGGGTGCCATGAATCGAGCCGAGTTCGACAACCATGTCATCAGCCTGCTGCCGGTCGGCCCGCTGGGCGGCCCGCTCGAGGATCTGGGCATTCCCGTCCAGTTGCTCGCGATGCGGCGCGGCCGCCCGCGAGCGGCCGCGATGGCCCGCCTGGCCGTCATGCTCCGCCGCATCCGGCCGAACATCCTCCAGACGTGGCTGTATCACACGGACGTGCTGGGCACGTTGGCCGCCCCGCTGGCCGGCGTGCGCACGCTCGCCTGGAACGTCAGGGCGTTGAACGTCGACATGACTCCTTGTCGAGCGTTGTCGTCGGCCACCCGGCGCATGGCCGGCTGGCTGTCGCGGCGCCCGGCGGCCGTCATCGTCAACTCGGCCGCGGGCCGGGCTGCCCACGAGGCCATCGGGTACCGCCCGCGGCGGTGGTGTCTCATTCCGAACGGCATCGAGTGCGAGGTGTTCCGTCCCGACGGCGAGGCGCGCGCGAGCGTGCGCCGGTCGCTCGGCATCGACGCCGCGGCCCCCCTCGTCGGGCTCATCGCCCGTTTCCACAGCATGAAGGGCCACCACACGTTCGTTCAGGCCGCAGCGTCGGTCTGCCGCCGCCGGCCGGACGTGCGCGTCCTGCTCGCGGGTGCCGGAGTGGACCGGGAAAACGGCGCGCTCAGGGAATGGCTGGATGCCGAAGGGATCGCCGGCCGGGTCAGCCTGCTCGGCGCGCGTGACGACATCGCGAAACTGAACGCGGCGCTCGACGTGGCGGTCATGGCCTCGACCGACGGAGAGGGCTTCCCAACGGCCGTCGCGGAGGCCATGGCGTGCGAAGTGCCCTGCGTCGTGACCGACGTCGGCGACGCGGGCTCCCTGGTGGGTGACACCGGGTACGCCGTGCCGCCGCGCGACGCCGGCGCGCTGGCAGACGCCTGCGAGCGTCTCGTCGCCGCCGGGCCGGAGGAGCGCCGGGCGAGAGTCTGTACAGGTCCTTATGCGAGTTACGCGACTCACGATCGCGAGCGCGCACCTGACGGGCGCGCCACGCTGACGGCCATGTCCGGTATCGCTGGTCGGTTCAAGTTCGTCTCGGGCGCCCCGGTCGATGCTGCGATCTTCACGGGGGTGTGCGACCTGGTCGCGCATCGTGGACCGGACGGCGCCGGTGTGAGCGCGACTGGAACCCAAGTCGAGACGGGCGCGGGCTGACCGTGAAGATCCGGATCGCCCACCTCATCACGGACCTCGACGTCGGCGGCGCCGAGGTTATGCTGGCGCGCCTCCTCGAGCGGATGGATCGCGACCGGTTCGACAGCGAGGTCATCTCCCTCATCGAGCCCGGGGCGGTGGCCCCCCGGATGGCGGCCGCCGCCGTGCCGGTAACGTCGCTCGGCATGCGGCCTGGCGTACCGGCGCCACGGGGCGTCGTACGTCTGACACGGCTGCTCCGGCGCAAGCGTCCGGATATCCTGCAGACGTGGCTCTATCACGCCGATGTCCTTGGAACGCTCGCCGGCGCGATGGCGCGCGTCCCATCGGTAGTCTGGAACATCAGAGCGGGCGATGTGGACCTGTCGATGTACGGCTCGCTATCGGCGCTGACGCGCAAGCTCGGTGCCGTGCTGTCCGGATGGCCCGAAGTCGTCGTCGCCAACTCGCGCGCCGGGCGGGAGGCGCACGAGCGACTGGGCTACCACCCCCGGCGCTGGCTCATCATTCCGAACGGCATCGACACGGCGCGGTTCCGGCCACAGCCGGCCGATCGCGACGCGACACGAGCCAGCCTGGGCGTACCGGCCGGTGCGCTCCTGGTCGGCACCATCGCGCGGTTCGATCCGGTCAAGGGACACGAGAGGCTGATCGAAGCCGTGGGACGTGTCGCGGCGTCCCGTCCAGCTCTGCACCTGCTGCTGGCCGGCCGGGGCGTCAGTGCCGGGAACGCGGAGCTGGCGGGTTGGATCGCACGAGCTCACCTGGACGGCCGCGTGACGCTGCTCGATGAACGGCACGACGTCGAACGGATTGATGCCGCGCTCGACGTGGCCGTCATGCCATCAACCACCGAGGCGTTCCCCAATGCGGTGGCCGAGGCCATGGCCTGCGGCGTGCCGTGCGTCGTCTCGGACGTCGGCGACGCCGCTCACCTGGTCGGACCAACAGGCTGGATTGGCCGTCGTCCGCTCGCCGAAGACCTCGCCAACGCCCTCGACGAAGCCCTCTCGAGCGCGACCGAGCGGCGACGCCGGGGTGACGCCGCCCGGGCCCGGATCGAGGCCCACTTCAGCCTTGATCGGGCGGTAGAAGCCTATGCGAATCTGTACGAGGGACTCGCTGGATCGAAGACCTCCTGACCATGTGCGGCATCGCCGGTCGGTACAACTTCGTGTCGGGCGCCCCGGTCGATGCCGCGACCGTCACGGAGATGTGCGACCTTGTCGCGCATCGCGGGCCGGACGGCGCGGGCGTGTCGGTGGATGGCCCGGTCGGCTTCGGCCATCGGCGGCTTGCCATCATCGACCTCAGCGACGCGGGCCGGCAGCCAATGACACGCGATGCACTGTCGGTGACGTTCAACGGGGAGATCTACAACTACCGCGAACTGAAACGTGAACTGGCTGGCCTCGGCCATCGCTTCCAGACCGAAACCGACACCGAGGTCCTGCTTGCCGCCTGGCAAGAGTGGGGCTCGCACGCCGTGGACCACCTGCACGGCATGTTCGCGTTCGCCCTCTGGGACGCGGCCGGCCGCACGTTCTGGCTCGTGCGCGATCGGCTGGGCAAGAAGCCGCTGTACTACTGGACCGATCGCGACGGCCTCGCCTTCGCCTCGGAACCCAAGGCCTTTCTTGCCGATCCGGGCTTCACCGCCAGGCCGAACCTCGAGGCCATCCACCACTACCTGTCCCTGCAGTACGTGCCGACGCCGCTGTCGGCGTTCGCCGGCGTCCACCGCGTCCCTCCCGGCCACCTGCTGCGTATCGCCAACGGCCAGCTCACGGTCGACCGGTACTGGAGCCTGTCGTACGAGCCCAAGGCGGCCATCGACGAGCCGACGGCGCTCGCGGAACTGCGACGTCAGCTCGAGGCCGCCGTATCGAAACGCCTCGTGAGCGACGTGCCGCTCGGGGCGTTCCTCAGCGGCGGCATCGACTCGGGCGTCATCGTGGCACTGATGGCCGGCCTGTCGACCGCGCCGGTGCGGACGTTCTCGATCGGGTTCCACGAGGCGCGATACAACGAGTTGCCCTGGGCCCGCATGGTCGCCGATCGGTACGGCACCGAGCACCACGAGTTCGTGGTCACGCCCGACGCCGTGGCGCTCCTGCCGAAGCTGGTGTGGCACTACAACGAACCGTACGCGGATTCGTCGGCGGTGCCCACCTGGTGCCTGGCAGAAGTCACGCGGCAGTCGGTGACCGTCGCGCTCAATGGCGATGGCGGCGACGAAGCATTTGCCGGGTACGATCGTTATCGCGCCAGCGTGATCGCGGGCCGGCTCGACCGGCTGCCGCGGCCGATCCGCGCCCTGGCGAGCGCCATCGCGCGGCGCTCACCGGCGCCGAGCACGATGCCGCGGTTCGGCCGTGCCCGGCGCTTCCTCGAAGGCCTCGGCGTGGACGCCAGCGTCCGGTACGCCTCGTGGATGATGCACTTCGCGACGCCGGCCAAGCGCCGGCTGTGCACCCCCGAATTCCTGGCCAGCGCGGGCGCGCGCGAGTCCGAAGCGCTCCTGACCGACCGGTTCGCCGAGTCGACCGCCGAGGCTTGGGTCGATCGGCTCCTCGACGTCGACGTCCAGACGTACCTGCCCGACGACCTGCTCGTCAAAGTCGACATCGCGACCATGGCGCACGGGCTCGAGGCGCGCTCGCCATTTCTCGATCATGACCTGCTGGCCTTTGCGGCCCGGCTTCCCGTGTCGATGAAGCTGCGGGGCGGGACGCAGAAGTACCTGCTGCGCCGGCTCGCGCGCGAGCTTCTCCCGCCCGCGCTCGTCAACCGGCCGAAGATGGGGTTCGGCGTGCCTATCGACGTCTGGTTCCGCCGCGACCTGCGCGACATGGCGCACGACGTGCTGCTGGGATCGGCTGCGCGGTCGCGTGGCTACTTCAACATGGGAGTCGTCGAGCAGTACCTGGCCGAGCACGAGTCGGGCCGGCGGTCACGCCACGCGCAACTCTGGAATCTGCTGATGCTCGAGTTGTGGCATCAGACGTTTGTCGACCGCCCGGCAGCCACGATCACCACCACGCCTTGACCGCCAGCAGACAACCCAGGATGAGGAACCCGGCCATCGTCCGATGCTCGCGGTTGGCCATCACCCGTCCCCACTGGAACGACCGCGCCGGTCCCTCGAAACGCCCCTCACGATACCGGGAATAGTCGCCGGCAAACCGGTCATCCAGCGTGGCCTCCTCGGTGCGCACGGCGGCCAGGAGCGTCAGACCGAGGTAGGCGGCAACGAGCGCCGCCACCGGCCAACTGCACGCCGCGATGGCGAACCCGGCACCGAGAATCGACGAACCGAGATAGAGCGGATGCCGCATGAAGCGGTACGGTCCGCTGGTCGTGATCTCGCGTCCCTTCACGATATGCCCGGCCGCCCACACGCGGAGCAGTTCGCCCGGCAGGGCGACGGCAAGACCCGCGGCGAGTGAGCGGGGCGTGGGCTGTGCGAGCCAGAACGCGGCTGCGGCGCTCGCGAAGCCGAGCGGCACGCGCCAGCGCGCCAGCCGGCGCCAGACGGGCGCGCTCACGTGCCGGGCCCCCGAACGGCAGCCAGACGCCGGTCGACGGCCTCGACGACCTCCTCGAGCGTGATCTCCCCGAGGCACCAGCGTCCCTCGCGCTGGCAGCGGCGCTGGTAATGGCACACACACGTGGCATAGCGCGAGATCGATCGTCGTCGGACCAGGGACCGTTGCGGCCGGGGTCGGTGGGACCGAAGAGCGCGACCACCGGCACACCGACGGCCGCGGCGATGTGCACCGGACCGGTGTCGCCCGACACGATGAGCCGCGCGTGCCGCGACAGGGCGACCAGGTCGGGCAGCGCGGTCTCGGGCGCCACCGTCGCCGCCCCGGACGAAGCCGCCGCGACGGCGCCGGCCAGGTCCGCCTCGCCCGGGCCCCAGAGCACGACCGACGGCAATCCGTGCCGTTCAACGAGATGGGCGGCGAGCCGTCCGAACCGATCCGCCGGCCACCGCTTGTTCGGCCAGGCGGCGCCGGGATTGACGATCGCAAACGGCGCGGGCGTCCGCTCGAGCACCCGCGCGGTCGCGGCCGATTCGACCTCTGCGAAGGGAAACTCAATCGCCTCGCTCGTCGCCCCGAGCGCGCGCGCGAGGCGCATGTTCTTCCAGACGACGTGACCGGTGCCCGCGACGTCGGCCGTCTCGGTGTAGAAGACCCGCGCGGCCGGCTCGCGGAGCGACGCGCGGTCGAACCCGACGACGCGCGGCGCGCCCGACAGACGCGCGAGCGCCGCCGACTTGATGAGCCCCTGGAAGTCGGCCGCGATCTCGTACGAACGCGCCCGGAGCGTCCGCCGCACGGCCAGCCATCCGGCCGGGGTGGGCGATGCCAGGGTGATGACCGACGCAACGGCCGGCACGAGCCGGAGGAAGTCTTCGTGCACGGCGTCGACCAGCCAGTCGATCGGGCGCGCCGGATCGGCCCGCTGGAGCGCCGCCACCGCGGGCACCGTATGCACGAGGTCGCCAAGCGATCCCAGCCGGACGACGAGGAGGCGGCTCACGTGGCCGGCCCCGAAGCCGGCCGCGCCGCCTTCGCGATCAGATCGCGGGTCGAGTGGTCCTTCGGATCGCCGACGATGGCGACCCGCCCGCCGTAGGCCCGCACGACCTCGCGCTCCGGAACGGTCTCGACCGTGTAATCGGTCCCCTTGCAGTGCACGTCCGGCCGCAGCCGGACGAGCAGGCGCTCGACCGTGTGGTCCGGAAAGAGCACGACGTAGTCCACGACCCGGAGCGCCGCCACCAGTTCGGCCCGCGCGTGGCCAGGGAGAAGCGGCCGGCCCTCCCCCTTGAGCGCCCACACCGACTCATCGTCGTTGACGGCGACAATCAGTCGATCGCCCTCGCGTTTGGCGCCCTCGAGGTAGCGCACGTGCCCGACGTGCAGGACATCGAAGCAGCCGTTGGCAAACGACAGGCTCCGCCCCGCACGGCGATCCGCCTCCACGAGGCTGGCGAGGGTGTCTTCGGAAAATATTGACATGCACTCTCATTCACTAATTCGCTGAATGTGATCGCGCAACTCCCCTGCCGTCACCGTCGCGGTGCCCCGCTTCATGACGACGAGGCCGCCGGCGATGTTGGCGAGCCTCGCGGCGTCGGCAAACGAGGCGCCGGCGGCGACGGCGAGGCTGAAGGCCGCAATCACCGTGTCGCCGGCGCCGGTGACGTCGGCAATCTGGTCGGAGCCGACGATCGGGATGTGATCGGCCGGCCGGCCGGGTTCGAAGAGCGCCATGCCGCGGCTTCCCCGGGTGATGAGCACCGCGCGGCAGCCGAGCCGATCCAGCAGCATACGGCCGGCGCCTTCGAGGGCTGCGCGGTCGTCGCCGATCGTGATGCCGAAAAGCGCCTCGACCTCGGACTCGTTCGGTGTGCAGGCCGTGACCCCGTCGAACTGGTCCAGCCGGTAGCGCGAATCGACGAAGACGAGCGGCGGACGGGTCACCGACGCCGCGGTCAGGGCCTGGCGCCAGACGTCGGGCGTGACGAGCCCCGACCCGTAGTCGGACAGGATGACGGCGTCGGCCCGGCGGAGCGCCCGCGACAACGCGCCGACGACGTGCCGGGTCATCACCGGCGTCACCGGGCCGCCGGCGCGATCGATCCGGACGACCTGCTGTTTGGCCGAATGGACGCCGCCGGCGAGGATGCGCGTCTTGACCGGTGTCACGTGTCGGGCGAGCCGCGCCACGCCGGTCGTGCCCGCCCGCCGCGGCAGCGCCTCGAGCACGCGTCGCCCGACCTCGTCGCGCCCGACGACCCCCACGACGTCGACGGCGGCGCCGAGCATCGCGGCATTGGCCGCCGCATTGCCGGCGCCGCCCGGCACGACCTCGGTCGAGTCGTAGCGGAGGATGAGCACCGGTGCCTCGCGCGAGACGCGGTCGATGCGGCCGTAGATGAACTCGTCGGCCACCAGATCGCCGGCGACGACCAGACGCACGCGCGGCAGCCGGTTCAGGAGCCGGATGAGCCGTTGAGAATCCACGAAACCGCCTCCAGAAGGGTGGGGACGACACGGGCCGCTCCCGGCACGTGGTCGCCGTGCCGCCGGACCACCGCTTCGCCATGGCCGGTCCGCACGAGCACGCTCGTCGCGCCAGCCGCCTGCCCGAGCCCGACATCGGCCATCTTGTCGCCAATCACGAAGGACCGCGCGACATCGAGGTCCAGGTCGCCGATGGCCTGCTCGATCATCCCGGTGCCTGGCTTGCGACAGGCACACGCGATGCGCAGCTCGTCGGTGACCGCCCGCGGATGATGGGGACAGTAGTACCACGCGTCGACCAGGCCGCCGGCGAGGCGGATGGTCTCGCCCATCTCGACGTGGATGGCGCGCACAAACGCGTCGGTCGTCAGGCCCAGGCCGATCCCACCCTGGTTGGTCGTGACGCAGACGGCAAGGCCGGCGCGATTGAGCAGCCGGATCGCGTCAATCGTCCACGGAAACCAGCGCAGGTCCTCCCGGCGGCTGAGATAGCCGACATCGTGCACCATCGTGCCGTCGCGATCGAGGAAGACAGCCGGGCGCATGGCGTCAGCCGGCCTGCAGGCGATCGGCCACGACGGCGGCGACCCGGTCCACGGTGAGGCGCGTCATGCAGCGATGATCGATCGGACAATCGCGAAGCCCGCACGGCCGGCAGAAGACCGGCTCGGTCAGGACGTCGTGTGCGCCGAGCGGGCCGGTGGCACGCTCATCGGTCGGCCCGAAGAGTGCGACCACCGGCCGGCCGAGTGCCGCGGCCACGTGCATCGCGCCCGAGTCGTTCGACACGAACACGTCGGCGCGCGCCGCGACGCCCGCGAGCACGCCGACCGACGTGCGCCCGACCAGATCGATCACGGCCGGCCACGCCGCCGGTGCTTCCGCACGAAGCCAGGATTCTATCGCACGCGCCGCGGATCGATCGTGCGGCGCGCCCACGATCGCGCACGTCACGTCGCCGGCCGCCACCAGCCGGGCGACCACTTCGGCCAGGCGCGCCGGCGGCCACTGCTTGGCTTGACCGTATGCCGCGCCGGGCGCGATGACGACGAGCCGCGAAGCGCGCCGGCCACCCAGCAGCCGATCGGCCGCCTCGAGGCTCCGAGGAGTCGCGGCCAGGTGTGGCACGGACTCTTCAGCCACCGGGATGCCGAACGCGCCGACGAGCGCGCAATAGTAATCGCGCATGTGCGGGGCCAGGCGTGCCGGCGGCCGCGCGGCGTGACGCGTCAGGAGCCAGCGGCGCCCGGCCGTCCGGTAACCCCATCGCTCGCCGACGCCCGCCTGGCGCGCCCGCCACGCCGATCCAAAGGAGTTCGGAAACAGGATGGCGAGGTCGTGCCGCCCGGCCGCGAGCGCTGAAACCGCCGCGCGCGCCGATCCGGGAAGCTCGATCACCTCGTCGGGCCGGACCTCGGTCGTCTCGCGAAACAGCGCGGCCACCGACGCGGGCGCGGCCACCGTGAGATGCGCGGCCGGCCAGGCCGCGCGCACGGCGGCCATCGCCGGCAGCGCCAGCACGGCGTCGCCCAGCCAGCTCGGCGAGACGAGCACGGTGCGGCCCAACGCGCCCGCCGGCGTCACGACTCGGCTCCTTCCACTTCGCCGGCCGCCTTCGGGAACATCCCGCGGTCGCCGCGGTCGTCTCCATCGCGCCACCGGCGATGCATCCAGAGCCAGAGGTGCGGGTGACGCCGCACGTACATCTCGAGCACGTCGGTACACCGCTGGGTGAGTTCGGCAACCGGATCGGCCGCGTCGGGCGGCGGCGGCAGGACCGGATGCTCGTAGACCAGGCGGACCCGGCCGCCCGGCAGCGGCAGCGCGAAGATCGGCACGAGCGGCGCGCCGGTCCGAATCGCGAGGACGGCCGCTGCGGTCGTCGTCGCCGCCGGACGATTGAAGAAGTCCACGAAGACCGCATTCGACGGCTGGATGTGCTGATCGATCAACATCGCCACCGTCTCGTTGGCCGAGAGGGCCCGCAGGGCGCGGCGTAGCCCGCCCTGCCGGTAGACGACGCGGTTGCCCGTCGACTCACGCGTGCGTTCGAGAAACCGCTGGAGGTAGGGATTGTCGAGCGGGCGGGCCAGCACGTTCATCCGCGGCCAGAAGAGCGGGTGCGCCACACCCTGCACTTCCCAGAGGCCGAAGTGGCCGGTGACGACCAGCACGCCGCGTCCGAGGGCGAGCGCCTCGCGCAGGTGGTTCTCGCCTTCAATCTCGACCTGCGCGCGCAACTGATCGGGCTGGATCGTGCTCAGCCGCAGCACCGAGACGAGCAGGCGTCCGAAGTGCGCGAACGTCGCGCGCGCGATGGCCCGGCACTCGGCCGCCGAGCGCGTCGGAAACGCCGAGCGCAGCTGCTGCACCGCCACCCGGCGATGACGGTGATCCACCAGGTAGAAGGCCAGCCCCATCAGGGTGCCGAGCGCGCGAGCGCCGGCGTCGGGCAGGACGGCCACGACCGCCCGCAGGGCGAGGACCACGGCGTACTCGGCGCGATGCCGGAGGTCTGTGACCGTCATGACCGCGCCTCGGCCAGCCGTCCGAGCAGCCAGGCCCGGAAGGCCGCGGCCGGCTCGACCGACGCGGTCAGCCGCGCGACGACCAGCGGCGCCGGGAACGCGTCGCGCGCGGGCAGGCGGACCGCATCCTTGGCCGTCGTGACGACCGCGACAGCGCCCGTCCGACGAACCGCGTCGGCGATGCGGCTCACATCGCGCGCACGGTAGCGATGGTGATCGCCGAACGCGATCCGCTCGACGACGGTCCACCCGGTGCGCGACAGATCGTCGAAGAACCGCTCGGGCCGCGCGATGCCGGCCACGGCCACGACGGGCCCGGCGGCCGCAGGCGCCTCGAGCGTGCGGGTGACTGAGAACCAAAGACCCCCGGCGTCTTTTCCGGCGTCCGCCGGAAAGACGCCGGGGGTCTTCAGGATCGCGTCGGCGTCGGCCAGCGCGCGCGGCGACTCGCGGAGCCGGCCGAACGGGAACCTCCGGTCCGTCAGGTCCTCGGGAGCCACGAGCACGAGATCGACGTCGCGGAACAGCACCAAGTGCTGAAATCCGTCGTCGAGCAGGTGGACCGTCGCGCCGAGGTGCGTTTCGGCGAGCGCCCCGGCTGTGCGCCGATCGTCGCAGACCACCACGCGCACACCGGGGAGCGCCTGGGCCAGCATGAGCGGCTCGTCGCCGGCCTCGTCGACCGAGGCCCGAATGGTGGTGCCGTCGCTTACGACGACCGCGCCCGGCGCCGCCTCGCGCCGGCCGTACCCACGACTGAGAATCGCCGGCCGCTCGCCCGCGTCGACGAGCAGGCGCGCCAGGTGCTCGACGACCGGCGTCTTGCCGCGGCCGCCCGCGGTGAGGTTGCCGACGCTCACGACCGGCTGCCGCAGGCGCTGCTGACCAGGAGACGCGCCGTACCAGGCGCGGCGGCGGGTCGGTGCGCCGAGGTGCGACCGCAGGTCAGTTGACACGCCGGAACGGCCGGATGACGCCGCGGCCACCCGGCAGCGGCAGGACGGCGGCGATGACGTCGAGCGTGCGGGCCTTCGCGCCGCGGTTGGCTTCGACGAGCGCACGCGCGGCGGCGCCGAGCCGCGCGCGCTCGACCGGATCGCCGGCCAGCCGCACGACGACCTGGACCAGCTGCTCCGGCCCGGCCACCTGGATGGCGGCCTGACTCGCGGTGAACTCGCGGGCGATCTCCGCGAAATTCTGCATGTGGGGCCCGAAGACGATCGGCTTGCCGTGCACGGCCGGCTCGAGGATGTTGTGCCCGCCATGATCGACCAGGCTGCCGCCCACGAAGACGACGGTGGCCACGTGGAACAGCTGCGCCAGCTCGCCGATCGTGTCGAGAATGACGACGTCGGCGCGCGGCTCGGTGTCGATCGACAGGTCCGTACGGCGCACGACGCGGTGGCCTTCGGCGCGCGCGAGCGCTTCGGCCTCGGCGAACCGCTCGGGCTTGCGCGGCGCGATGATCAGCTGCGCCGACGGATGGCTGCGACGGATGGCCGCAAAGGCGTCGAGCACCATCTGCTCTTCGCCCTTGAGCGTGCTGGCGGCCAGCAACACGACGCGCCCGTCCGGAATGCGGAAGAACCGGAGCACGCGGCCGGCGCCGCGGCCGGTGACCGCGGCCGGGTGCTCGAGCGACTCGAACTTCAGGCTGCCGGTCACGCTCACGCGGGCCGGGTCGGCGCCGATCTCGGCAATGCGCCGTGCCGACTCGTCGCTCTGCATGCAGAAGCGGTCGACGTCGGCCAGCACCCGGCGGAAGAACCCGCGCGCGAGGCGATACCGCGGGAAGGACCGTTCGGAGATGCGTCCGTTCACGAGCACGGTCCGGACGCCCCCGCGCCGGCACGCCCGGAGCAGGTTCGGCCAGATCTCGGTTTCCATCATGATGAAGAGCCGGGGCTTGACGAGCCGCAGCGTGCGATTGACGAAGACCGGCAGGTCGAACGGAAAGAAGAACAGGGCATCGATCTCGCCGAGCCGCGTCCGCGCCACCTGCTGCCCGGTCAGGGTCGTGGTCGACAGGAAGATGCGCAGGTTGGGATAGCGGGTGCGCAGCTCCCCGATGAGCGCCCGGGCCGTCAGCGCCTCGCCGACCGAGACGGCATGAATCCAGATCGAGTCGTCGCCGTCGAGGTTGAAGCTGACCGGCAGGTAGCCCATGCGCTGCCGCAGGCTGCCGATGTACTTGCGGTACCGCACGGCCTGCCAGGCAAACCACGGCGAGAGCAGCACCGCCAGCACGATGATGGCCAGGGTGTAAAGCAGGTGCACGCCGGAGCATTCTACCGCGTCAGTTCCCCGCGGCCGGGTGAACTTGTTACCATAGCGGGTTCGCACGACGGCCCCACGGCCACATACGGAGGAGCGTCCCATGGCGATCAAGGTAGGCATCAACGGATTCGGCCGCATCGGCCGCAACATCATGCGCGCGGCCATGGCGCACGACGACATCGACATCGTCGCCGTCAATGACCTGACCGATGCCCGCACGCTCGCGCACCTGCTGAAGTACGATTCGATTCTCGGCAACCTCAGCGCGACGATTGCGGCCACCGACGATCAGATCACGGTCGACGGCGACAGCTTCCAGGTGCTGGCCCAGAAGGACCCGGCGGCCCTGCCCTGGAAGGACCTGGGCGTCGACGTCGTGTTCGAGTCGACCGGCCGGTTCACCAGGCGCGACGACGCCGCCAAGCACGTGGCGGCCGGTGCGAAGCGCGTCGTCATCACGGCGCCCGCCAAGGGCCCCGACGTGACCGTCGTCATGGGCGTCAACCACACGACCTACGACCCGGCGAAGCACGCAATCATCTCGAACGCGTCGTGCACGACCAACTGCCTGGCGCCGGTCGCCAAGGTGCTGCACGACACGTTCGGTCTCGCCAAGGGCTGGATGTCGACGATTCACGCCTACACGAACGACCAGAACCTGCTCGACCTGCCGCACAAGGATCTGCGCCGCGCGCGGGCCGCGGCGCTCTCGATGATTCCGACGACGACGGGTGCCGCGTCGGCGGTCGGCGAGGTGCTGCCGGCGCTCAAGGGCCGCCTCGACGGCGTCGCCATCCGGGTGCCGACGCCGAACGTGTCGCTCGTCGACCTGACGGCCATCCTCGAGAAGCCGGCGCCGGCCGAGACGATCAACGCGGCGTTCGAAGCCGCGGCCGCTGGGGCCTACAAGGGCATCATCCAGTACGTCACCGAGCCGCTCGTGTCGATCGACTTCCGCGGCAACCCGCACTCGGCCATCCTCGACGCGCCGTACACGAAGGTGATCGACGGCAACTTCGTGAAAATTCTGGCGTGGTACGACAACGAGTGGGGCTACTCGAGCCGCTGCGTGGATCTCATCCGCTACATGGCGGGCCGAGGGCTCTGACCCATGGCGCTCCGGTCGATCAGGGACGTCGCGATCGGCGGCAGGCGGGTCTTCATCCGGGTGGACTTCAACGTCCCGATTCGCGACGGGCACATCGGCGACGACACGCGCATCCGGGCGGCGCTGCCGACGATCGAGTACGCGCTCGAACAGGGCGCGACGGTCATCCTGGCCTCGCACCTCGGCCGCCCGAAGGGCAAGCCGAAGCCGGAGTTCAGCCTGGCACCGGTCGCCGCCCGTCTCGGCACGCTCCTCGGCCGGCCCGTGGCGTTCGCGCCCGACTGCGTCGGCGCGGCGGCGACCGAGACCATCACGGCGAACCCCGGCGGGGTCATCCTCCTCGAGAATCTGCGCTTCCACGCCGAAGAGGAACAGAACGACCCGGCGTTTGCGGCCGCGCTGGCGGGCCTGGCCGACGTCTACGTCAACGACGCGTTCGGATCGGCTCATCGCGCGCACGCCTCGACCGAGGGCATCGTGCACCACATCGGCGAGTCGGCCGCCGGTCTCCTGATGGCGGCCGAGGTCGACTACCTCGGCCGGGCGCTGTCGAACCCCGACCGCCCGTTCGTCGCCATCCTCGGCGGCGCCAAGGTGTCCGACAAGCTCGACGTCATCGAGAACCTGCTCTCGAAGGTCGACGCGATCGTCATCGGCGGCGCGATGGCTTACACGTTCCTCGAGGCCGACGGCGTGCCGGTCGGCCGGTCGCTTGTCGAAGACGACCTGGTCGAGACGGCCCGGGACCTGCGCCGCCG
>DATKDF010000214.1:0-3147 GCA_035512795.1 Vicinamibacterales bacterium
GACGCGTTCAGGACACGCCGGCGTGCGTCGCCGCGAACTCCTCCCACGGACCCTTGAAGTCGATGACCGACCCGGCGTCGAAGCGCCAGACGTGCGTGCCGACCTCCTCGAGCAGGTCCTGGTCGTGCGTGACGAGAAGCACCGTGCCCTCGTACTTCTGCAAGGCGATATTCAGCGCGTTGATCGACTCGAGGTCGAGGTGGTTGGTCGGCTCGTCGAAGACGAGCACGTTGGGCTTCTGGAGCATGATGCGGCAGAAGAGCAGCCGCGCCGTCTCGCCGCCCGAGAGCGCGTGCGTCGGTTTGAGCCCCTCCTCGCCGCTGAAGAGCATCTGGCCGAGCAGGCCATGAATCTCCTGACGCGAGGCGCCCGGGTCGAACTGGTGCAGCCACTCGACGGCGGTCATGCCCTTCGTGATGGCGCCGGTGTGATCCTGCGAGAAGTAGCCGACCGAGACCTCGTGTCCCCAGCGGACCGTGCCGGCGTCGAGGTCGGCGGGCGACGCCTTGATGCCGGGCGCATCCGACAGGAGCGCCCGCAGCAGCGTCGTCTTGCCGGCGCCGTTGCGGCCCACGAGCACGATGCGCTCGCCGCGCGTGACGATGGCGTTGAAGTCGTCAATCACGCGATGATCGCCGTAGGCCTTCGACACGCCCGAGCACTCGAGGACGACCTTGCCGGATGGGCGCGTCATCCCGAACCGGATGTACGGGCGCTGGATGTTGGAGCGGGCGAGCGCGCTCGTCTCGAGGCGCTCGACCTCCTTGCGCCGTGATTGCACCTGGCTCGACCGGGTGCCGGCCGAGAAGCGGGCGATGAAGTCGTTCAGTTGCGCGATCTTCTTCTCGCGCTGCGCGTAGTCGGCCTCGATGCGCGTCCGGATCTGCGTCTTGGCCAGCACCATGTCGTCGTAGCCGCCCGTGTAGGTGATGATCGTCTGGTAGTCGATGTCGGCGATGTGCGTGCAGATCTCGTTCAGGAAGTGCCGGTCGTGCGAGATCACGATGAGCGTGCCGTCGTAGCGGATGAGAAACTCGCGCAGCCAGTGAATCGAGTCGAGGTCGAGGTGGTTGGTCGGCTCGTCGAGGAGCAGCGCCTCGGGGTGTCCGAAGAGCGCCTGGGCCAGCAGCACGCGCACCTTCTGGCCGCTCTGCAGTTCCGCCATCGACCGCTCGTGGACGTCACCCGGAATATCGAGCCCCTGCAGCAGGATGGCCGCGTCGCTTTCGGCCGAGTAGCCGTCCTCTTCTCCCACGATGCCCTCGAGCTCGCCGAGGCGCATGCCGTCCTCGTCGCTGAGCGACGGCTTGGCGTAGAGCACCTCGCGTGCCTGCAGCGCCTCCCACAGGCGCGGGTTGCCCATGATCACCGTGTCTATGACCCGGTACGCGTCGAACGCGAACTGGTCCTGGCGCAGCACGCCGAGCTTGTCGGGCCGGACCACGGTGCCCTTCTGGGCCGGGGTGTCGCCGGTCAGGAGCTTCATGAACGTCGACTTGCCAGACCCGTTCGGGCCCGTCAGGCCGTACCGGCGGCCCCGCGAAAACGTCGTCGCGACGTCCTCGAAGAGCACCTTGGAGCCGAACCGCATGGAGACGCCCTGCACTGAGATCATCGAATCCTCGAAAGCAAACCACTTATTCTAGCAGGGCCCATGGACCTCGCGTTCACTTCAATGGTCCGCGTCCTGCTCGCCCTGACGCTCGCCGCTCAGGGCGTCGACCCCGCGCGGGCGGCGCAGTACTTCGAGGCGTGCAGCCACGACTCGGGCTGATGACCCGCGACGGCGTCAATGCCCACCTCGACACGGCCGCCGGCCGCTACTGGCTTCAGCTCGAGTGGCGTGCCCTCGAGCGAGCGCTCGGCGCCGCGGAGGAAGCCACCCGCCAGGAGGCCGCGCTCGATGCCCTGACGTTCCGAGGCGCGCGCCGACGCGGCTCGGCAGCTGCAGGGGGCGCCGAACTCGTCGAGTCTGGTCCGCACCTTCGCCTATCCGTCGGGCGCTGCATATGGGCTCCTGCTCGATGAGTGGCAACCGGGCTGGACGCGCCGGGTGACCGCCGCCGACAACCTCGGCACGATCCTGCTCCAGGCCCTGGGCGGGTCGGTGCCTTCAGAGGCCGGCCCGGAACGCGAATCCCGATACGGCGGGCCGGAACTGCTCCGATTGGAGCGTTTGCGCGAGGACGAGCATGAGGCGCGGCTCACCGACCTGCGCCGTCGCTTCGTCGAGGGTCCCGTCCTCGTCCTGCCAAACGCCCCCGGGTCGTTTGTGACCGACGGCGTGACACCGATTCCGGACGTCGGGACGGTCTACCCGCGCGTTCGCGTCACCGCCGAGTGGGGCAAGCTCGAAGCCGACCTGGCCCTGCGGTCAGGCGACCGGCGGCGACTGGTCGTGCCGGCTCCGGCAAGCCCGACAGGCCCGGTTTTGCAGGGCGACGGCTCGACCCTGGCGCTGGCGCCCGGGTGTGTCCTGCAACCCGGCCAGCGGTCAGGCGATTACGAGGTGGTCCGCCGGTAGCACCGGGGCCCCGATGTTAGTATTCGAGGTTCAGATCGACATCGGGCCTCGCCGAGGCCGTTCCCTGGGAGGGTTGCGTCATGAAGCGCCAGCGTCTCGTCGCGGTGCTCGCCGTTCTCGTCGCGGTCATCGCCTTTGCACCTGTTGGAGCCCAGAGCGGCAAGCGACCGCTGGGCCTCGAGGACATCCTGGCCTTCCGTGCCCTCGGGCAGACGGCTCTCTCGCCCGATGGCGCCTGGTTTGCGTACCGGATGGCGCCACTCCAGGGCGACAGCGAGGTCATCGTCAAGAGCACGTCCGGCGATCGGGAGATGACGTTTGCCGTCGGTGATGGCGGCGGCGCGATGAGCTTCTCCGAGGACTCCCGGTGGCTGGCTCTGACGACGGCGTTGCCGCGCCGGGATGCGGAGGCGGCGCGACGGGCGTCGCGGCCCGTGCAGAACAGCGTGACGCTCGTCAACCTGGCGACCGGCGACAAGACCGTCGTCGACAAGGTTCGCCGGCACGTGTTCAACGGGGAGATGGGCGGGTGGATCGCGCTCGACCGGTACCCGGCCAGTGCGGCCGCGGGAACGCCCGCGCCGGCGGCCGGCGGCCGCGGCGGCCGTGGCGGTGGCGCGGCG
>DATKDF010000215.1:0-18735 GCA_035512795.1 Vicinamibacterales bacterium
GCGCGTCCGTCACGCTCATCGAGGCGGTGCGGCAGGATCGACGCCGAGGCCTGACGATCTTCGACGAGGAATTCGTCGAGCGCCGTCGCGGCCGCCGGCCGCGCCGTCATCGGTTCACCCTCACGTTCCGGACGCGGCCGCTCGACGCGACGCTCGCCCGCGTCCGGGCCGCCGGCTTCCGCACCGACGTCGTGCTTGGCGACTACCGCGGCCGGCCCTGGGACGCCCGGGCGGACGCCTGGATCGTGCTGGCGCGGCGGCGCTAGTTTCGCCACACAGCTGCTTCGGAGGCAGATCAGGCACGTGGGTTCGCGACCGGACGGCATGCGCCAGAGACATCCAGGCCCCGGTCGACACGGGTTGGAGGCCAGCCGTTGCCTATTTAGCTACACTGTGGTTGAATTGGCCGACGGAGGCTTGCACACGTGGGATACGTCGGCGAATTCGAACAGCTTGTCCTCTTCGCGGTCGTCGAGCTCCGCGATGAGGCGTACGGCAGCGCCATCCGCGAGATGATCGAAGCGCGGACAGGCCGGGTGGTCTCGTCGGGCGCGATCAACACCACGCTCGGCCGCCTGGCGGAACGGAAGCTCGTGACCTCGCGGATCGGCGAGCCGACCGCGGGGCGCGCCGGGCGACCGCGGAAGTACTACGCGATCACGGCGGCCGGCGCGCGCGCGGTGCAGGAGAGCTACAGCACCATCCAGAAAATGGCCGGCGGCGGCCTGCTGGGGCGGGTGACCAGAATGGCCAGGGGCAAGGGATGATCGGACGCCGCAGGCCGCGTGCGCTCGGCTGGCTGGCCATTCTCTTCGTCCGCGGGCCGGAAGCGCCGTTCGTGCGCGCCGACCTGGACGACTCCCACGATCGGGATCTCGCGCGCGGCCTGCCGGCCTGGCGGGCCCACGGACGGTACGTCGTCAACACGCTCGTCTCCTCGTCGAGCCTGCTGGTCGAGCGGCTGCGACCCTCGGGCCTTCGCCCGTCGTGGATCGACGTCCGACTCGGCCTGCGCATGCTCGTGAAGTACCCCGTCCTGACCGGCGTGGCGCTGTTCACGCTGGCGATCGGCATTCCGGTCGGCGTTGCGCCGGCGCACTTCGCGGATGCACTCGAGGCGCCACTTCCGATCCACGAGGCCCGTCAGGTACGGCTCATCCGCTACTGGGACCTCGAAGCGCGGCGGCGAGGGCCGACGACCATCTCTGATTTCCTGTCGTGGCGCGACACGCTGACCAGCTTCGAGTCGCTCGGCGCCGTGCGCGCCGCCGCCTACAACGTCGACACGGGCTCCGGGCAGGTCGCGTCGGTCAGCGGGGCGGAGCTCACGGCGTCGACGTTCGGTGTCCTCGGCGCACAGCCGCAGGTCGGGCGCTTCTTCATCCAGGACGACGAGCGTGCAGGCGCCGCGGCGATTGTCGTCATCGGCCACGGCCTCTGGCGTGCACGGCTCGACGGCGATCCGGCGGTCGTCGGGCGGACCATCCGTCTCGACGGCATCGCGCACACGGTCGTCGGGGTCATGCCGGCCGGATTCGCATTCCCGGCGAGCCAGCAGCTCTGGCTGCCGCTGCGGGATCGGCCCATGCCGAATCCACGCGACGAACGGCAGGTTTCGATCTTCGGACGTCTGGCCAGTAACGCCACGCCGGAACGCGCGGAGGCCGAAGTCCGGGTGGCCCAGCTCGCTCGCGCAGGCGGAGGCGAGGTCGCGGCGAGGTTCGTGCCCGAGGTGCTGCCCACGTCGTTCCTGCTGATGGGCGGACTGCCGAAGGGCGGTTTTCGCAGCCTGCCCGAGTTCCGGTTCATCCAGATCCTGACGCTGGTCCCGCTGTTTGTCGCCTGCGCGAACGTCGGCCTGCTGATCTTCGCGCGCACGGCCACACGCTCGTCGGAGTTCGCGGTGCGGACGGCGCTCGGCGCCAGCCGCGCGCGCATCCTGACCCAGGTGTTCACCGAGTCGCTGGTGCTGTCGGTGGCGGCGGCGTCGGTGAGCCTGCTCCTCGGGGGCGTGATCACGGCGAGCGGACTCGTGACCCGGTTCATGGGCGGCATGGGCATCGAGCTGCCCGACTGGGTCGACTTCGGCCTGACCGGCACAACGGTGCTCCGCGCGCTCGGCCTGGCCGTGCTGAGCGCCGTCATAGCCGGGGTGGCGCCGATCTTCCGCGTGACAGGACGTTCGATTAACCAGAGCATCCAGCGCGCGCGCGCCGGACGGTCGGGCACCCGCTTCGGGGGACTGACCAGCGCCCTGCTCGTCGCCGATGTTGCCATCGCAGTGGCGATCGTGGGCTTTGCGGTCGCGCTGGCCGACAAGGCGCGCGCCACGATCGACAACGGCCAGGCCGTGGGCATCGAGGCCAGCCGATACCTGGCCGCCGAACTGCGGCTGCCCGGCGGCGCGGCCGCGCCATCGGCCACGGCACAGCAGGCCGTCGTCGATCGGCTGGAGGCGGAGCCCGGCGTTCGCGGTGTCACGGTGGCGAACGTCCTCCCCCGCATGGACCATGACATCCAGTTCGTCGAGCTGGATGGCGAAGAGCTGCCGCCCGGCTCGCCCGGGCACGGCGTGCGGACGGCGCAGGTGGACACCGGCTTCTTCGACGCGCTCGGCAAGCCGGTCCTGATGGGCCGGCCGTTCAACGCGGCGGATCTGTCCGAAGGCGCGTCGACGGTCATCGTCAACACGACGTTCGTCGAACGTCTGCTCGGCGGCGCGAACCCGATCGGCCGGCGCGTCCGCTACGTGTCACGCGGACTCGAGTCGCGAAGCTCCTGGTACGAGATCGTCGGAGTCGTCGGGCCGCTCGGCATGCACGTGCTCACGCCGGAGCAGGACGAGGGCATTTACCACCCAGCTGCACCGGGGTCGATCAACCCGGTCTGGCTGGCGGTGGACGTCGGTCCCGATCCCGAGCAGTTCGCGCCGCGGCTCCGCACGATCGTGCGCGACGCCGCGCCGAATGCGGTGGTGACCCGAACGATGTCGCTCGACCAGGCCTACGAGGGCGATTCGTATCTGGTGGCCGCGCTGGCGCTCGGCGCCGTGCTGATGATGGGCGTCCTGCTCATGCTGGCCGCCTCGGGCATCTACGCGATCATGTCGTTCTCGGTGGCCGAGCGCACGCGCGAGATCGGCATCCGCGTCGCGCTCGGCGCCAATCGCGGTCGCATCGCCTGGCACGTGGCGCGCCGCGCGCTCATTCAGCTGGCGGCTGGCGCGCTCCTCGGCATGCCCATCGCCGCGCTCGCCTTCTTTGAGCTCCAGGAGGGCGCGGGCCGCGATCCCTCCGTCATCCTTGCCACCCTGCTTGCGCTGGTGCCTGGCGTCGGCATCATGATCCTCGTGGGCGTCGTCGCCTGCGCTGCGCCCACGCTGCGGGCGCTCCGCGTCACGCCGGTGGAGGCCCTCAAAGTCGAGGGCTGATCGCACACCACCGCGGCGGGGTCGGGCCGGGACTATCTATAATGGCCGTGGAGCATCCTCCTGGATCCTGAATTCGAGATCGGCGGCTGGCGCGTGCGGCCGGCCCGGCTCATTCTCGAGCGCGACGGAGCGACGGTCCGCGTCAAGCCAAAGACGATGGACGTCCTCATCAGCCTCGTGGACTGCGCCGGAGAGGTGCTGACCCGCGAACAGCTTCTCGAGAAAGTCTGGCAGAATGCCTACGTCACCGACGACGTCATCACGCAGGCGATCGGCGAGCTGCGCCGCGCGCTCCACGATGACGTTCGACGCCCGGTCTTCATCGAAACGATTCCCCGCCGCGGATATCGACTGATTCATCCCGTCCGCCTCCTCACGGCGGACTGGCCCGATGCTCCCTCCGACGCTCCCGTGATTCCGGGCGCCGTCCGATCCCGGATGAGGATGGCGGTCCTGGCGGGAACAGCGTCGCTGGCCATTGCGGCGGGATCGGCGTGGCTGGCATTCGAGCTCGCGTCTGGAGCGCCGTGGCTGCGTGACTCCCGACAGGCGCCCGCGGTTGACGGACGTCCGACGCATGACACCGAGGCTTACGAGCTCTACCTGAAGGCACGCCAGCGGTTCCGGTCGTATTCGAACGACTCGATGGAGATGGCCGAGGTGTTGAGCCTGGCCGGGCGGGCAGTAGAGCGGGACCCCGACTTCGCCGAGGCGCATGCCCTGATTGCCGAGATCCAGATCAGCAGGGGTTTCTGGAATACGGGGCCTCACGACGACATCCTCGTCGAGGCGCGTCGAGCGGCGAGCACGGCGCTCGCGATCGACCCGAATCTCGGGTATCCCCACGCCGTGCTCGGCCTGGCCACCGCCGTGCTCGATTGGCAGTGGGAGACCGGCTATCGGCAGGCCATCCACGCGACGGAACTCGATCCACGGGACATCCGGAGCCTCAGCCTCCGATCCGTCCTCTCCCTGACACGTGGGAAGACGGCCGAGGCTGTGCAGCTGGCCACTCAGGCGTACCAGCTGGCCCCAATCAACCCTCACGTTCTCGGCAATCTGAGCTGGGTGCTCTACCAGTCCCGCCAGTATGACGAGGCCGCCGAGTTCATGGTCAAGACGCTGGAAGCCGATCCCGAGGCGAACTTCGCCCGGAACTTCCTCCCGCGGGCCCTCGCCTACGCGGGAAGACACGCCGAGGCTCTGGCCGCGGCGGAGCGCGCGAGCCGCACCGGCAGGTCGGAGAGCGCACACGTCGAGACCGTGGGGCTGATCCTCGTCGCGGCCGGGCGCGCGGCGGAAGCCCGATCGCTCATTGCCCAGGCGCCGCCCGGTGCGTATCGAAGTCTCCGGGCACGCCTGGGGGATGAAACGGCTCTCCTCGACTGGCTCGACGAGCTGATCGAGCAGCGCGCGACCAGCTACGTCATGTGGCTCCGCACGGGAGACACCTGGGATCCGGTGCGCCGCCACCCGCGGTTCCAGCAGGCACTCGAACGAGTGGGACTCCACTAGACCGCGGCGGGTCACCAGCGCCGCCATTCGGATCCTGCTGCCGTCACTGGCCGCCGACGAACTGCGAGAGAAACTCGATCGCTTCCGGAGTGTCGAGCCGGGTGCCGTTGCTCGCGCCACCCGCGCAGACTTCGCTCCCGGCGCCTGAGTGGAGCGCCATAGCCGTGTTGCCATCGAGGTAGGGCGAACCGGAGTCGCCCCGGCAGAGCCCGCCCTGTCCGGTACTCGCCTCAGTCGTCTGCAGCCGAAGCCACCGGGGCGTCAGCGCCTGGAACGGAGCGGCGGCAACCTGACGGTATCCGTGAACGACGAAGCTGATCCCTCCGTCGCCTTGACGCAGGTCGGCGCCGAATCCGACCAGCGTGTACATCCAGTTCGCCAGGTCTCCGGTCATCCAGTGCTGATCCAGTTGCCCGGGCACGGGAAGGTCCACCGGCTGTACGTCGGCGAACGTCCCTTCGGGAAAGATCAGCACTGCGAGATCGTTTGCTCGAGGGTGTCCCTGCCCGAACAGCGGGTGCACCTCGACCGTCGCTGCTTCGACCACCGTCAGGGGCTTCAGGACGCGAACGAAGGGAAGCTGGCCGAGCTCGAATGACAGCGGCTGAATGACCGGGTCGCCCGGCGCGCCGCCTTCGAGCGTGACGCCCCATCGCAGCAGAGGCGAGCTGATCTCGTCGATGCAGTGGGCCGCTGTCAGAAAGGCGTCATCGCCAATCACCGAGCCCGTACAGAGGCCCGCCCAGGGGAGGGGTCCGTTGCCATCGAGATCGAAGACCAGCGCGCCCACGGCGGGGTGCCCGTCGAGGTCGGGCTCACCGTTGATGATGGCGAGGCCGGGCGCAACTCGAAACAGCACCAGCAGAGCTGCGGCCAGGGCTGCTATTGACAATCGTGCGTTCATGATCAACCTCCTGTCCCGAAAGTCGCCCGCGTGGGGGCTGACTATCCAGGAGGCGATCGCACCAGAATGACGGCCGTGGAGTCCCGAACGGACGCCGAACGGGAGCTGAACACCGCACGAATCCTCTTCGGTTCGCAGGAGGCCGGGCCCAGAACCGGCGGGAGAGCGCCATCTGTCGGCGCGTGAACTGGCACCGCGCCGGTGTCATAATCCGCCTCGGCTTCCCATGAGTCTGACTCCCGGCACCCGGCTCGGGCCGTACGACATCGTTTCCGCGATTGGCGAAGGCGGCATGGGCCAGGTCTATCGCGGACACGACGCCGCGCTCGGCCGCGACGTCGCCATCAAAGTGCTTCCCCGTCCTTTCGCGCACGACGCCGATCGCCTGGCCCGATTCACGCGCGAGGCCCAGACGCTCGCCGCTCTGAACCACCCGAACGTCGCGCAGATCTACGGCGTCGAGAATGCGGACGGCGCGCCGGCGCTGGTCATGGAGTTCGTCGACGGCGAGACGCTGGCCGACCTGATCGGCCGCAGCATCCTCGCGCGCGGCGGGGCTGGAGGCGGCCTGCCGGTCGACGACGTGGTGGCTCTCGCGCGGGAGATCGCGTACGGCCTCGAAGCCGCACATGAGAAGGGCATCGTGCATCGCGACCTGAAGCCGGCCAACATCAAAGTGGCCTCCGATGGCCGCGTCAAGATTCTGGACTTCGGTCTTGCCAAGGCCCTCTCGCCGGATCCGACGACGTCGAATGCGATGAACTCGCCGACGCTCACCGCGCGATCGACCTAAGCCGGAATGATCCTGGGCACCGCGGCGTACATGAGCCCCGAACAGGCGCGCGGCAAGCCGGTGGACAAGCGTGCCGATATCTGGGCCTTTGGCGCGGTCGTCTGCGAGATGCTGACGGGCGAGCGTGCGTTCGGCGGTGACACGGTCAGCGACACGCTCGCCTCCGTGCTCAAGACCGACCCGGACTGGAGCCGGCTGCCGTCCGATACGCCGTCGTATGTGCGTCGCCTGCTCATCCGCTGCCTCGAGCGCGATCCCGCCAGGCGGCTTCGGGACATCGGCGAAGCGCGCGTGGCCCTCGACTCACCCGACCCCGTCGAGACAGCCACGGCGGCCGCCTCCGTGGCGCCGGTCGCCAGCGAGTCGACACCGATCGCGCGGCGTCCCCTTCCGTGGATGGTCGCGACCGCGGTGTTCGCCAGCGCCGCCGCCGCGGGATGGCTGCTTCGGCCGTCATCGGCTCCGGCCGAGCTCGAGCTGGCGATGGCCGCACCCGGCGCCGCGGAGTACCGGATCGGCTCCAACCTCGGCGGTCCGGTGATCTCGCCGGATGGCTCGACGGTCGCGTTCATCGCCGCCGCGGCCGGAGCGGCCAATCCGAGCCTGTGGGTCCGATCGCTCGCACGGAACGACGCCCGCCCGCTGCCGAGGACGGAGGGCGCGTTCTATCCGTTCTGGTCGCCGGACAGCACCCGGCTCGGCTTCTTCGCGGACGGCCAGCTCCGCGTCATCGCCGTCGCAAACGGGCTGCCGGAAACCATCGCGGATGCGTCCACGGCCCGCGGTGGCGGGGGCGGGATCGAACGGCCATGTTAAGATGTCGGGTCCGCCGAGCGGGATTTCGACCTGAGGGAACGCCATGTCAGGCCATTCCAAGTGGCACACAATCAAGCACAAGAAGGGCGCGGCCGACGCCAAGCGCGGCAAGATCTTCACGCGCGTCATCAAGGAACTGACGGTCGCGGCCCGAAGCGGCGGCGGGGATCCGGATACCAACCCGCGCCTGCGCACGGTCATCGCCGAGGCCAAGCAGCACAACATGCCCGCCGACAACATCAAGCGGGCCATCCGGCGCGGCACCGGTGAGGAAGAAGGCGTCAACTACGAGGAAGTGACCTACGAGGGGTACGGTCCCGGTGGCGTCGCGCTCCTCATCGAGACGCTCACCGACAACCGCAACCGCACCGTCGGCGAGCTGCGCCACATGCTGTCGAAATATGGAGGCAACCTGGGCGAGACCAACAGCGTCGGCTGGCTGTTCGAGAAGAAGGGCGTCGTGACGGTGGCCCGGGAGAAGGCCGACGAAGAGGCGCTGATGGCGGCCGTCATCGAGGCCGGCGCCGACGACCTGAACGACGACGGCAGCGTCTGGGAAATCGTGTCGAGTCCGGACGCGCATCAGGCGGTCGCCGACGCGGTCCGCGCGCTCGGCATCGAGCCCGACTCGGCGCAGGTGGCGCTCTTGCCGCAGAACTACATCACGCTCGAGGGCCAGCAGGCGCGCCAGATCCTGAAACTGATGGAAGTGCTCGAGGACCACGACGACACGAAGAACGTCTGGTCCAACTTCGACATCGCGGAAGCGGATATCGAGGCCTCGCTGGCGTGAGAATCTTCGGGATCGACCCCGGGTCGGTCCGCACCGGCTATGGCTGTCTCGATACCGACGGGTCGCACCACCGTCTGGTGACGGTCGGCGTGCTGGCCCTGCGCGCCGCGGCCCCGCTGCCCGATCGCCTGCACGAGATCCACCGACAGCTCGCCCGCCTGCTGCGCGAGGCGTCGGCCGACTGCGTGGTCGTCGAGAATCTGTTTCACGCCAGGAACGTCCGGAGCGCGCTCGTGCTCGGCCACGCCCGCGGCGTGGCCGTGCTGGCGGCGGTCGAGGCGGGCGTGCCGGTCGTCGAGTACACGCCCGCCGAGATCAAGCAGGCGGTGGTCGGCTACGGCCGGGCCGAGAAGGCCCAGCTCCAGCAGATGGTGCAGTTGCTCCTCGGGCTCGACGCCCCCCCGTCGCCGCACGACGCGGCCGACGCGCTGGCGGTCGCGATCTGTCACGCCCATCATCAGGGACCGCTCGCCCGTCCGCCGGGTCGCCGTGCGCCGCGCCACGAGCGCAGCTGGCGGCATGCGCGCGTGGCCCCCGGGCGCCGGTGACACCGTGATCGCGCATCTGTCCGGCACGCTCCGCGAAAAGCACCTGCAGCGGCTCGTGGTCGACGTTGGCGGCGTCGGGTACGACGTGCAGGTGCCGCTGTCGACCTTCTACGCCGTCGGCGAGTCGGGGTCGGCCGTCGCGCTCCGCGTCCACACGCACGTGAGCGACGACGCGATCCGGCTCTTCGGCTTCATGACGCCGCTCGAGCAGGCGCTCTTCGAGCGGCTCATCAGCGTGAGCGGCATCGGGCCGCGGGTGGCACTCGGCGTGCTCTCGGGCATCGAACCGGCCGACCTGGTCCGCGCGATCCGGGCGGGCGACCTCGCGCGCCTCACCCGGATTCCCGGCGTCGGCCGCAAGACGGCCGAGCGCGTGGTGCTCGAGCTGAAGGACCGGCTGCCGGCCGATGCCGTGACCGGCGTCCCCGAGCCCGAGCCCGGCACCGGCGACGACGTGCGGGCTGACGTGCTGTCGGCGCTTGCCAACCTGGGCTACCCGGCGCACGTGGTCGAGAAGACCGTCGATCGCGTGCTCGCGGGCGACGGCGCGCGCGATTTCGAGTCGGTGCTGCGGCAGGTGCTGCGCGAGGCGGCGCGGTGACCGACCCGCGTCTGACCAACGCCGCGCGGGTCGACGACGACGCGCAGTACGAAGCCAACCTGCGGCCGCGCGTGCTGGGCGAGTACATCGGGCAGGCGCGGGTGCGCGCCAACCTCGAGGTGTCGATCGCTGCGGCACGGGGCCGGCACGAGGCCCTCGATCACGTGCTGCTCTGGGGGCCGCCCGGTCTCGGCAAGACGACGCTGGCCTACGTCATCGGCAACGAACTCGGCGTGCCGGTGCGCTCGACCTCCGGTCCCGCGCTCGAGAAACCCGGCGACCTGGCCGCGATTCTCACGAACCTCAAGGTCCGCGAGGTGCTCTTCATCGACGAGGTGCACCGCATGAGCGCGACGATCGAAGAGATCCTCTATCCGGCCATGGAGGACTTCGAGCTGGACATCGTGATCGGGCAGGGCCCGGGCGCCCGCTCGGTGAAGGTGCCGCTCCAGCCGTTCACGCTCATCGGGGCGACGACCCGGGCCGGGTTGCTGACCGCGCCGCTGCGGGCGCGCTTCGGCATCCACCATCACCTTGACTTCTACACGGCCGACGAACTGACGGAGATCGTCACGCGGTCGGCGCGGATCCTCGGCGTGGCCATCGCGCCCGAGGCGGCCGCTGAACTGGCGGCGCGGTCGCGCGGCACACCGCGCATCGCCAACCGCCTGCTGCGGCGCGTGCGCGACTATGCCCAGGTGAAGGCCGACGGCGCGATCACGGCCGCGGTCTGCCACGCGGCGCTGGATCTGCTCGAAGTCGACGCCCACGGGTTTGACGAGGCCGATCGGCGGCTCCTGCGGGTCGTCATCGACAAGTTCAGCGGCGGGCCGGTCGGGTTGAACAGCCTGGCGGCGGCCATTGGCGAAGAGAAAGACGCGATCGAGGAGATCTACGAGCCGTATCTCGTGCAGGTGGGCTTCCTTGACCGCACGTCGCGCGGCCGGGTCGCCACCGCGCGGGCCTACGAGTACTTCGGGCTGACGGCCCCCGGAAAGGAACGTCTGTGGTGAAGGCACTGCGACCGGTGAAGATCGCGGGGATCGCAAGCTACGTCCCGCCGAAACTCCTGACCAATGAAGACCTCGAGAAGCTCGTCGAAACCACGCACGACTGGATCATGCAGCGCACGGGGATTCGCGAGCGGCACATCGTCGATCCGGGCGTGGCGACGTCCGACCTGGCCAAGCCGGCCGCCGAGGCCGCCCTGGCCGAGGCCGGCGTGACGCCGCCACAGATCGGTTTCATCGTCGTCGGCACGACGACGCCCGACACGATCTTTCCGAGCACGGCCTGCACGCTGCAGGCGAAGATCGGCGCGGTCAACGCCTGGGGGTTCGATCTTGGCGCGGCCTGTTCGGGATTCACCTATTCCCTGAGCATCGGCGCGCAGATGGTCGCCACCGGCGCCGTCGAGCACGCGCTCGTCGTCGGCGCCGACGTCATGTCGAGCATCATCGACTACACCGATCGGGCCACGTGCGTGCTGTTCGGGGACGGCGCCGGCGCGGCCGTGCTCTCGCCGGCGGCGCCGGGCGAGCCGTGCATTCTCGACTTCGAGCACCTGACCGATGGCCGCGAGGGCGCGGCGCTGTGCATGCCGGCCGGCGGCAGCCGGCTGCCCGCGTCGCATGCGACCGTGGACCAGCGGCTCCATTACGTGAAGCAGGACGGGCAGACCGTCTTCCGCTTCGCGGTCAGGATGACCGAGGAGATTGCGCGCCGCATCCTCCGGAAGAACGGCCTCACACCGGCCGACGTGGACCTGTTCGTCTCGCACCAGGCCAACCGCCGCATCATCGAAGCCTCCACCGAACGGCTCGGCGTGGACCCGTCGAAGGTCGTCATCAACCTCGAGCACTACGGCAACACCACCGCCGGCACGATTCCGCTCGCGCTCTGCGACGCGCGTCGCGACGGCCGCGTCCGAAAGGGCGACCTCGTGCTGCTCGCCTCGGTCGGCGCGGGTTTCACGGTCGGGAGCGTCCTGCTGCGCTGGAGCCTCTGACCGCGGCGTCGAGGTCGGTGAGGTACTGATCCAGCGTCGACGTGTGGCCGAACACGAAGCGGGCCATGAACCGGAAGAACACGTTGTACACCTCGCCGTGCTCGGTGATGGTGACCCGCGATCCGCCGCCGGCATCCGGGTGAATGTCGTACGTCCACGTACCGCCAAAGGGCAGGTCGGCGCTCGCGATACGCGTGACGAGCCGCGTCGGCGCCTCCCAGGTCTCGACGCGATAGGGCACGTCGCCGTAGTCGGCGGTCTCCTGGATGGCCAGTCCCGGGCCCGGATCGCCGGTGACCGTGACGCGCGTCACACCCGTCCGCCAGTCGGGGTACCGGGCGAAGTCACTGACGATGACGAAGACGCGATCGGGCGGGGCCGCCACCACGCGCGTGCGCGAGGCCGTGTGCGCGACGGGCAGCGACCAGCCGATGACGAGCACGATCGCGACAAGGCCGGCGAGGGTGGCAAAGAGGTAGAGGGACCATCTCAGCATGGCAAAGCCAGAAGATGACCTGCTTCAGCTCGTTCCGCGTCCCTGTCGTACGTGTCGTACCTGTCGTTACCTGACCGGAATCATGAGATGCGCATACGGCGTTCCCGGAAACATGACGTACGGACGCGTCGTGTCGCTCGCGTCGGTCGGGTAGCCCGGGAACCGGTCGCCGATGTTGAAAACCATCACGTGGGGGCCGGTGTCGACCCAGCGCCCGCCTTCGGCCGGTGCGGTGGCGAACGGGTCGGTGTTGCTCGCGTCCGAGCCTCCGGCGAGCATGTAGCCGAAGCCCATCGTGTCGGCCGGCGGGGTCTCGTGCGCCATCCAGGCCTGGGCCCACGCCATGCCGGCCGCGTCGAGACACATCGGGTCGGCGCCGGGCGTGTGCGGCATGTCGGGCAGGCACGTCCAGCCGTTGGTGCCCTCGCGCAAGGTGCGCGGCTGCATCTGGTCGTCGAAGGCGAGAATCGTCGCGTTCGACGATACCGACGCCGGCGCGGCCGACAGGGCGCTGGCAATCCGCTCCTCGTCAGTGGCCGGCGGGGTCACCGGCCCGGCCGGCGCCGCCGCGGGCGCGGTCGATTGCGCGGCGGGTGGTTCAGCTGGCGCTCCACACGCGGTCGCAAACACAACAAAGGACGACACGACAAGGGCGCGCGGGACCATTGGAGACCTCCTGGGCACTGGGCCAATCACCGAAGCGGTGATTCTACGGCAGATACTCCCCCGTGTACCCCAGAATCGCGGAACTCCGGGACGCCAGGAGGACCGACACTCCGGCAACGGGGCGGCCCGGTGTGGCTGTCGGATCGGCCGTATTCAGGCGCAGTTCCCACGTTCCGGCCGTCTCCGGCAGCACGAACGTGACGTCGCGATCGGCCGCGTTGAGGAGCACGAGCACCGTCCCGTCGATGAGCATGCCGAGCGCCCGGCGGCCGGCGTCGTGCCAGTCGGCCTCGGTCATCTCGCCGCCCTCGGGACGAAGCCACCGGACGTCGGTCGGGCCGAAGAATGTCGTGCGGCGAAGCGCGGGTGTCCCGGCGCGCAGCGCGAGCATCTGCCGCGTGAAGGCGTGCAGGCGTGCATCGGCCGCCGGGCCCCAGGGCGTCCACGTCAGATCCGAGTCCTGGCAGTAGGCGTTGTTGTTGCCCTGCTGCGTCCGGCCCACTTCGTCACCAGCCGAGATCATCGGCGTGCCCAGCGAGACGAGAAGGGTGAGCAGCAGATTGCGCCGGTCGCGCGCCCGCTGCGCCAGGATTGCGTCATTACTCGTCGCTCCCTCGACGCCGTGATTCCAGCTGAAGTTCTCGTGCTCGCCGTCGCGGTTATCTTCGCCGTTGGCCGCGTTGTGCTTCGCCGCGTACGATACGAGGTCGGCGAGCGTGAAGCCGTCGTGCGACGTGACGTAGTTGATGCTCGCGTGCGGCGACCGGTCGGCCGGCGGGAACAGGTCGCTGCTGCCGGAGAGCCGCGTGGCGAGGTCCGGAAGCTGCCCGGCGTCGCCGCGCCAGAAGCGCCGCACGGTGTCGCGATACCGGTTGTTCCATTCGGCCCAACCCGCCGGAAACGCGCCAAGCTGGTAGCCGTCGGGCCCGACGTCCCACGGTTCGGCGATGTGCTTCACGCCGGCCAGCACCGGGTCGCGCTCGATGGCCTCGAAAAGTGGCGCCGGCCTGGTCACGCCATCCGGCCCGCGCGCGAGCGTCGTCGCCAGATCGAAGCGGAAGCCGTCGACGTGCATCTCGCTTACCCAGTAGCGCAGGCTGTCGAGGATGAGGTCGCCGACCTCTGGCGTGTCGACGTTCACCGTGTTTCCCGTGCCGGTCACGTCGAGGTAGCGCCACGGGTAGGTCGGTTCGGGCCGGTAGTAGCTGGCGTTGTCGATACCGCGGAACGACAGCGTCGGGCCGAGGTGGTGGCCTTCGGCGGTGTGGTTGTAGACGACGTCGAGGATGACTTCGAGGCCGGCGGCGTGGAGCGCCCGGACCATCGCGCGGAACTCGTCGACCGCGCGCGCCGGATCGCCGCCGGTCGCGAACCGGTGATCGGGCGCGAAGTACCCGAGCGTGTTGTACCCCCAGTAATTCTCGAGCCCACGCCGGACGAGCGGCCACTCGCCGGCGTGCAGGTGGACGGGCAGGAGCTCCACCGCCGTGACACCGAGGTCGACCAGATGCCGGATGGCCGGCTCCGACGCCAGGCCGAGGTAGGTGCCGCGGAGCGGCGCCGGGATCGCATCGTGCAGCGCCGTGAATCCCTTGACGTGCAGCTCGTAGATGACGGTGTCCGGCCACGGCGTGCGCGGCGGCCGGTCGTTCCCCCAGTCGAACGCCGGATCGACCACGGCGGCGAGCGGCGCAAAGGGGGCGCTGTCGCGGGCGTCCGGCGTCGGCGCCTCGACGTCGGGGTCGTGCGCGGTCCAGAGCGATGGGTCCCATCGGAACGGCCGTCCCACGGCCCGTGCGTACGGGTCGAAGAGCACCTTGGCCGGGTTGAACCAGTGCCCGGCCGCCGGAGCCCACGGGCCGTCGACGCGATAGCCGTACCGCTGACCGGGGCCGAGGCCGGGAACGTACGTGTGCCAGCGCCGCCCATCACGAACCAGAGGGACGCGCCGCGACTCGCCGGCCTCGTCGGCGTCGCCAAACAGGCAGAGGTCGACCGACGTCGCATGGGCCGAGAAAATGGCAAACTGGACGCCCGATCCGTCCCACGTGGAGCCGAGTGTCGAGATGATCCGATTCACGATGCGCCCAGATTGTAGATTCGAGATCGGCGATTCACGAATCCGCGCGAGATGAGACCAGCCTCTGACACCCTCGCCTGGCTTCGCGGGCTGGCCGAACTGCTCGACAACCGGTTCGTGATCCCCGGCACGTCGATCCGGTTCGGGCTCGATCCCGTGCTGGCGCTCGTGCCGGGCGTCGGCACGCTCGTCAGCCCCATGTTCGCCGTCCTCCTGCTCGTGCAGGGCGTGCACCAGCACGTGCCCGCGGTCGTGCTCGCGCGGATGCTGGCCAATGCGTTCATCGACGCGCTCATCGGCACCGTCCCGGTCGCCGGGCACATCGGCGACATCTTCTGGCGCGCCAACGTCCGGAACCTCGACCTGCTCGTCCGCCATGCCCGGCCGGGCGCGGTGCCCGACCGGAGCGACTTTCTCGTGGCGGCCGCCATGGCCGGTCTGTTCGGGCTGGTGTTGATCATCCCGGTGGTGCTGGCGCTGTGGTTTCTGGCGAGCCTCTGGTGGGTGGCGAGCGGGGCGGCCTGAACCGCGGCCCTGACCCCTGGGCGGGGGACCCCGTGTCGATGGTATTCTCCTGCCATGCGTACCACCATTGACAAGGCAGGACGGGTGGTCATCCCGGCGGGCATCCGGGACCGGGCCGGGCTCGTGCCGGGCACCGAACTCGAGATTTCGCTGGACGAACTCGGGCTCCGGATCGAGCGCGTCGCGCCGGCGCCGCGGCTCATCCGGATCGGCCGCCGGCTGGTCGCGCGTCCGACGGCGCGCCCTGACGCGCGGCCCACGGTCGATGTCGCGGCGCTCATCGAGGAGGAGCGCAGCCGGTGGCCGTGACCGTGTTCCTCGACACCAGCATCCTTCTCGCCGGGCTCATCGACTTCGGTCCGCCGAGCGGCGCCGCACAGTCGATCCTGCACGCCGTGGCCGGCCGCACGGTGACGTCGGCCGGCACCGCGTGGCACTGCTGCCTCGAGTTCTACTCGGTCAGCACCCGGCTGCCCGCCGAGTACCGGCTCACGCCCGCCGATGCTGCGCGGCTCGTCTGCGAGGAGGTCTTCGAACGACTCGAGGTCTTCGACCTGCCGGCGGGCGCACGCCGGGAACTGATCGACACCGCCGTCGAAGACGCACTGGTCGGCGGCCGCATCCACGACGCCCACATTGCCGCCATCGCCCGGTCCTCGGGCGCTCAGGTGATCGTGACCGACAACCGCAAGCACTTCGTCTCGTCGCTCCGGCACGGGATCCGTGTCGAGACGGCGAGCGAGTTCAGCGCCTCGCTCCGGCGCAAGAAGGGGTCGCCGGCAGGGTGATCCGCTACCGGACCCGTCCGCGGCGGGCCTGACACCGGTTGTGACCCTGACGTGCCCTCTACCAGAGGGCCTTGACGCCAGGGTACTGCGGGATGTGGCCGTCCGACGTCAGGATCGTGAGCCCGTGCGCCTGCGCCAGCGCGACGAGAACGCGGTCGAACGGATCGCCGTGGATCGCCGGCAGGGCGGCGGCCGCGCAGGCGATGCGGAAATCGAGAGGCACCTCGCTCAGCTTGTACCGCTCGGCCAGTCCCTGAAACCATGCGGCGGGAGGCGCCTTGAGCTGGAGCCTGCCGCGTGCGACTTTGATCGCCACCTCCCACGCGGTGACGACCGAGACGTGGGCTTCGGCAGCCGACCGCAGCGCCGCGGCGGCCTCGCGGGGGAGTTCACCTCGTGCCAGCGCCAGCAGCGCGCACGTGTCCAGCAGAACGTTCACCGGAGATCGTCGGGCCACTCGTCCCCACCGAGCGGCGCGGTCGGGTCGTAGCCCGGCGCGAGGTCCGCGTGAAACCGCCCATCCGGGGTCAGATCGCGCATCTGACGCCGCTTGACCCGGCGGCGGATCTCGGCCACTTCACGGCCGTCGCGGCAGAGGACCACCGTTTCGTTGCGCTCCTCGACGGCCTTGACGAGCTCGGACAACCGGGTCTTGGCCTCGTGCATGTTGACGGCGATCATGTTAGCTAATCTAGCTAATCAGGATGACGGCCGTCAAGAGCCCGAACCGGAAATCCCGAACCCGCGCCCGGCTACAATGACCGCTGGAGTCGCCGATGTCTCGTCCCCGATCCGGCACGCTGGTGCGTGCCTCGCTCCTTGCCGCGACGGTCGGCCTCACGTTGGGGCTGGCGGTCGCCCGTACCCCCGCGCTCTCTGGCGCGCCGGAGTTTCAGCAGGCGATTCCCGGCAGCGAGATGCGCTGGTACAAGGGCAACACGCACGCCCACACGCTCAACAGCGACGGCGACAGCACGCCCGACGATGTCGTCCGCTGGTACCGGGAGCACGGGTATCACTTCCTCGTCCTGACCGATCACAACTACGTGACCCGCGTTGACGCGCTCAACGACCTGCACGGCGCCGCCGGGAAGTTCCTGGTCGTGCAGGGCGAGGAGGTCACCTCGTCGTTCCAGAGCCGGCCGGTCCACGTCAACGGCCTCGGCATCACCGAACACGTCGAGCCGGCCCGGGACAGGATGTCGGTGGTCGAGACCATCCAGTACAACGTGGACGGGATTCGCCGTGCGGACGGCATTCCGCACATCAACCATCCGAACTTCGGATGGGCACTCACCCCCGACGACCTCCGCCAGGTACAGAACAACCGGTTGTTCGAGGTCTACAACGGCCATCCCGCCGTGCACAGCTACGGCGGCGGCGGTGTGCCGAGCCTCGACGAAGCGTGGGACCTCATCCTGTCGCAGGGCGTCTGGCTCTACGGTCTGGCCGTCGACGATGCCCACACGTTCAAGCAGCCCGGCAATCCGAACGTCGCCGGCCCGGGCCGCGGGTGGATTGCCGTGCGCGCGCCGCACCTGGACACCCGGACGCTGCTCGACGCGATCGAGCGCGGCGACTTCTACGCGTCGACCGGCGTCGAACTGGTCGACGTGCGCACGACGGCCACGTCGATGACCGTGGAGGTCCGGCCGACGGGGGGCCGCAAGCACCGGATCCACTTCATCGGCCAGGGCGGCCGGCTCCTCCGGGACGCGCAGGAAAGCACCGCCACGTACACGTTCACCGGCGATGAGGGCTACGTGCGCGCGAAGGTGTACGACAGCATCGGCAACGTCGCCTGGATCCAGCCCGTCCGCGTGCAGTAGCGGCCAGCGACAGAACCCGCGCAGGTGCTGACGTCCGCGTTCGACTTCGATCTTCCCGGCCATCTGATCGCCCAGCACGCCCGCCCGCGCGGCACCTCGCGGCTGATGGTCGTCGACCGCGCCGCCGGGTCGTGGCACGAAGCGACGATCGGCGATCTGCCGGGGCTCCTGGCGCCGGGCGACGTGCTCGTCGCCAATGACACGCGCGTGTTTCCGGCGCGTCTCCTGGGCCGCCGCGATCCGAGCGGGGGTGCCGTCGAGTGCCTGCTGCTCGAGCGCGAGGGCGACGACACCTGGCAGGCCCTCGTGCACCCGGGCCAGAAGCTCCAGCCCGGCACGCGCATCGTCTTCGACGATCCGGCGCGCGCGCCGGGCGTCCGGCTTCGCGGCGAGATCCTCGAGCGCCGCTACTTCGGCCGCAGGCTCGTGCGGTTCGAGGTCGAGGGCTCGCCGGGGCTCGACGCCGCCGTCGACGCGCTCGGCCACATTCCGCTGCCGCCTTACATCGATCGGCCGGACACGCCCGCCGACCGCGATCGGTACCAAACGGTCTTCGCCCGGGCGCGCGGGTCGGTGGCGGCCCCGACGGCGGGTCTTCATTTCTCCGACGCGCTCATCGAGCGGCTGGCTGAGGGCGGCGTCGGCTGGGCCACGGTGACGCTCCAGGTCGGCTACGGCACCTTCAAGCCCGTCCGCGCCGAACAGGTCGAGGACCACGTCGTCGATCCGGAGTGGTTCGAGATTCCCCGGGCGACGATCGAGCGGATGGCCGCGGCCCGCGCGGCTGGCCATCGGGTCGTGGCTGTGGGCACGACGACCACACGCGCCCTCGAGACGTGGGCCGCGACGGGGCAGACGGAGGGCGCGGCCGATCTCTTCATCTACCCGGGCTTCAGGCTTCGCGCGATCGACGGCCTGCTCACCAACTTCCACCTGCCGCGCT